>NZ_QTUL01000017.1:0-66074 GCF_003435675.1 Blautia sp. AM23-13AC | reverse complement strand
GACTTTTTATTTGCAGGCTGAAGTAACGAGAATGCGACGCGCAGTTTTCAAAAGCACCGGCCAAATGGTCGGTGCCTAAATACTGGTTTCATCAAAAATGGTTCATTTTATACCACACATAAATACGCAAAATATCCTGCATAGCATAAAAGCATAACGACACCACACATTTTCCGTAATTCCCTGTTCTTGTACGTCCCAATCCATAAAACCAGACCTGCCAGAATTGCGATTCCTGTGTCTACAATAAATTTAGTTTCAAATGGCACAGGACAGATCAGTGCGGCTGTTCCAATTACAAATAAAATATTAAAAATATTGCTTCCGACAATATTTCCGATTGCAATCCCTGCATTTCCTCTTTTTGCCGCTGTCACAGATGTTACCAGCTCTGGAAGAGATGTTCCGAGAGCAACTATCGTCAATCCGATAAAACGCTCACTCATTCCAAAGTATCGGGCAATCTCGGTTGCCCCGCTGACGGCAAAATCACTTCCTTTTACAACCAGGACGCCGCCTGCCACCATCAAAAGAAGACATTTCCAGACAGGATAATTTTTCGCTTCCTCCTCTTCCGGATTTTCCCCTTTTTTCGACATTACAAACAAATAGCCAAGATATACAAGAAACAGTACCCATAAGACTATGCCCTCGGCAAACGTTACTTTTCCTCCTGTCATTCCGCATATCATTAAAACTACCGTAACAAACATCATAAACGGTATTTCATAAAACAAGGTAGACCTTTGTATTGCCACATTTGTTATTAATGCCGTAAGTCCGAGAATAATAAAAATATTCAAAATATTGCTTCCAACCACATTTCCTATCGTAATTCCTGCGTTCTGCTGCATCGCTGCGGTAATACTTACAGCAGCCTCCGGCATACTCGTTCCCATTGCAACAATGGTAAGTCCGATAATCAGCTGGGGAATTCCAAACTTTCTTGCTATGCTTGCAGACCCTTCCACAAACCAGTCTGCTCCTTTTACCAGAAAAAGGAAACCCACTATCAAAATCCCTGCCTGTAACATCATACGTATCTTCCTCTCTTTCTTTTGCATTCTTTGCAGCAGGTGTTATAGGCATAAAAAAAGAGACTCCTACTGCATCTACAGTAAAAGTCTCGCTATTTAATCACTTTCCGAGTTATTGAATATCAATAGCTGTACTGACGAAGAAGTGAACACGGTTGGCTAGCTACTCCCTTTTATTTTTCCAGTTTATCAAATTTCTTTTTTTTCGTCAACGTTTTTTATTTCTCTTTTTAAAAGAAAAAATAGAGTATGGATTGTTTCCATACCCTTTTGATTTTCACAAATCCTTTGTCTGGTTCTGGTTTTATTACATCATCATTGAGGAAAATCATATCATTATTCTTACACCATGCCGGAATCCATCTTCTGCAAATCCAAAAAACCTCCAAACTGAATCACTCTGTATGATTTCAGTTTGAAGGTTCTGGTCATTCTTTATTCCAGATTCATGCACAATCCCCAATCCTGGTCATTGGCATACGGATCAGCAAAATCGGTTTTCTGGCCGTTGACGGAATACGGATACAGGTACGCACAGGTCGCTGTTCCATCCTCAAAGAACATGGACAGCACGCCACGCAGGGAATGCTCACCGCGAATATTATATTCTTCGTTTCCGGTCAGGCGAGCGTAGTGCTTGAAGGTTCGACCGTTTTCTGCACTCCAGTAGTGCGGGAAAGTGTCTCCGAAGACTCTGCGTTTTCCGAACCAGTAGCCGTCCCAGTGGCGGATTGCAGTTTCATGCAGATGGTAGTCCGGCTGCTGGCCGTCGAAGAGTTCGAGGACGGCGATCTGCTGCTCCGCTCCGCGCAGGTATTTTTCTTCCCCTGTCACTTCGTAAACCTGAAGAATGACTTCGGCCGCCGGCTGTACGATCGATTGCTCGTAATTTACTTCCGAAGCCGGATAAGCCGTTCCAATCTCAATCAGTTGATCAGCATGACATCGAAACAGATCTTTTACTGTTTTCAGATCCTTCTGTTCTCCTGCTTTTTCCAACTCATGACAGAGCATCACAATCGGCATTTCAATCGGATAAAAACGGAATCCATCCTGTTCATAAAATTTCTCTGTGATATGAACTGCTGTCTTCAGATCTTCTTTTTCTCCCCACAGCTTCCAGCATTCAAGAAAGAATGTCACTGCCCATGGGTAGTTGTAAAGCCGAAAATAGCTGTTGTCTTTTCCTGAGCAGTTGCATACAAGTCCAGTTGATGCATTTACCAGCTCGCGAAGATAGAATGCATGGTACTCACGAAGACTCTGTTCCGCTTTTTCCCGGTCTTTTAAAAGATTCTGCTGCAGTGCCCGTGCAATCAGCACACCCATACCGGTACGCTCCCGTCCGGCATTGAAATCGTTTTCCGGCGTGCAGACGAGAATTTTTTCTTCATTATCATACGGCAGATATGCGCCCTGCAGTTCTTTGATCTTTCCATGATACTGCTGGTGATCAACAATAAACGCACACCGTTTTGCAGCCAGTGTTTCCGGCCGCTCCTGCACGAGAAGACGGCAGGTGGTTTTCACCTCGTCGGCACAAATTGAAAGTACATACTCCCCTGTTTTTTCATTTTCAAACAGATATTCATAAACACCATTTTCCGTCTTTTCCAGCGGTGCTCCGTTTATCGTCACTTTTTCCGCTGGAAATGTCGGCTCAATGGTTACCTTACTCGTCTCTCCCGGATAAATCACATACTGCTCAGCATCCACCAGAATCACCTGGGAAAATGCTCTTAATTTCTCCCGGAAATCTTCGCGTCCCTGATGCGGAAATACTTTCCACTCCAGCGTCATCGTGTCTCCCGGCGCAAACTCCTGTGCAGACGGATGCAGCCAGAAGCAGCCTCTGTCATTGCTCTGCAGTTTCAGATCGCGCTCAATACTGTAAGCAGAAAGACTGCCTTTTGTGAGCACCATTCCCAGATGCGGAGCCGCACCACCCATGCGGAGCGCCATAATATAACTGGTATTCTCCCCACAGAAAACATGTGCATGGCACCGATAGTCACGGCAGGTCACACTGTCCGTGTAGCGGTCCTGCAACGGAAATGAAACCCCAATACTTCCGGCATTTGTAAAATACGGATGCGCACCGTTGTAAGAAACCACAATCTTCGTTGTCAGCACATCTCCGTCTTTTTCATTCTGCACCTCAGCCGAAAACTCCGGCGGGCATTTTACCTCGGCGTATGGGAAATCCTCCCGCAGCCAGTTCATCTGTTTTGGATCTTTGGAAAATACAATTTCTTTCACGTTCCCAACTCTCATTTTTTATTTCCCCTTTCGTTTTTTTGATCCCGCTTTTTGAACTCCATGTAAAATTTATTTGCTGCTTTGATCATACTATATCTACATGCTCTTTTCTATATCTCTTTTTCCGTTTTACTTTATTTTTTCTTTCTTGCCGATAGTATTTTTTCTCAATTTTTGCTATACTGAAAATGTATGCGTATCAAACTCCGGCATTGCTCTTTCAAGCTGCCGACACATACATAAACTTCATAAAAGGGGGTATCTTTTTCATGGATACGTATGTCATTTTAAAAGACCTGGCAATCATTATCGTATTCGCAAAATTGTTTGGTATTCTTGCCAGAAAATGCAAGGCTCCGCAGGTTGTGGGCGAACTGATTGCCGGTATTGTCCTTGGACCCAGTGTGCTGGGACTCGTTCAGCAATCTGACTTTCTCGCACAAATGGCGGAGATCGGTGTCATTTTGCTGATGTTCTCCGCAGGTCTTGGCACCAGCCTGAAGGATCTGCTCCGCACCGGAGTGAAATCCCTGCTGATCGCCTGTGCCGGTGTTTTTGTTCCTCTGGTTCTTGGAGCCGTCTTATACATGAGCTTTTATGGCTTCTCTGCTGTCGGAACGGAAGAATTTTACCACGCTGTTTTTATCGGTGTTATTCTGACTGCAACATCGGTCAGCATCACCGTACAGGCCTTAAAAGAACTCGGCAAACTGAAAACAGAGGTTGGAACAACCGTCTTAAACGCAGCTATCATTGATGATGTCATTGGTATCATTGTGCTGACTGTTGTCATCGGTTTTAAAGATCCGACATCCAATCCGCTGAAAGTAGCAGCCTCCACCATTCTGTTTTTTGCCCTTGCGATTGTGCTCGGTTTTCTCTGCTTTAAGCTGTTCAACCGCATGAACTCCGTATTTCCGCACACCCGCCGTCTCCCGATTCTGGGTCTTGCACTCTGCTTCGGACTGTCCTACATTTCCGAAAAATACTTCGGCATCGCCGATATTACTGGTGCATACGTTGCGGGCGTTATCCTGTGTTCCCTCGATTCTTCCGATTACATCGAAGAAAAAATGGATATCAGCTCCTATATGATTTTCGGACCGATTTTCTTTGCAAGTATCGGTCTTAAAACAACGCTCAGCGGCATGAACGAGAAATTCGTACTCTTTGCCATCTGTTTCGTCATCGTCGGCCTTGTCGCAAAAATCATCGGCTGTGGCCTGATGTCAAAGGGATGCGGCTTTACCTGGGGCGACAGCCTGAAAATCGGTGTCGGTATGATGACCCGCGGTGAAGTCTGTCTGATCGTCGCGCAAAAGGGTCTGAATGCAGGCTTTTTATCCGGCGATTTCTTCAGTGCCGTGATTCTGCTGATTCTCTTCTCGAGTATTGCAACACCGATTATGCTGAAAATCTTATACGAGAAAATGCCGACGGCAAAAGATTCTGCAAAGGCATCCTGACTTTCCTTTTACCAAAACAGGGCGCTGTGCCATTTCCTGCACAGCGCCCTGTTTTTTTCATATCAACCGGTAAGTTCTGATTTTTTCTACCACAGAATCTTCTCTGCCTCAGCTCCATCCGCAAACGGTCCCGGCATTGCTGCCACGCCGCGGTGCTCGCCAAGATAGTCCTGATCGAAGATAATCGTGCTTCCGTCCGGATCTTCGAATCTCTGCTCCGGCTCGAAGGCGTATCCTAAAATATCACTGTTGATAATTCCCGTCCGGAAATCCTTCAGGAACTCATACACGTTCGTCTTGATGGAATAGTGGCCGTCTTTTTCCACAAGTTCCACCTTAACCTGGTTCTCGTTATCCATAAGATTCTCTTTTTCATTCACACACGCCTTTGCTCCGTTAAAGTAAGCGTTTCCGTTTACCCAAACCGGCAGATGGCACTTGTTGTGATACGGCTCCAGCTTGCTCATGTCGGCCGGTTTATCCAGCTCAAAGTGGCTGATCCACTCGTCATAGGTCGGATACTCGTCGAACACATGCGTTCCGACCTCCTGGTTATCCTCCATCTTGAAGCCCATGTCCTCAACCGTTTCTGTTTCCTCAACCGGGTAATTCTGGATAAAGATGTTGTTGTAGAACCGGTCATCGCCATGCAGGAATGTCATGAATCCGGCAACCTCGGTACGGTGACGGATGTGATACGGCGTGTAACGGTCTCCTGTTCCGCCGCCAACTGCAGTTAATGAGCCAAGCATCAGATTGTGTACGCAGGCAATACCATCGGTCGCCATACGAACGCTGACCGGTGAGAGCATAATATTGTTATCGATCAGGGTCGGACCATGGCCAACCTCGATGAAAATATCCTGACTCATCATGGCGCCCTCTGCCTTTGGTGTTCCCTCCGGCGGGCAGTTGTCGTGCAGCAGGTTCTGGGTCAGGCGTGTTCCCTGTGCCTCCCAGTCGCACCAGATGCCCATCGTACAATGATGAATATGATTTCTTCTCATCACAACATCGATCGCTGCATGCATCTTGATACCGGAAATCTCGGCTCCGCCAAGCTGCTGCATATTGTTGATGTTGTGAATGTGGTTGTCCTCAATGATACTGAACACACCGCCCATCCGTCCGACAATACCGGTCTGCTCACAGTGATGGATGTGGCAGCGGCGGATAATATGGCTTCCGATGTTCTCCTTCGTCCAGCCGTGATACTGGCCGCGGCACACAGCATCACGCTCCATCTGGGTCGGGCTTTTTACGTGTTTTCTGGTAAAGTAATGGTCGTTCTCCGGATCGTAATATTTTCCGAGCGAAATACCGCAGCACTTGCTGTTGCTGACCTCACAGTCCTCAATAATCCATCCCTTCGACCAGTGCGGACCGATCATACCGTCCTGATAAGCAGCCGGCGGCGCCCATGTCGTTGCCGCCTTGCTGACATCAAATCCACTGAACGTAATGTAATTTACGCCTGTTTTCGACGGCATAAAGCAGTTCCGGCGCACGTTGATTTCTACTTTTTCCTCCGTCGGGTTTTTACCCTGGAAGTTTGCGTAGATGACCGTCTGATTTTTCTCTTTGTCCTGCTCGGTATACCATTTGTAAACCGACCACTCCGGCTCCCAGGACGGCGCATAAACCTCGCCCTTGATACACTCCTCGAGCGTCTCTGCCTCGTATAACTGGCGGTCTTTCAGATAAACCGCGCCGGTATGGCGTACCACCGGTGCAAAATACCAGTCACCGCCGACCATTGTCGTGTATGGGTTATAATTGCCAAACACTCCGTTGTCTACACGGCATACCCACACATTATCTTTGTAATGCTCCCAGTCATTCATCGTTTCCGCACCGGTGATCTTTGCGCCGAGCGGCTTCTCACTCTTATAGACGATTCTTGCATCCTCGGTTCCTCCGTTGACCGGATCAACATATTCATGGTAAATACCAGGTGCAACCAGGACTTCATCTCCTGCCTTTGCAATTTTTGCCGCATCGTTGATGAACTTGAACGGCATCTCTTTTGTTCCGTTTCCATTCTTCGGAGCGGAATTATTGACATAGTAAATCATTTTTCTATACTCCTTTTTGTTATAGTAAAACCTGAAAACACTGCAAAAAAGGCTGTGACGCAATCATTCACTCTCTGCGGCGCTGAATTTTTTACGCTATTTTTTTGCGGGTCTATAGAACTTCTTTATGATAATGCTTCTTCCGCAGCCTCTTTTGATGCAAACGGGCCCGGCAGCGGATGAATGCCCTGACGGTTTCCGAAGTAGTCATATCGGAACACGATCGGCGTTCCATCCGGATTCTCATATTTCTGTTCCGGCTCAAATGCCATGCCAAGCGTCTCCGTTGAGATCACTGCACAGGCATTCTGCGGCAGATAATCGTAAACATTGGTCTCCAGTTTCCATTTTCCGTTCTCTTCTTTTACACCGATGGTGATTTCATGCTCGGTATCCACTACAGCGTCCTGTTCCTGCTCTGCCGGCTTCGCCCCATTGAAGTAAACGTTGCCGCCAAGCCATACCGGCAGCTTCTCGTAATACAGATCCGGTGACTTTCCGGAGCCCATTCCGCAATAGCCCTCAAATCTTGCCACGTACTCCTCCAATGTCGGATATCCGCTGTACGGTGCGGTTCCTGCTGTCAGATTTCCGTCATCCCACTCATTATCTCCGGTCAGTTTACGGATTTCTTCCATTCCCGCACGAACCGGCTTCTGGATGAAGATATTATTGTAGAACCGGCAGTCACCGTGAAGAACCGTCATAAATCCGTTGATCTCCGTGCGATGCGGCACATGGTACGGTGTGTAGCGTGGCGACGGCAGCTTTTCGGAGCCATTGTTGACACCGCGGCCGACAGCAGTAAACGATCCCGCGATCAGGTTATGTACTACCGCAACACCCTGCGTTGCCAGCTTCATCGCGCGGTCCGAAAGCAGTACGTTATTGTCCACCAGTGTCGGTCCGTGGGAAATTTCAATAAAGATATCCTCGCCGATACCGTCCATACCTTCTGGATTTGCATTTTCCTCGTTCGGCAGCGTATTGTCATGGAACAGGTTCTGCGTAACACGTGTGCCCTGTGCCTGCCAGTCGAGCCAGAGGCCTCTCGTACAGTGATGGAAATGGTTTCTTCGAATGATCACATCGATTGCTGCATGCATCTTGATGCCGCCGATCTCCGCACCCGCAAGGTTCTGTTTATTATTGATATGGTGAATGTGGTTATCCTCAATGATCGAGAACACACCACCTAAGTGGCCTACAATACCCGTCTGTCCACAGTCATGGATGTTGCACCGGCGGATGATGTGGCTTCCGATGTTTTCCTTTGTCCATCCCTCCCGCTGCGCCTGGCAGATACAGTCACGCTCCGTCTGTGTGCCATCTTTGAATTTCCATTTGAGCCATTTATTGTCATTGTTCGGCTGTCTGTATTTTCCAAGTGAAATGCCCGAGCACTTCGAATCTGAAATCTCACAATCCTCGATGATCCATCCCTTTGACCAGTGCGGGCCGACCATTCCTTCCTGATATGCCGTCGGCGGAGCCCACTGGGTTGCCGCCTGTTTTACAACAAAGCCGGACAGCGTGATATAACCAATGCCCTCCTTCGATGGATAAAAGCAATTCTCGCGCACATTAATTTCCACCGTTTCCTCATTCGGGTTTTTCCCCTGGAAATTCACATAGAAAACGGTCTCATTCTTCTCTTCGTCCTGCTCCACATACCAGGTGTAAACCGTGAATGCCTGATCCCAGGATTTTTTATAGATCTCCGGCTTTTTCACCTGATCCAGACTTGTCACCTCATACATAGATTTTCCATTCAGATACACTTCTCCGGTGTGTGCCGTGTAGGATGCGATAAACCAGTCACCGCTGACCAGTGTCGTATATGGATTGTAATCCCCAAACAATCCGTTCGAAACGCGCGCTGTCCACACATCACCTTCCAAATGCTCCCAGTTATCCACAATTTCCGCACCGGTAATCACAGCTTTTCCCGGTTCCACAGAACGGTACACAATTCTTGCATCCTCACATCCCGCATTCGCCGGATCTACATATTCCCGATATACGCCAGGCGCTACAAGCACCTCGTCGCCGGGCATTGCAATTTTTGCCGCCTCGGAAATCGTCTGAAATGGATATTCCTTCTGCCCATTTCCGCTTCGCACAGCATTTCCATCTACATAAATCTGCATTTTTCGCTTACCTCTCACTTCTTCACTTTTCATAAACTTTTATTGTGAATTTTCGCCAAAATCACATCACTCTTTTTCCGATTTCTGCCGTTCTTCACAATTTTCATATCTTAACCATAATACAGATCCTCGTAAAACACTACTTATATATTGCCGATCATTGCCCAGATGTTTCGATTTTTTCTATATTTTTTCTCTCTTCTGTTGTATAATACCGTTTATCAGATACGGAGGATTCTTTTGCCATGAAAAACGATTCGACTTCTTTTTTCGAAAACAATCATTTTGCTAACAGCTATGTTTACGATATCTCTATTTCGCATGTCCCCGCCTATTTCGGTCTGCACTGGCATCACTATATCGAAATTGTGCTTGCACAGGATAACGGCATTATCTATGAAGTAAATGGAGAAACCTTTCCGCTAAAGCCCGGTGATCTTCTTTTTATCTGGCCCGGCGAGCTGCACGCTGTTTCCACAACCAACAAAGAACATCGCCTGATCATGCTTCAGCTCGATGCAGATTTTCTGGAAAAACGCGTGGATTTCCAGTCTGTTGCTTATCTTTTTTATCAGATCCGTCTTCTGAATCAGAACAACTTCCCGGAAATCGAAAAGCTTCGCGGATTTCTGACAGAGCTGCGCAGGCTCTCCCTCTCCGGTATCAGTTTTTCCGAACTGCGCGGATGCGTTCTGCTATATCAGTTTTTTATTCTGCTCGGCGAAAATCTCTCCGTGCCGACCGAAACTGCCGCACCGCAAAAAACAGGCCATTCCGCACAGGTACACCGCCAGATGGTTGCTGCATGTACCTGGATCTCAAGTCACTGCACCGAACCGGTTTCCCTGGAAGAAGCATCAAAAGTCGCCGGATTCTCCCGCTGCCATTTTTCCAAGCTGTTCCGCGCATACACCGGCCTCTCCTTCACGGATTTCGTCACCAGGGAACGGCTCCATATCGCCGAAAACCTGTTAAAAAAACCGGATCTCACGATCACCGAAGTGTCGCTCGAATCCGGTTTTAACAGTATTTCTACGTTTAACAGAGTCTTTTTGAAATCAAAAAATGTAAGCCCTACCGACTTCCGTCAGATGTACCTGCAATCCTATCAGAAATAGGCTATGAATTCGGCATGGCCTCCACACATTCCAGCCGTGTCCTCCCCGCTAAACAAATATAACACTATTTCCCCATTCATGATCACTGCTGTTTCCAATGCTAATGCGAAGCTTCATCTGGCTGCAGACGATTTCCATATTTTCATCGTAATAAGAAAATTCTTCCCGATCTATAGAGAAATCTACCGTTTTCTTTTCCCCCGGTTCCAGGAATACCCTCTGAAAGCGAACAAGCTCTTTTCTCGGACGTACTACAGATGAACATAACGTTTCATAATAACATTGCACTACCTCTGCCCCCGCAACCTTACCTGTATTACTTACCTTACAATGTACATGAACTCTTTTATCCGGTCCTGCCTGTACCTCAATATCCGAAATATTAAATTCTGTATAAGACAGTCCAAAGCCAAACGGATATAACGGAGTATTGGGAATGTCCATATATCTGCTGCTGAAACGGTTCTCCGGATGATCGGCATCATAAATATGTCCTGTTTTTATATCCCAGTAGCTCACCGGCACCTGTCCCACACACCATGGGATACTTACAGCCAGTTTTCCGGAAGGATTGGTTCTTCCGTATACAATGTCTACCACTGCTTCCGCTCCCATAGTTCCGGGTCTCCATGCCATAATAACAGCCCTGGATTTTTCGGATATTCTTCGCAGATCCAGCGGTCTTCCTGTGATTACCACAGTTACAATATTTCTGGTGCGCTTTGCTATTTTTTCAAAAAACAGCTGCTGTTCTTCCGGCAGGGTCAGAAACGCTCTGCTGGCCGCTTCTCCCGACTGAGACTCATGTTCCCCCAACACACATACAACAGTATCCTCCCCGGTTATCGTTTCCAGCCACCGTTCATTCCCTGGCTCATCAAACCGCTCCGGTTCCACCTGCCATATCTTACACTCTTCATCCGAAAGCATTCTGCAGCCCGGCATACATTCCGCCTTTATCTGCTTCTTTTGAAGAATATCCTCTATGGTCTCAACTGCCTCGTGTTCACCAAAAATTGACCAGCGACTCAAAAATTCTTTTGATGTCACATAAGGTCCGGCCCATATCACCCTCTGTTTCTGGCACAGAGGCAATATTTTTTCATTTTTTAAAAGGACGCAGCTTTCGCTGGTCAGTTCATATGCTTTTGCCCGGTAATACGGGGTGAGTTTTTCACTCTTCCCAAGTCCTGCAAACGGATCTTCAAAAAGACCCAGCTGGTTTTTCATCATCAGAACCCGGAATGCACTCTCATCAATAAGGGCTTCCGGAATCTGTCCGTTTTCCACCAGTTTTTCCAGCCAAAACATATAAGCAGGACTCATCATATCAATATCCACACCGGCTTCTGCAGCCTGAACCGCAGCTTCTTCCAGATCAGCTGCCACTCCCTGTTCCACCAGCTGTCCGATCGATCCCCAGTCTGAAATAACAGTTCCCTCAAAACCTTCTTTATCCCGCAAAAACTCCCTGAGAAGTTTTTTATTTCCACTGATCGGTTTTCTATCTATTGCATGAAATGCAGTCATAACCATAGCAGGCTTTGCCTTTAATGCCATACAAAAAGGCTTTACGTACTGCTCCAGAAATGTCCGTTGGGATATTTCAACATCATTGTATTCCCGCCCTGCATTCACTGCTCCGTAACCTGCAAAATGCTTCAGGCACGCTGCTACTCCCTGATCGCTTTTCTGCTGATAGCCATCTACCATTGCTTTTCCCATGATTCCGTTCATATACGGGTCTTCTCCAAAAGACTCCATCATTCTTCCCCAACGCGGATCTCTTGAAACATCAATCATAGGAGAAAATGTTGCTTTAAGCCCTTCAGAAGAGGCTTCCGAGGCAACTATCGACGCAGCCTCGGAAACCAGCTCCGGATGAAAGGAACAGGCCTGTCCCAACGGAATCGGAAAAATTGTCCGGCATCCATGGATCACATCCGCCATAAAGATAAGAGGAATATGATGTGGGTGTTGTTCCATATATTTGCTCTGAATGTCATATATTTTTTCTTTGCCAATCACCCCCAGCACAGAACCCGCATACCGGATTATCCATTCCGGCGGTAATTGTTCTCCGACAACACCGGTCAGTACCGCATCCTTATCAAAATATGCACCGGTCAGCTGTACCATTTGTCCTATTTTTTCCTGTAAAGACATTTCCGACAGCAATTGCTGTAATTTATATATTTCCATAAATACTCCTTATTTTTACTGCTCTTTTTCCGGTACCGGCAGTGCCGCCGGTCTCTCGCAGGTGGACGGAACCTTCTCAAATGCGCCCGATTTTGCGCTCTTCATAATCTGATCAATCACATCCAGTACATGGTATGCCATTTTGGCATTCGCACGGTTTAGTCTGCCCTCTGCAATTGCTTCTGCCATCTCGGACGGACCGAGGCCGCGGCTGTTTTCGCTGTAGGCAAAGCCATAATCCAGCACTTCCGGAACTGCCTGCTGTGTCCAGTCCTTCACGCCCGGAATGTAGACGATATCGCCGCCGAAATTGTTCGGGTCCACCAGCTTTAAAATACCTTTTTTGCCGTAAATTGTGAATACCGCCTGATCGTTGATGGTGCTGTCGCCATTGACACAGAATGTGCCGGTCACGCCGTTTTTCATTTCCAGAATCGTGAAAGCCTGGCTCTCGTTGCTGTAGTCAAATTCCTGGCCGTATTCCGGGCTGTCCGGGACGACATTGACGCGCTTCGGCGCAAGGTTGCGCACGGAGGAAACGACACGGTCCACCGGGCCGAAAAGGCTGACGATGGCGGTCAGATAATAAACACCGAAATCGTAGCAGATACCGCCGCCCGGCATCCGCAGAAAACGGAAGATGCTCGCCAGCAAATCAAGATCGCGGTTTGCGCATGCTTCGAAAGATGTCACCTCGCCGATCAGCCCGTCGTCGATCGCTTTTCTTGCGGTCTGCAGTGCCGATCCAAGGAAGGTGTCCGGTGCGGAACCGAGATAGAGATGTTTCTCCTCTGCCAGCTCGATCAGTTTCGCTGCCGTTTCCGGTGCGAGGGTCATTGTTTTTTCAGTGTAAACGTGTTTTCCGGCTTCCAGTGCCTGACGGATCAGCCCCTCGTGGGTCGGTGCCGGTGTCAGAATGACTACCATTTCAATCGACGGGTCTGCCAGAATTTCCTCGTAGGTACAGCCCTTGATGCCATACTGCTCTGCTTTCTTTTTCGCATGTTCAAGATGGCCTGCGCAGCATGCTGCTACCTCAAGATTCTCAAAGTTATGAATCATGTTCGTCAGATAAATATCACTGATCGCTCCGCAGCCGACAACGCCGACTCTCATTTTTTTCGTTTCTGTTGTTCCCATTTGTAAAAATCCCCTTTACTCTTTGTTTTTTGATTCTGTTCTGATAAAAACCCTTATCTTTTTTATACAACGAAATGTCTGAAAAAACAAGCATTCCGGCTCATATTTCACTTTCAAAATGAAAAAACCGCCCACGGTTTCTGCAGATTCTCTGCATCACCGCGGACGGCCTTTTTCTGTTGTTTACTCCACGCTTTTCAGCGATTCAATCATATCAATTTTTCTTAACCGGTAGAACATCATAAAGTTGACGAACAGGGCAAACGCCAGGGTAATCAGGGCGCTCCAGCCGTAGCTCCGCGGGAACACGTTTCGTCCGAACATCATCAGATCGACCTCGACGGTCTGAATTACGCAATGATGTAAAAACGTTCCAATTCCCATGCCCGCGATAACGCCGAACAGTGTCAGCACCATGTTTTCCCGGTACACGTACGATGCCACCTCGCCGTCGAAGAAGCCGAGCACTTTCAGCGTTGCCAGCTCTCTCTGTCGTTCGGTGATGTTGATGTTGTTCAGGTTGTACAGCACCACAAACGCCAGCAGGCCCGCCGATACGATCAGCACCACGATGACGATGTCGAGGGAACGAAGCATGTTGTCAATCTGATCAATCAGGTCGGATGTGAACGAGATTGCCGCTACACCGTCGTACGTCATGATTTTTTCTCCAAGTGCTGTCTCATAATTGCCCGACGTGTCCTGATATTTCATCAGAAGCTGGTTGTAGTCCGGCGCTCCGCCGAACAGCTCCTCGTAGAGATCCGGGGCCAGATACAGGTAATGGCGCACGTAGTTTTCGACGATGATCGAAATCTTTACGTCCACAATATCATCGCCTTTTTTCAGCTGAACCGTGTCGCCTGCTTTTACGCCGAGCATCGTTGCTGTCTTTTCGCTGATGGCTGCGCCGCCGTCGGTCGGGAATTCGTAAACTTCTCCGCTTTTCCGGTCTCGGAAGGCATAGAAGTCATTGAAATTCGTCAGTTCTTTCGGCACTTCAAGCACTGCATCCACGGTCTTTTTGTCGGTCTGCAGTTCGATGTTCTGGCAGTACATTTCCAGCAGCTCATCGATGCCGCTGTAGTTTTCCAGATCGGTCTGCAATGCTTCTTTTTCGGATTCATCCACATCTGAATTCAGCACAGCATTCGCCTGATAGGTGAAGAGGCTGACGAACTGGTTTTTCGCAATCGCGGTGATGGAATCCTGAAGGCCGAAACCGACGAGGATCAGACCCATGCATCCGCCGATTCCGATAACGGTCATGAAGAATCGTTTTTTATACCGCACCAGATTCCGCACGGTTGATTTCTGCGTAAAGTTCAGATGTTTCCAGAGTACGCCGATGCGTTCCAGGAAAATCCGTTTGCCGTTTTTCGGTGCTTCCGGCCGCATCAGCTCTGCCGGACCTGCGGCGAGTTCTTTGTAGCATGCCGCGATCGTCGCCACGCCGGTGCAGGCTGCACTCGCCAGAATCGCAAGGCCTCCCTGCTCCCAGTTCAGCAGGGTCATGTAATACGGAAGTCCGGTATACAGCATGCCGTAGGCATTCATAATAACCCAGGGCAGGATTTTTTCTCCAACCACCACGCCCGCGAGAGCGCCGGATACGGTGGAGAGCATCGCGTATGCGAAATATTTAAAGGCGATCACGCCGTCGGAATAGCCGAGGGCTTTTAACGTTCCGATCTGCTGACGCTGTTCCTCGATCATTCGTGTCATCGTCGTCAGGCTGACGAGAGCAGCCACGAGGAAGAAGATAACCGGGAAGAATTTTCCGATATTCGAGATACGGCCGGCATCCTGACCGAAGCTCTCAGTTGACGTTACCTTATTCCGTCCCCAGACGTACCACGTTGGTTTTTTCAGGTCTGCGAGTGTTTTCTCACCGTCCGCAATTTCCTGCTTCGCATCCGCGATTTCTGGTTCGGCGTCGGCTTTTGCTTTTTCATATTCGGCTTTGCCGTCCTCAAGTTCCTTTTCTTTATCGGCAATTTCCTGTTTCGCATCCGCAAGGGAGATTTTTCCGTCGGCGATTTCCTGTTTCGCGTCGGCAAGCTGGGTTTCTCCGTCGGCAATCGTCTGCTTGGCTTCGGCGAGCTGACTTTCTCCATCGGCGATCGTCTGCTTTGCTTCTGCTAACTGGGTTTCGCCATCGGCGATCGTCTGTTTCGCGTCGGCGAGCTGACTTTCTCCACTGGAAATTGTCTGCTTTGCAGCGGCAAGCTGGGCCTCACCCGACTGAATCGTCTGTCGGTACGATGCAATCTGCTGTTCCCCATCAGCAAGCTGGGCTCTGGCAGCCGCAAGCTGAGTTTCTCCGTCTTTTAATTTACTGCGATTCGTCTCAATCTGAGCTTCTCCGTCGGCAATCGCTGCTTTGGCGGATGCAAGCTGGGCTTCGCCATCCTCAATCTGTTTCTGATAAGCTTCTGCTTGTGCTTCTCCATCCTGAAGCTGGGCAAGAGCCTCTGTAATCTGAGCTTCGCCGCTTTCCAGTTCTTCTTTTGCAGAAGCAATCTGTGCCTCGCCTGCGGCGCATTCCTGCTCTTTTTCTGTTAATTGTGCATCTGCAGCGGCAAGCTGACTTTCTGCGTCGGTAATCTGAGCTTCTGCAGCCGCAAGCCGGGCTTCCGCATCAGCGCTTGCTGCTTCAAACGCTGCGATGTTTTGTTCCAGAAATGTTTTCTGCTCCTGCATCGTGAAAAGCTGCTGTGCTAACTCTGTCTGCTTTGCTTCCAGCGCAGTTTTCTGTTCCAACAGGGATACATATGCTTCATCTTCCTCCGTCAGTCCGTCAAGCTGAGCCTCAATCACCTCGATCTGACCAGTCACTTCTGTCTGCGCAGCCTCCACCATCGGAAGCTGCCTGGAAATCTGGGCTAACTGATCCTTGGCTGTCTCATACTGACTCTTCTGTTCTTCATACGCTGCCTTCTGCGCTTCATACTGTGTGCGTCCTGCAGCGGTTTCTGCTTTCTTGTTGTCCAGTTCCTCGCGTGCAGCGGAAAGCTGCTCCTTTGCAATATTCAATTCCGTTTCTTTTTCGGAAAGCTGCTCTTTTGCAGTATTCAGCTCCGTCTGCTTCCGAGTCAGTTCGGTTTTTGCCGCCGAAAGCTGCGTCATTTTTTCCTCTAACTCTTTTTTGCCGGATGCCAGTTCTGTTTCTTTCTCTGCAAGCTGTGCTTTTCCGTCGGAAAGTTCTTTCGCTTTTGCCTCAAGTGTGGTTTTTCCACTTGCAAGTTCATCGGCTTTCTGATTCAGCTCCGCTTTTCCGCTTTCCAGCTCTGCCGCCTTTGCTTCCAGCGTCGCTTTTCCGCTCGCAAGTTCCGCCTCTTTATCTTTCAGCGTTGCCTTGCCGGATGCCAGTTCCTGCTCTTTATCGGCGATTGTTGCTTTCGCACTGAGAAGTTCCTGCTCTTTGTCTGCAATGGTCTGTTTTCCGTCAAGGAGTTCCTGTTCTTTCTCAGCAATCGTCTGCTTTCCGTCAAGAAGCTCCTGTTCTTTGTCCTTTAACGTCTGTTCGCCGTCGAGAAGTTCCTGCTCTTTGTCCGCAATCGTCACTTTCGCGTCAGCAAGCTGCTGTGCACCGTCATCCAGCTCTGTTTTTGCGTCCGCTAATTTCTGCTCTGCATCAGCGACCTGCTGTTTTGCATCATCAATCTTTTCCTGTCCTTCGGTTTTGACTGCCGTATACCGCCGGTCGCACGCCGCATCCTCGAGCGCTTCAATCTTCGTCTGTACAGCCTTCACCGTCTCATCATACGCATCGCTGTAGCTCGCCTCTTCCTGTGCGCCGTCCGCCTGGACGTAAATCTCTGTATAGAGATCCGAGGTAAATGTCTCCGGAAGCAGCAGTGCAAAACTGTTGATGCTTCCGTTTCCAATCGAGCCCGTTCCCCGGTTCAGATCCATATAATAAGGGAGTGTCGCCGAACCAACAATCGTAAACGTGTCCCCGGTCAGCGAATCTGAGAGCGGATCCTCCGTTCCGGAAGTGAACGTTACCTGATCTCCGATCTCACAGCCGGAACTTTTTAGAAACTGCGTATCAACAAGAATTTCATCCTCTTTCTCCGGCATCCGTCCCTCGACCACGCGCGGCTCATTCACACCGTCCGTCAGCGCAATCAGCTTCACAACCTGCTCGCTCTCGCCGATGTCATGCAGCACTTCCACCGTTTTTCCGCCGTAGACCGCTTTCACGCCATCCGTCTTCGCGATATCCGCCAGATCATCGTCTGTCAGCCCCAGCGTTCCAAGGACTTTCAAATCCATATAATTTACTTCATCATAATACCGGTCCGCCGAAACCTTCATATCTCCTTCCGCCGACCGAATGCCCGAGAAAAACGCCGCGCCAAGAAGCACGATGAAAAAGACTGACAGAAACCGCCCCTTGTTCTTTGTGATTTCCCGGATAAAGTCTTTTCGAAATGCTCTCATCGTCCACCTACCATTCTATCTCTTCCACCGGCGTCGGGTTCTCATTTGTTTTCATTCCCGCCACTTTTCCGTTTCGGATTTTAATCACGCGGTCCGCCATCGGTGTCAGCGCCGAGTTGTGAGTGATGACAATGACCGTCATCCCCTTCTCCCGGCAGGTATCCTGCAGCAGCTTTAAGATCGCTTTTCCCGTCACATAATCGAGCGCGCCGGTCGGCTCATCGCAGAGCAGCAGTTTCGGATTCTTCGCCAGCGCACGCGCAATCGCCACACGCTGCTGCTCTCCGCCCGAAAGCTGCGCCGGGAAGTTATTCATTCTCTCTTCCAGCCCAACCTCCGCAAGCACCTCCGACGCATCCAGCGGATGCTTACAAATCTGCATCGCCAGCTCCACATTCTCGAGCGCCGTCAGGTTCTGCATCAGATTATAAAACTGAAAAACAAATCCAATATCCTCCCGCCGGTACTGGATCAGCTTCTTGCCGCGGTATTTGCTGATTTCCGCGCCGTCCACCAGCACCTTTCCGGAAGTCGCTGTGTCCATTCCGCCTAAAATATTCAGCACCGTCGTCTTACCCGCACCGCTCGGTCCAACAACAATCACAAACTCACCCTTTTCCACATCAAAACTGATTCCATCCGCGGCCTTGATGGTGACTTCACCCATTTTGTATGTCTTGGTTACATCCTGAAGACTCACATATCCTGCCATGCTCTTGTGTTCCTCCTATGTAAAATTCAATATCCCTCATTTCCTTTATTGTACCAAGCCGTTGCCGCGGCGGCTAGTCCTAAGAAGGCGAATTTACTGTTTTTTTATAAATATTCCTGGGCAGACCGCATTCTCAGCTTTTGCATTTTTCCATACATTTGCAGAATAAAACAGCCGCTACCGTGCTTGCTGCCGTTGCCGCCAGTGCCGGTCCGACAATGGCCGTTGGATGCACGCTGCCATACTGGCTGCGGTATGCAATCACGTTGACCGGTATCAGCTGCAGGGAAGAAATATTTAAAATCAGAAAGGTGCACATTTCCCGGTTTGCAGTTCCTTTCGGAACAGCGGCCGGATTTTTGTTTTTCCGCCGTTCCTCTTCCAGCTCTTCGAACTGTTCCATGGCAAGAAGGCCCGGCGGCGTTGCCGCTGCGCCAAGACCGAATACATTACAGATCATATTTGTGGCAGCCGATTGGATGGCCGGGTGATCCGATGGTACCTTTGGAAACAAAAAGCGCATGACCGGTCCCATCTTTTTTACCAGGCTGTCGATCATTCCCGCTTTCCTTGCAATCTCCATCAGCCCGCTCCAAAGGCCCGTCACACCCAGAAGAGAAATTGCCAGCACAACTGCCTCTTTTGAAGCGCGCAGCGCACCGTCTGTCACCTCCGGCAGTTTTCCGCAAAAAGCACCGTAGGCAATGCCAAGAAGAAGCATACCGCTCCAGAGTCTGTTCATGGATTCACCTGCGTTCATCCGTTATCTTTATACGATATGCTTCTTTTCTGTTTTTCATGATATTTTGTTTCAACCCACAGATAAGACGCCGTTGTCACGCCCGCCAGCTTTGTGAACAGCTTTGCCACCGCGGTATCTGTTTTCTGTCATTTCTTTCTTTTGTTCTGTCGTTCACAGCCTCCTGCGCTTCTCTCCATTCCAAAATAAGTTTTGTTTTCCCATAAAATCAATTTTCTTTTTAAAAAATCGGATCATAGGAATCATTAAAAGTTTAATTTATGTTTTCATCTGATTTTTTGTCTAATTTTTATGCCTATTTCATATAGTTTTTCAAATAATAGTATAATAAACACAAATTTTAGCCGGAATCGGATCATTCTATTCCATACCAAAACAACAATCCGATACCCAAAATACAAAAGCGCATCACTTGAAACGCTTGACTTCAGGAGGGAAAATATGAGTGCAAGATTAGTATTAACAGTAAAAGATTCCAATCGAATGGCAAAAGATCTTTCCATGAGCGTCATGGACAAAATGTTTCATCCACTCAAGTACAATAAAATGATGAATTCCAAAGCAAAAATAGGCATCTTTATTGATGACGAAAAAGAAGGAACTTTATATGAGGCATCTAAGACTCCATATGAAATCAGCTTAACTCCTGGCGTTCATCGTATTTCTATGATAGATCCGGCAAAAGACAGCAAAAAAGGGAATGTCAATCTGATGGGGTCCATCATTGGATTTTCTGCAGGCAGCGGCCTCGCAGAACAAATATCCGTCGGCGAAATAGGAAAATCCTTAGCCGGTGCCATGTTTAAAACTGGTGATGGTTACCTGGATCTGGATTTAAAAGACGGAGATATCTTAAAAGTTCAGTGTCAGGCCGGAATTGGCGGAAAAGTATCTATCAAAGTATTAAAATAAGAATTGCCAAAGCATATCATGCAAAGCAATCGGATGACAAGGGAGGCAAAATATTTTTTGCCTCCAACATCATTTTATCAGCAGACACCTGGAGGAAATAAAATATGGACTTTCCTGTTTCGATTCCATGGGAAACTCTTGATCCCGAAATATTACAAAAAGCGATAAATTCAGGTAGTAATTACAGAACCTATTGTGATGAAAAATCATGGGATATTTCTTTTGAAATAGAATTTCTGGAAAAAGAAGAAATCATCTTTCTTCTCCTGGTTGAGCACGGACGCCGCAAAGGCGGAACTTCTGTGCAAAAGACAAATGAACGAACGGAAATTTCCAAATATACAAAAGAAGAACAGGCAAAAATGGTAAATGCTTTTAATCAAAAACTTGATACTTACGAAGCGTGGAACTCTCTGTTTGTCGGACCAACGACAAGTATGTTTGGAAATCATGTGTATGAATCCTATATGGACTATATGTATTCCTGGGATCACTTGGGCGACAGAATTTTTCTGTCCAATTATTATGAACGTCAATTATATTCTGTGCAATCCGATACCCATGTTACAGTAAAAAGCAATCAGGAAGGATATGATTCTATCTATGAGCTGGCGCAGGCAAAGGTAACAGACCATACCTTAGAAGGTATCTGCTGGAATTTTTTCCCGAAGCTCCTGTTTTCCAAGGGAGATCGCGCGGGTGCGCCGTACCATGATGTCTATCATCGTCTGGAAATTCTGACAGATACAGAATATCTGCTTGTTCCGACGCTGCTTTCACTCAAAGAAAAATATGAAATTACAGCAGTCGCCGGAAATCTGGATTGCCCGCAGATGCATTCTCATGCAATGACACTGAAAGCAGCAGTACAACAAGCTATTTTTAAAAATATCTTTGGAAATCTCTTTCCGGAAAATGGATTTTTGCTACAGAAAGCCCCAAAGAAAATGCTGCTTTCTGCTCAAAAACAGGCAGAGGAATTTTCTGTTGCGTCTATGAATGCCCGAAAATATCCCGAGCTCCTGATGCAGGCAGCTGCAAAAGAAAATTTTCATTGTACAGCCTTTCAGATTCTGCAATTTTCCAACAATCCATATCTGTCGGCCTTTGATAAAACAGATCTTTTCAGAAGATGCATGGCCATCAGTAATCAATCAGAAGAACCGGGAATCTGGAAAGAAACCTATCAGAATCTGCTCCGGGTAATGATCTGCAAAATAACTTTGGAGGAATCTCAGTTCAGCGATCCGGAGAGCATCAAAGAATTACAGGATTTTACAGAACACCAGCAAGAAAAGCTGGAACAGGAAATGCAGTTAAAAATCCCAAAAGAAAAAACTGCTGAAATTTTATTGATGAATGAACTGAAATGTATGCTGGCATGCATTTCCGTCGTAACAGCAGAAAAAATACAGGGACACAAATGCACCGAATTAGCCGAGAAGAGCTGGCGTCTGGCAGAAAGTATCGAATATATATGGAATGCAGAAATTCTAAATCCACAAATCAGAGAAACTGTGTCCAAAGCATTCATCCGCATTTGTATCGGATGTGGATCTATGTATCTTCAGAATGTACAGGAAGAACATATAAATCCCGAGCAGATCCAGGAAGCAGCGGAAGAAATCTCATTACTTCTGTATCATTACAGCGATCTTTTGCTTCCGGAAGAAATGCCGGTCTATCAAATCCCTATCTATCAAACGCTCCAAATTGCAAATATGAGACTGGAGCGAAAGGAAAATGCATTGTACTATGCCCAAAAAGGAGTTGTATTGTGTGATCTGTTTTCTGCTGGTCAGAATGCGCAATTAAATGGTCTCATTCAGGATTCAAAAAACATGTTTCAGCAATATACCAATCAAAATGTACCTGCTGCATCCCGCCCGGCAAAAAAGAAGGGGCTTTTCTCCCGGCTCTTCCAGAGATAGCAGGAGAAAAGCTGTCCCGAAAGAATCCTTTATTTTCCTGGAAGCGCGGTTTATAAGGTGCCTCCATATTTCACAATCATGTTTCGAATAATATCCAGCGTCTCCTCCTGTGACCATGCCATGTTTCCATTCTCCAGAAACTGGCAAAATTCATATAGTTTTTGTGAAAAGCCGGATTCTTTTAAAATATAATATTGCAATCCATGACTTGTATTGTTCCAAAATGCAATTCCATTATGAACATTAGAGCTACATACAATGGAGATGTGTTTCGGCAGCTGGACGAAATTTTCTTTTACACAAATGCAGGAATGAGGTGTGTGCAGCATATATTGATAATAACTTTTCAACAGCCACAGGCGCATCGCAGGATCAAGAGGCTTATAAAGCATATCCGGATAGCCTGCAATGCGTCCCTGCTCCATTAATTGTCGTAAGCCAGATATACAGAAAATATGTACCATACTTTCCGTTTCCATGTGCCGGATCCGCTGAAAGAGAGAAGATAAGAGCTGTTCTTTTTCCACTCCATCCAGGATGATCTGCTGTTTCAGTACATTTAACGGAATCAGATGCAGAAGACATGGTGAATATTCAATATAATAGTTATGCGTTACATAGCCTTCATTCATCATAACATTGACATCTTTTACATAAGCATTTAAATCAGAGCAAAACAACATTTCCTTTGCTATTTTTCTTTCCTGAATAAAGGAATTCTTCAGTAATTGTATTTGTTGCGCATCTCTGAGAATAATTCCTTTCGCCGTATGAAAATTGATTCCAATTGCAATATGGTCTGTGATCAGCCAGTTGGGAAGTAAGCCTGCTTTTTTCGCCTCGGACTCAGCAGAAGAAACGTAATAATAAAATGGTTTGTAGTTTTCATAGTTCATTGCCGGTTTCAGACTGCATATTTTCCGAAGGTTATCCAGTGTATTTTCCGTTGTCTGATTCTGCAGCAAAGGAAAAAGATGCTCTAATCTGCGATAGGGCACTTCATGAATAATCTGAACAAGATATCGTAAATGTTCCAGTGAAATTTCCGGAGTACATAAGCAAATCGTGGAATCGGAAGCATTTATCATTGCTTTCCGAATACACGCATAAATTGCAAAGATATTGTCCAGCGTCATATCCGTATCCGGAATTCCTGAAACACTTGGAGAAACAGAGACTTGAGGAAATTCAACCACATCCTGCTGGATAATACGGATCAGTTCTTCCATACATTGCCACTGGCTCCTTCCCATTTTTTCCTGGCGATAAAGGAACAGGAGATCTGCTCTTGTATTTCCGGTGCATTCCATCGCATCAAGAAGACAGGTCAGGCGCTCTTCTTCTTTTGGAATACGTTTTCCTTTACTCATTTTAGAAATGTAATCCAGCTGCATACCACTGGCCTCAGACAGATAATATAAAGTTTTTCCTGTATTTTTTATTTCCTTTTCAAGCCTTTGTGAAAAATCGCTCATGTAGTATCAAAGTTCCTTTCCGGACAACAGCAAATATCCGATGGCTTGGGCAGAATGCTGTTTTCCTGTCGACATTGATCTAAGTATACAGGAAAAAGCCAAAATATGCAAAATTTTTCACACAAATTCATCTGCTTTTTCTGCAAAAAAGCTTTATATCATTTATAACATTACGAAGGAGAAAACTAATATGCTTTTCATCGCTATCCTAATCTTAATCTTTTTGATGTATCGATTTTTTACCTTTCGTGCCGAAATGGTTTTTACTATGTCCTTAATTGCCCCGATCATGATCGTAATCGGTGCCTGCTATTTACCTGGAAAATATCATGAAGCCGGAATTTTTCTTCTGGTTATCGGTGCATTTATGCTGGCCGTTGTTCTGCTTATCTGCCGCCTCACTGCACGGGGTGTTGAAAAAGGACTGCGGCTGGAGTATTACAAAAACCTGATTATTTATGGCGCCCTCAAATTTTTACAGAACCTTTCTAAAGCGACGATTGTTTTTAGCTTTCTGGCCGCTTCACTGGGTGCCTTCTCTATGGACTACAAAGAAAGACTGGATACCAAAGGAAGAAAAATTTATGTAGATGATAACCTGCGTGACCCGGAAGGCAACCAGTATGAAGAAGTAGAAAAGTAAAAAAAGCAGGCACGAATCACCTTTTTCGGGAATCGTGCCTGTTTTTTTACGTATGCATCAATTTCAAAAATTCATTCTCCGGCATTTCAACACCAAGTAGTGTCTTCATCATCTGAAGAAATACATCATGGGTTTCTTTTTGAGCGTTCAGACAGACCATGATGACCGACAGTTTATCATCCTCTTTCCTCTTGCTGCATTACTTTTTGTTTCCCCTTACGCTGTTTTTACTATAGCATATTTTTCTCCTGTTTGCACCTACCTACAGGACTGCTACTAGCTACTCTCTCAAGATGCAGCGTATCAAAAAGGGAGCTTCCGCTTCACAAATTTTTATTCGTTAAAAGTGTATCATTGTGAAACGCTCGTTGCGTCCGCCAGAGGAAGCCTGTGGATCTGCCCGGAAGAAGTCTCCTGTGACTATTTTGACTGGTGCGAGGGAAAACTTTCCGCGATCAACCAGTACCATGGTGAATACATGGCGCAGTACAACTGGGCTGAGTTTACCAACGGGGAGCTGAACTGGGGGAGAGGCCGATAAGAAATTCACACAAATCTGACTATTTATGATATACTGAATGAAATGATCTTAGTTCTGAATTCTTTTATGCTCCGGCACAGATCTTTCGGGACGAAATTTTACTTTTCTATGTCGAAATCCACCATTTTTTCGACATACGAAGAAAGGAACGTTATGAAAATTATTTTTATCCGCCACGGCGAACCAAATTATGAAATTGATTCTCTGACCGAAAAAGGCTGGCGCGAGGCCGAGCTGCTTTCGAAACGCACAGCAAAATGGAATGTTACCGATTTTTACTGTTCTCCGCTTGGCCGTGCGAAAGATACGGCTTCTTTTACGCTGAAAAATGCGGGCCGTGAAGCTGAAATTCTCCCATGGCTGCGGGAATTTGATGCACCCGTCCTGGACCCGGAGACTGGAAAACGCCGGATTCCATGGGATTTTCTGCCGGATGTGCTCGATGCAAACCGGGATCTCTATGACCAGGATCTCTGGACGAAAAATCCGATTATGCAGACCGGAAACATGGACGAGAATTACCATTTTGTGACCGACGGACTCGATGCACTGCTTGCGCGCTACGGCTATGTACGCGACGGTTACCGCTATCACGCTTCGGATGAAACAAACCGCGAAGCCGTCATCGTCTGCTTCTGCCATCTCGGCGTCACCTGTGTGGCACTGTCGCATCTGCTGAATATGACGCCGGTACAGCTCTGGCAGGGCATGTTCCTGGCACCGACTTCCGTCACAATCGTCGGAAGCGAGGAACGCAAGCTGGGCGAAGTATACTTCCGCTGCCAGACCGTCGGCGATGTCCATCATCTGCTTTCCGCGGGCGAACCGGTTTCGTACTATGGAGCCTTTAATGATCCATTTCAGTTTTAAAAATCACAAAAAGGAGTCTTTTATCATGAATGAAGCAAAATTTCAGGCAAAATTAAGAGAATATGCAAAGCTGATCGTAAAAATCGGTGCAAATGTACAGAAAGGACAGCGTGTCCGCCTCCAGGCCGGCGTCGATCAGGTTCTGCTTACCCAGATGGTGACAGAGGAGTGCTATCAGGCGGGCGCAAGCTATGTGGAAGTGATCTGGGAATGCGGTGAGATCAACAAAATGCATTATCAGTATGCCACCGCAGAAACGCTTGGCGCGGTTCCGCACTGGGAAGAAGAGCGTTTCAAACAGATGACGGTTGATCTGCCGGTTCGCATTTTCATCGACTCCTCCGATCCGGACGAGCTCGCCGGCATTCCTGCGGACCTGCTCTCCACCGTTCGTCAGATGCGTGGAAAGGTCATTAAAAAATACCGTGACCAGCTCGATGGAAAGCATCAGTGGCTGATCGTTGCCGCCGCTTCTCCAAAATGGGCAGAAAAAGTATTCCCGGGCGAGCCGGAGGATATTGCTGTTGAAAAACTGTGGGATGCTATTTTCGACTGTGTTTACTTAAAAGACGGCGAAGATGCAGAAAGGATCTGGCAGGCACACTGCGACCTCATGACCCAGAAAGCCAGCTGGCTGAATGAGCAGGCATTCCACAAGCTGCATTACACCAGCAAAAACGGTACGGATTTCACCGTTGAGCTGATTCCGGGCGCAAAATGGAGCGGCGCCGGTGATATCAACCATATGAACAACACCTTCTACGTTCCAAACATGCCGACCGAAGAAGTCTTCACCAGCCCGATGAGAGGAAAATGTGAAGGCCGTCTCGTTTCCACAAAACCTTTAAGCTGGTCGGGACAGATCATCAACAACTTTACCGTCGATTTCAAGGATGGAAAAGTCGTTGACTGCCACGCAGAGCAGGGCGAAGAGGTTTTGAAAAAAATGTTCGCCATGGACGACGGTGCTGCAATGCTCGGCGAGGTTGCACTCGTTCCGAAAGAATCTCCGATTAACCAGTCCGGGCTGATGTTCTTTAATACCCTTTTCGATGAAAACGCATGCTGCCACGTTGCCGCTGGCGCCGGTTTCCCTGAGGTGCTCGATGGATTTCTGGAGATGAGCAACGAGGAAATTCTGGAAAAAGGTGTGAATGATTCTCTGATCCACGTTGACTTTATGGTTGGATCGGATGACCTGCACATCGTAGGTATCCGCGAAGATGGAAGCGAAACCGATATTTTTGTAAATGGTACCTGGGCAGAGTAAATCTGCTTTTTTTCGCAATAGAAGCAGGAGACTTCCTTTATTTAGTCAAAAAAACAGACCTGGGGCAATCTACCGTTTTTTGTAGACTGCCCCGGGTTCTGTTTTTGAAAAAAATCAGTTTCCAGACTTCCCTTTTCTCATATAAGGATTTCGATACAGCGAAATCACAAGTTCTGCTGCCATGAAGCACCAGATGATCGGTTCGCACCAGATCACGGCACTGTAGTGGTAGCGCGGGATAAACACCATCGCAAAAATAATTTTTCCGAAAAGCTCAATAAAACTCGACAGCAGCGGAAGAATCTTTTCTCCGAGTGCCTGCAGTGCAAGGCGGCTGCAGTTGACGAGGCCGAGCGCAAAGAAGAACGGAATGGCTACACGGAGGTAGCGGGCTCCGTTTCCGAGGACAGTCGGGTCGGACGAGCCGGAGATCAGATGAACCATCGTCGGTGCAAGCGGAGTGACAAGGAGAATCAGGCATGCGGTCACGCTGAAGCAGAAAATATAAGCATAGCGAATGCCTTTCCGCACGCGCTCCCAGTTGTCCGCGCCGCGGTTCTGTGCCACATATGTGTTGACTGCCTGTGCCATCGAGGAAAGCGGCATCATCGAGAAGGAAAACAGCTTTCTCGCAGCCGTGTGTCCCGCAATTGTTTCATAGCCAAGGCTGTTGATGCCCGGCTGCAGGACAATCGAACCGACATAGATAATACTGCTCATAAATCCCATCGAAAATCCCTGTGCCAGAAGCTCCATGTACAGTCCGCGATCCGGTTCAAAATGACGTTTTTCCGGAAGCAGAATTTTTGCTTTGGTAACAATATAAATCAGGCAGAGCACGACGGAGATTCCCTGCGCAATCACGGTTGCAATTGCAGCACCGCGAACACCCATGCCGAAAGAACGGATAAACAGCAAATCCAGTACAATGTTTACCAACGATGAAATAATCAGGAAAACAAGCGGCATAAAGCTGTTTCCGATTGCTCCCAACAGACCGGAGCACAGGTTGTAGGCAAACATGACAAACAGAAAAACGGATAGAATTGAAATGTAGCTGTAGGATTCTTCGAGGATTTCTGCCGGTGTTTTCAGCAGCCGCAACAGCGGATGCATGAAAATCGTTGCAAGAACGGTGACCACCAGTGTAACGGTAATACCAATAACGATACAGGATGCAACGGATTTTTTCATCCGTTCCGTCTCCTGTCTTCCAAAGCATCGCGCCGTGACGATCGCGAGCCCGTTTCCGACGCCGAACGTAAATCCGGTCATCATTTCATAGATCGACGAGCAGGCACCCATAGCTGCAATCGACGAATCGCCGAGTGTATGGCCGACAATCAGTGTGTCCATCGTGTTGTAAATCTGCTGAAATACACGGGATGCCATGATCGGAAGTGCAAAAAGAAGCAGAGATTTCAGAATCGAGCCGTGAAGCAGATCAACCCGGGAACTCCGCTGGGTTTGTGACTGTGACATAAAAAATTTCCTCCCTCAAAAATACTTCATTGTTCCTATTATAACAGACGGGAGTAACTACCGGACAAGGAATATCTCCAAATCTGTAAAACAAATACAATAACACAAAATTTTACAGATTTTCATACTTCTTCCTCTCTTTCCTTCTCTTAGAGCGTGTCGTTATTCTTTTCCCAGTAAATACTGATAAATATCTCTCTTCGTTACGCCACGGTCTTTTGCCACAAGCTTCATCGCCTCTTTCCGCGCAATCCCCTGGTCTTCATACCGTTTCATATGTTCCTCAATCGAAATTTCCTCAAACGCAGCCTTCGCCTCGTCCTCGATTTCTTTCTGGCTTCTGCCTTCGATCACAAGAACGCATTCGCCCTTCGGATCTTCCTGCTCGTAGCGGGTAATGGCATCTTCTATTGTGGTCTGCCATGCTGTCTCATGCTTTTTCGTCAGTTCCCGACACAGTGTCAGGCGGCGGTTGCCAAGGATTTCCAGCAGTTCCCGCAGCGTTTTCAGCAGATGATGCGGCGCCTCGTACACGATCATGGTTCGTGTCTCGTTTTTCAGCCGCTCCAGCGCCAGTTTATGTTCTTTTTTATCCGGCGGAAGAAACGCTTCAAACACAAATCTTCTCGTCGAAAGTCCCGACAGCGTCAGTGCCGTTACACACGCACACGCCCCCGGCAGACTCGTCACTTCGATTCCGGCTTCGTATACCATTTTCACCAGCTCCTCCCCCGGGTCTGAGATTCCCGGTGTTCCGGCATCGGTGATAAGGGCAATGTTCGTTCCCGCCAGCAGCTTCTGCACCAGCTCGCGGCCCTTGTCGTATTTGTTGTATTCATGGTAACTCGTCATCGGCGTATGAATCTCAAAATGGTTCAGCAGCTTAATGCTGTTTCTCGTATCCTCCGCCGCGATCAGATCGACCTCCTGCAGAATGCGGATTGCACGGAAGGTCATGTCCTCCAGATTTCCAATTGGTGTTGCACACAAATATAATTTTCCTGCCATGTTCTTATCTCCCGTCTCCATATAATTCCCGGATGTCCTTTGTATACACGCCCGGCGTCTCATACACAATCAGCGGTTTCTCCACGGTAATTCTCGGATTCCCGCCTTTCATCGCCTCGATCAGCACCATGTTCGGCTCCTTGTCCACAAACGGATAAACGAGCTGCATCCTTTTTGGTTCCAGATGATATTTTTTCAGCGTCGAAAAAATCTCCGCCAGCCGGAACGGCCGGTGCACCAGATAGAACCGTCCTTTCGTCTTTAAAACCGCCGATGCCTCTTTCGCAATATCATCAAACGAGCACAGCACCTCATGCCGCGCAATCGTCTTCGCCTCAAGCGCATTCGTCAGCCCGTGCTGCCCCGTCATGTACGGCGGATTGCACGTTACCACATCAAACACTTCTTTTCCAAACTGCTGCGATGCCGTTTTCACATCTCCCTGGAAAATCTCAACATCATTTTCCAGATGATTGTACCGCACACTCCGCTGTGCCATCTCGGCACTGTACTCCTGAATTTCCAGCCCGGAAAAATGCTCTCCGTTTGTCTTCGCCTTCAGCAGAATCGGCACAATTCCCGATCCCGTGCAGAAATCCATCGCCCGCTCCCCGCGCTTCACCTTCGCGTAGGATGCCAGCAGCACCGCGTCAATGCCATAGCAGAAAAGGGATGGATTCTGTATCATCCAGTAACCGTTCTGCAGATCATCGAGCCGCTCACCCGGCTTCAAAAATTCTTCTTTTCTATCCAATGAAAATCCCTCCTCCTGCTGACCGCCCAGCGCCGCATCACACAAAAAGAAGCGTCAGTTTTACCCGGCGCTTACTTTTTTCAAAATGCATTCCAAATCAATCTTATTCCGGCTGTTTTGCCTCTTCCGAAGAAGCCTGCTCCCCGGAGCTGTTTCTGTCTTTTTTCTTCTCTTTGCCTTTTTCCTTCTTATGCTTCGGCTTGAACTTGAGCTCTTCCACCGGGCACTCCCGCATTTCCTTCTCATCGTTCACATCCACCAGCACTTTTACGAGCTGACGAAGCACATTCACACCGGAAACCTCACCTTTCATGCCGTCCGGCAGCGTTACGATATCGCCGACACCCGGCAGCTTGCGGTTCAGGTATTCATAGGTTTCCTGCTCGTTTTTCAGGCAACACATCAGTCGTCCGCAGACACCCGAAATCTTCGTCGGGTTCAGGGACAGGTTCTGCTCTTTTGCCATCTTGATCGAAACCGGTGCAAACTCGGACAGATACGTATGGCAGCAAAGCGGTCTGCCGCAGATGCCGATTCCGCCGAGGATCTTTGTCTCATCGCGGACACCGATCTGGCGAAGCTCGATTCTCGTCTTAAAGACAGCCGCCAGATCCTTTACCAGCTCACGGAAATCAATTCTTCCGTCGGCGGTAAAGTAAAACAGCATCTTGTTATTGTCAAACGTATACTCTGCATCGATCAGCTTCATCTCCAGGTTGTGCGCCCGGATCTTCTTCTGGCAGATTTCAAACGCTTCTTTTTCTTTCTTGCGGTTGCTCTCCTCCCGCGCATCATCCTTCGGCGTTGCAATGCGGATGACTTCTTTCAACGGCTGGATCACCTTGGAATCGTCAACTTCTTTTGGCCCCAGCACAACGAAACCATACTCTACGCCGCGCGCCGTCTCAACGATAACGTGGTCGCCCACGCAGATGTCCAGCTCTCTCGGCGAGAAATAATATACTTTTCCTACGTTTCGAAAACGTACTCCTATAATTGTTATCATGTTATCAGTTTTCCTTCATTGTCAGGAACATAAGCTCCATGGTTAAATCAAAATTAACATTCGCGTTCAGGCGGGCTCTCGCCTTCTGAATCGCCTCTATAATCTTCTCCAGGCCTTCGTATGAGCTCTTATTTGCTCTCTCACGGATTCCATTCAGCTCCTGCTTGAACACAAGGGAATCGACCTCTTTTGTCGCCTTAAAGAGCAGAACATCGCGGAACCATAAAGAAAAGATATCGAAGTAATCATCAATATTGTCTTTTTCGGCCGTCAGTTTTTTGATCGTCTCCACGATTTCATACAGCGGCATACTGTCGGCGTACTTTGCCATGCGGAGTGCACTTTCCAGCGTCTCCTCGTATTCCGGAGAACGGGCAATCCGCTCTGCTTTTCCGATATTTCCCTGCGCCAGGGACGCATCAACCTCTGCCTGGTAATCCGGCACATGCATTTCGTTCATCAGATAATCTTTCACAAGCTGGTCTCCCACTGGTTTTAAATTTAACTGCACGCAGCGTGACGAAATCGTCGGAAGCAGCGCATCCGGGTTGTCTGCCAGAAGCATGACAACTGCGTAGGCCGGCGGCTCCTCGATCGTCTTCAGCAGCGCGTTCTGCGCCTGAAGTGTCAGCTTCTGCGCCTCGTCGATGATATAAATCTTGTACGGACTGCTGTACGGCTTGATCATCACATCGTTAATGAGCTGCTCGCGGATTTCATCGATGCTGATGGTGTTCGGCTTTTCATGCTTCACATAAATGATATCCGGATGATTCTGGCTCTGTGCCTTTTTACAGGACGGGCATTCCATACAGGGCTCGACCCCGTGCTTCTCGCACTGAAGCGTCATCGCAAACAGTGAAGCCATCATTTTCTTTCCCGATCCACTCTCTCCGCCAAAAAGATAAGCATGAGATACTTTATTCATCGAAATGGCATTCTGTAAATGCGTTATGATTTCCTGATGTCCTACAACCTTCTGAAAACCCTGCATAAAATCACCCCCTGGAGTTCTTTTGTATTTCTTACTAATACTGCATTAAGTATATCACAACTTTTTCTGTTGTTCCACAAAATTCTGAATTTCGGAAAAACAGTCTTCCGGCGTAGAATTATTGGAAAATCTGCGGACAATTCCAGCTTCCGCAATTTTCTCCTCCGTAAAATCCTCACAGTCCGCCAGGAATCTCCGGCACATCTCCGCGTATTTCGGCTCTGTCTGTTTTCTTTCCCGTTCCAGTGCCCGCGAAAGCCGCAGCCCGTCGTCCACCTCGACATACAGCGGAACCATCGCCTGCTCCCCGAAGTATGCCTTTAATTTCAGATACGATTCCAGTGTCCCGATTCCGAGATAATCATGCTTCGCAAGATCAATCTGCCCGTCATCCGCCGTAAAATAATACCACGGCCCCTGCACCGTCGAATACATGCGCTCCTCGATAATCTTTCCGGCCTCCCGCAGTTCCGAAAGCCGTTTTTCATCCACAAAGAAATACTCTCTTCCGTCCTGCTCCCCGCTCCGGATCGGCCGTGTTGTATACAGGACAAACGGTTTTAAATCCAGCGCCGTCTCCTGGATCAGATTCTCATAAATATGATCTTTCCCTGACGCACTTTTTCCCATCAGATAGTAAATTTTTCCCATTTTATCTCTCCCCGAAACACAGATTCTTTATGCCTTAAACCGATATCCAACGCCCCAGATCGTCTCGATATACTGCGGCTTTGCCGTATTAAACTCTATTTTTTCACGAATCTTCTTGATATGCACCGTAACCGTCGCAATATCTCCGATGGACTCCATATCCCAGATCTCACGGAACAGCTCTTCTTTCGTGAAAACGCGGTTCGGATTCTCCGCAAGGAAGGTCAGCAGATCGAACTCTTTCGTTGTAAACTGCTTCTCCTCTCCGTTCACCCACACACGGCGTGCCGTCTTGTCAATCTTGATGCCGCGGATCTCCACAACATCATTCTCTTTCTTGCCGTTTCCGACCAGACGGTCGTACCGTGCCAGATGCGCTTTCACGCGCGCAACCAGCTCACTCGGAGAAAATGGCTTCGTCATATAATCATCCGCACCAAGGCCGAGTCCGCGGATTTTGTCGATATCATCCTTCTTTGCCGAAACCATGATAATCGGAATATCTTTCTTCTCACGCACCTCACGGCAGATCTCAAAGCCATCCACCTCCGGCAGCATCAGATCCAGGATCAGCAGATCGAAATCCTCCTTGACCGCCCGTACAAGACCGGTGTCTCCCTGGTTTTCAATCTCCACCTCAAAGCCCGAAAGCTCGAGATAATCTTTCTCCAGATCTGCAATGGATTCCTCATCCTCAACAATCAGTATTTTACTCATGAAACAGGTACCTCCTGATATTTTCTTAATACAAAGTACATCGTGGTTCCCACCCCTTCTTTGCTGGTGGCCCACACTTTTCCGCCGTGGTCTTCAAGAATCTTCTTCACGATGGAAAGACCAATTCCGCTGCCGCCTCTCGTGCTGTTGCGGGACGCGTCGGTACGATAAAAGCGATCGAAAATCTTCGTCAGATCCTTCGTCGCAATTCCCTTTCCGTTGTCCTCAATCTCCACCTGCACAAAATCTCCGACATCACGCAGACGGATGTTGATGACCTTATGGCTCTTGTCCATATATTTGATGGAATTGCTTACAATGTTATTGATGACACGCTTGATCTGCTCCGCATCCGCGATGACGATCGGGTCGTCCTCGAGATAATTAAAGTATGTCAGATCCACATGCTGCGCGTCAAGCTCCAGATTCAGTTCCTCCACGCAGTCATCAAAATAATCCGCAATGTGAATCTTGGAAAACGTATACGGAATGCGGTTCGTGTCAATCTTGGAATAAAACGTCAGCTCATTGATCAGACGGTCCATCTCATTCGCTTTGTTGTAAATGGTGCGGATGTAGCGGTCCATCTTCTCCGGCGTATTTGCCACACCGTCCATGATTCCCTCGACATAACCCTTGACCGCGGTAATCGGTGTTTTCAGATCATGCGAAATGTTACTGATCAGCTCTTTATTCTCTTTGTCAAACTCGACTTTTTCCTCCGCCGTCTCTTTCAGCCGGATACGCATCTCCTCAAAGTCCTCGCAGAGGTCATTAATCTCCGCCACGCCGCACGGTTCAACAGTGAAATCCAGATTTCCGTCTTTGATATTCTGTGTCGCCTTTTTCAGCTGCTCGAGCGGTCCGATCACACCGCGGTAAATCCAGAAGCTCAGGCCCAGACTGGTGAGCACCAGAATCAGCACAATCACGATGCCTAGCTCTTTTACCATGCCCGTAATCTGCGGCGCAATCTGGTCTGTCTTGGTGACGATAAACGCACTGCATTCTTTTCCGTCCGAGTTCTCATAGTCCACCTGTTTGACCATCCACTGTTTTTCATTGCGGAAATAAACGCCGCCCTTCAAATTGGCCCCCGGGTCACCGTATTTCGGCAGCTCATTTTCCAGCTCCTCCGACGACAGCTCCTCCGAGCCATTGTAAATGATAACACCATCCTCGCGCACCGCGATAAACGACTGTTTTTTCTGCAGTCTTGCATTCAGAACAGAGAGATAATTCGTTTCTTCCAGCTTTGCCGTATCCGATTTCGCGGTATCCTCTACTTCGTCGTACTCTTCTGATGTCATCGCATTCAGCAGCAGGGTGTTGTTCGAAATCGTCCGGTATGTTGCGTTCGCAAGACCGTATTTTTCACCGATAATCTTTGCTTTATACCCTACAAAAAAGTAAAACGTCAAGGCACACATCACGATCGGAACCAGTATGATGATGAAAAAAGAAATGATTACTCTCGTCCTTAATTTCATGCTTTTCTTCTTTTTTTCCATATAAGATCCACCTGTTTTCCAACACATATTTCGTACTTTTGCGCACAAAAAATCCCCAGTACGCAGTCTAAATTTATTATAGCACAACGCCTGAGGATTTTTCATTAACTTAGATGAATCTTTCTAAACTTTCTATAAACAGAAAAGCCTGAAATTAGAGGTATTTCTTCAGGTCTTCTACTTTGTCCAGTTTCTCCCACGGCAGATCCAGATCGTTTCTTCCGAAGTGGCCGTAAGCGGAAGTCTGTTTGTAGATCGGACGGCGCAGATCCAGCATTTTGATGATTCCGGCCGGGCGAAGATCAAAGTTCTCGCGAACGATATCGGTCAGTTTGTTGTCGGAGAGTTTTCCTGTGCCGTAGCTGTCGATCATGATAGAGGTCGGATGAGCGACACCGATTGCGTAGGAAAGCTGGACCTCGCATTTGTCGGCAAGACCTGCTGCTACGATATTCTTTGCTACGTAACGTGCTGCATAAGCTGCAGAACGGTCTACCTTTGTACAGTCTTTTCCGGAGAAAGCTCCGCCGCCGTGACGAGCGTATCCGCCGTAGGTGTCTACGATGATCTTACGTCCGGTGAGGCCGGAATCTCCATGAGGTCCGCCGATTACAAAACGGCCGGTCGGGTTGATGAAGAACTTGGTGTGCTCATCTACCATGTCTGCCGGAATGATTTCGTCGAATACGTATTTTTTGATATCCTCATGAATCTGCTCCTGGGATACTTCCGGATCATGCTGAGTGGAAAGAACAACCGCATCAAGACGGAACGGTTTGCCGTTCTCATCGTACTCTACGGTTACCTGTGTTTTTCCGTCCGGACGCAGGTAACTTAAAGTACCGTCTTTGCGGACTTTGGTCAGCTGGCGAGCCAGTTTGTGTGCCATGTAGATCGGGTATGGCATGTACTCTTCGGTCTCGTTGGTTGCGAATCCGAACATCATTCCCTGATCTCCTGCTCCAATGGCATCGATCTCCTCATCGCTCATATTGTTCTCTTTTGCTTCGAGCGCTTTGTCTACACCCATAGCGATATCGGTGGACTGTTTGTCAATTGCAGTTACAACAGCGCAGGTATCTGCGTCAAATCCGTATTTTGCACGGTCGTAGCCGATTTCGCGAACGGTATCACGTACAACCTGCTGGAAATCAATGTGTGCGTTGGATGTAATCTCACCCATTACCATCACGTATCCTGTTGTAGTACAGGTTTCGCAAGCTACACGGCTCATCGGATCCTGCTCAAGCAGCGCATCCAGAATCGCGTCAGAAATGGCATCACAGATTTTGTCCGGATGTCCTTCGGTTACAGACTCAGAAGTAAACAGTCTTTTTTCCATTCTTTTTCTCCTTTTTTTTCTTCTCTTCTCTTTTGCTTTTCGTTCGTGGGCTTTGGCTTTCCCTGAACATTTTTTCGTAAAAAAAGATCCGCAATTTTTAGCGGACCTGAATAGTAATGTTCAAATCCCCTTATTGTTCGAAAATTTCGCTCAGGCTGGCACCTTCCCGTACAGACTATTCTGTCTGGGGGTTGCCGTGGTTTCACAGATCCTATGTATCTCCACCACTCTGAATAAGAGAAAAGCAACTGAATTTTTGATTTTGTTTTTTGTTACTCTGATACACTATCGCAAAATACGCCATTCGTCAAGAGGAAATAAAAGGATTTGAGACATTTTCTTACTGTTGTCCCAAACATCCTTTCTTTTTTTCTGATTTTTCGGCTGTATCTTCTGTTATTTGTGAACAGATAAGAAAACTCTCCAAAACAGAGAGTTTTCTTATCTGCTGTATCGTTTCTTCTACTCTTCTGCTTTCATCTCGCGGACAATCTTCCGCAGCTTCAGAATCATGGACGGAGCAACAGAAAGCTCATCCACTCCCATTCGTACAAACTGCTCCGTCAATGTCAGGTCCGCACCGAGTTCCCCGCAGATTCCTGCCCATTTTCCGCATTTGTGAGCATTTTCCACCACCATACGAATCATCCGAAGAACCGCTTCATGGTGTGGGTTGTAAAAATCATCCAGCTGCTCATTCTGACGGTCAATCGCAAGGGTATACTGGGTCAGGTCGTTCGTTCCGATGCTGAAGAAATCCACCATTTCCGCCAGACGGTCGCTGATCATCACGGCAGCCGGTGTCTCGATCATAATGCCCTGCTCCGGAATTTTATACTGCACTTCCTGTGCTTTCAGCTCTTCCTCTACCTCTGCAACAATTGCGTAGATTTTTTCTACCTCTTCTGTTGATGTGATCATCGGATACATGACAGAAAGGTTTCCGTAAACGGCTGCGCGGAACAATGCGCGAAGCTGCGCTTTAAAAATTTCCGGCTGTTTCAGACAAATCCGGATTGCACGGTACCCAAGCGCCGGATTTTCTTCTTTTCCAAGATTAAAGTATTCTACCTGCTTATCTGCCCCGATATCCAGCGTACGGATAATCACTTTTTTGCCTGCCATGGTCTGCACGGCCTGTTTATATGCCTGAAACTGTTCTTCCTCCGTTGGGAAATCATTTCTTCCAAGATAGAGGAATTCGCTTCGGAAAAGTCCGATTCCACCGGCATCGTTTTCCATCACATAGCCAAGGTCACCAACACTGCCGATATTTGCATAGATGTTGATCTTACGGCCATCCGGCGTAATATTTTCTTTTCCTTTCAACTCCTCAAGAAGCTTCTGTTTTTCTGCTTCTTCCTGCATTCTTTTTTCGGTTTCCTTCCGCACATCCTCCTCCGGCTCAAAGATAACCTGACCTGAAAAACCGTCTACAACGGCCGTCATGCCTGTTTTCAGACCGTTTAAATCCATCGGGACGCCGATTAATGCCGGAATATTCATCATTCGCGCAAGAATCGCAGTATGAGAATTGGTAGATCCATGTACAGTCACAAACGCAAGTATTTTTTCTTTGTCCATCTGTACAGTTTCACTCGGACTTAAATCGTCTGCCACTATAACAGATGGTTCCATAGAACTCAGGTCGTTATCTCCCTCACCGCTTAAATTGCGGACCAGACGTTCGGAAATATCTTTTACATCTGCGGAACGAGCCTTCATATATTCATCATCCATAGCTGCAAACATCTCTGCAAAATTATCGCCGGTTGCTGCCGCTGCATATTCTGCATTTACCAGCTCTGTCCGGATCATGTTCTCCATTGATTCCAGATAGTCCTCATCCTCCAGCATCATCTGATGGACTTCAAAGATCGCCGCACTTGCCTCTCCAACTTCCCGGACTGCCTTGTCATACAGTCTGCCAAGCTGTTTTTTCGAAACCTCCACGGCTTCTTTCACACGTTTTACTTCTGCTTCCGGATCTTCAATCCGGGCTCTTTTAACCTGGTAATCATTTTTCTTCAGAACCGCAACCGGTCCCATAACAATTCCTTTATATACGGATTTCCCCTGAAAATACTGCATTTTTTATCCTCCGAGCGTACTTTTTACAGGTTTGCTTCGAAAAACGCTTTCAGCGTCTCAATCGCTGCATCTTCGTCCTCTCCGTTTGCTGCAACGGTTACGGTATCTCCCTGCTTTACACCAAGTGACATCAGCATCATCAGCTGAGTCAGTTTTTTCGTTTTTCCATCTTTTGTGATGGTGCATTCCGATGCAAAATTTTTTGCCTCCTTTACCAGCATTCCTGCCGGTCTTGCGTGGATTCCCAGTTCATCTTTAATGGTATATTCAAATGTTTTCATGCTTTTATTCTCCTTCTTCTCTGTCCATAATCCGTTCTATGTGCATAGCGAGATATCCAATTTCGATCTCCTCCATCGGAAGTTTCAGCCTCTTTTCCATCTCCTCACAGATTCGTTTCGCCGCCTGAAAGGCTTCCGGAAACTTTACGGACATGTAGTCATTCATATTTACTTTCAGTTTTTCCCCACTGACCGCTCTTGCAACCATATAGCGGATATGGTTCATCATACGGTTATACGACAACGACATCACATCGATGGTATGCCCGGTGATATGCTCCACCAAAGAAATGCTCTCCCGGACTGCTCTTGCTACTTCCATGGCCTGTGAAACATTTTCCTCCACAATTGCCGAATGAACATGAAGTGCAAGATAGCCGATTTCATGTTCATCCATTTCGATCTGAAGCCGTTCTTTTAAAAGCTCCCTGATACAGGAAGCAACTTTATACTCTTTGTAAAACATCACACGGATATCGTCGGTGAGCGGATTGCTGATCTGCTCACCGTTCTGAATCCGCCGGACAGCAAAATCCAGATGATCTGCCATTGGAAAGACGATGGAACGGTCAATTTTTCCAAATTCCTTTTCTGCCTCGTCAAGCACGGCACTCGCCAGCTCCAGGCTGAGCGGAGAAACGCCCTGTACAATGGTTCTGGCATTTCCTCGCTCCGTCATCTCTGTCAGGGAATAAATGCGGGCATCGTCTCCCGGCTGTACACGCTGTCCCGTTTTTTTCCCAAATGCAATTCCTTTCCCCATGACCAGATATTCCCGGTTATTTTCTTCTTCCACACCAATAAATGAATTGTGGTTCAGTGTTTTTGCTATCCTGTACATTCTTCTCACCCGTTTTTAAGGCACAGCTTACGCGAGAATCTCAATCGCAAATAAAGGATCTCCTGCTTTTACCGGTCCGTCTGCCAAAAGACGGATTCTCTGGTTCTCCTCCAGCTCTGTGCAAAGAACCGGTGACGTAACCGACGGCGCATGTGTTTTCAGATATTCCAGATCCAGTTTCAGCATCGGATCACCTTTTTTCACGGTCTGACCGCTTTCTACCAGTGCCTCAAATCCCTCTCCGTTCAGTTTTACTGTATCAATTCCGACATGAATCAGAAGGCTGACCCCGGAATCGGTTACAAATCCAATCGCATGTTTTGTGTCAAAAACAAACGCGACTTCTCCGTCCTCCGGAGCACGCACATAAGGATCTTCCGGTGTCACAACAGCGCCGTCTCCCATCATCTTTTCTGCAAACGCTTCATCCGGCGCAGTAGAAAGGTCGGCTGCCAGTCCGCTTATCGGGCTGCAGACAGTAATCGTATCCACAACCTTCTGTTCTTTTGTTTCCTGCGTCGGTTCCGCCTCTTTTGGGGTTGGTGTATTTTCTGCTTCCGCATACGTATTCGGAGCTTTTTCCAGATAATCCTCTAAATTTGATTTTATCACAGTTACATTGGGTCCGTAAATAACCTGTACACCATTTCCTTTATGCACAACGCCAGATGCCCCTGTCGCCTTTAAAATACCATCGCTGACTCTCGCTGCATCATGAACAGTACAGCGCAGTCTTGTCGCACAGCAGTCCACATCCGAAATATTTTTCTTTCCGCCAAGACCTTTTGTGATCGCTTCACTCATGGCATCTTCCGATGCCACCCCATCGTTCTGCGCTTCTTTTCTGGCATTTACATCTGCTTTCGTATAAAGCTTGGTTTCTACATCATCATCCTCACGGCCCGGTGTCTTAAAATCAAACTTTTTAATCATGAATTTGAAGATAAAATAATACAGGAAGAAATAAAGAATGCCGACCGGAATCACCCTCATCCAGCTTGTCTTTTCATTTCCCTGCAAAATACCGAACAGGAAGAAGTCCAGAAGTCCGCCGGAAAAGGTAAGACCAACTGCGATATTCAGGATGTGTGCGATCATATAAGCTGTTCCCGCAAGAATAACCTGCACGACAAACAACGCCGGTGCAACAAACAGGAACGAGAATTCCAGCGGTTCTGTGATACCGGTTGCCATACACGCAAGTGCTGCGGAAAGAAGCAGACCGCCTGCTGCTTTTTTCTTCTCCGGTTTCGCACAATGGTACATGGCAAGTGCCGCTCCCGGAAGTCCGAAAATCATAAAAATAAATTCTCCGGAGAAATATCTCGTTGCATCTGCACTGAAATGTGCGATATTCGCAGAATCCGCAAGCTGTGCGAAGAAAATATTCTGTCCGCCCTGCACCATCTGTCCTGCCACTTCCATGGTACCTCCGACTGCTGTCTGCCAGAAAGGCATATAGAATACGTGATGCAGACCAAATGGAATCAGTGCCCGTTTAATCAGACCGAAAATCAGCGTTCCGACATAACCGGAGCCGGTTACCAGGCCACCCAGCGCATAAATGCCGTTCTGTACAACCGGCCATACAAAATACATTAAAATTCCCACAAACATATAGACGATCGTAGAAATAATTGGTACAAAACGAGTACCTCCAAAGAAAGAAAGTGCGTTCGGAAGCTGGATCCGGTAAAATCGATTATGAAGTGCTGCGACTCCAAGACCGACAATAATACCGCCAAACACACCCATCTGCAGCGACTGAATACCGCAGACAGAAGTGATGGTTCCTTCCAGAACGGATTCTGCAATTTCTCCGTTTTCCAGAATCTGACCCGTAATAGTCAGCATTGCGTTAATCGCTGTATTCATAACGAAATATGCAATAACGGCTGACAGGGCAGAAACCTCTTTTTCCTTCTTTGCCATACCAATTGCAACACCTACCGCAAAAATCAGAGGCAGGTTATCAAACACCGCACTTCCTACTTTGTTCATGATCACCAGCAGCGCATGAAGAATTGTGCCGTTGCCGAGCAAACTTGTCAGCCCGTACGTTTCAATTGTGGTTGCATTGGTAAATGAGCTTCCGATTCCCAGTAAAAGTCCGGCTACCGGAAGAATTGCGATCGGGAGCATAAAGCTTCTTCCCACTCGCTGCAGAACACTAAAAATTTTGTCCTTCATTTTTTTACTCCTTGTGTAGTTTATACTTTTTACAAGAAAAGTTTCTGCGGTTTTGCATCTTTTTAGCCGGTCTGTACTCTTTTTTCTAAAACAGAGCACAAAAAAGAGACACTAACCCACATAAACAATTTCTGTTATGTATAGTTAATGCCTCCAAAAATCGAGTTACACACTACAACTGTAGTTGAATATAGCACAGATAAATTTCTTTTGTCAAGTCAGTTCTTATTATTTTAGCTTTTTTATTTTTACCCATTTTTCATATTTTTATGCATCTATTTTGTGCACAATAGCTAATCAACATCTTTTTTCTGAAATGTCATAAATTCAAGATCTTCCTGTTTCCATAGTTGTGCAGGCACATGCAATACTTCTTTTTGAGCAAACAATGGTATACTTGTTCCTTCTTTCTGGAAAACCCGAAGAGATGTACCACCATCAGCAAAAGCTTTGTTTTCTATATGAACAAATGTCATTCCCTCATATACTTCTTTACTTTCAATATCCTGCCACCGGCCTTCCGGAAGATACAGTTCATATTCATCTCTGTCAAATCCGGGTGAAATAAGCAATGCATCACCAAGCATATAAGACAGATTCTGTGTCTTTGCGATTGGATCTTTCGGATATTCCATCACAAGCGGACGAATCATTGGAATACCAGACTGATGACTCTGGCAGGCGGTGTGATAAAGATATGGCACAAGTCGATGTCTGAAGTTAATCCATTTTTTTACTTCTTTTAATGCCATATCTCCATACTGCCATGGTTCCCGCGGTGTTTTACCGTGCGCTCTGGATAATGGCATCCACAATCCCATCTGCACAGAGGAAAGGTAATCTTCTATATTCGGACGTTCCTCATTTCCGATATAACCTGTGTTATAAAATCCGCCAAGATCATAACCCCAGAAAGATACACCAGACATAGCCATCCCAAGTCCGGCCTGAAGAATTGCACTGTGACTTGCTTTATCACTGGAAGAATCTCCTGCCCATGCTGCCGGGATCGTATGAGAACCCACATACCCACTGCGTCCCCAAAGCATTGGCAATTCCCCATGTTCGTCGCAAATTTCTTTCATCCATGTGTAAATATTTTTTGCATACAGATACGTCAGAAGATTATGTCCTTCTCGCCCGCTCATGCCATTGTAAAATACAACATCTTCAGGTACTGCTTCAGAGAAATCTGTTTTTATCACTGATACACCCATTCTGACGATTTTTTTCACACGTTCCTCATACCATGCCAGAAATTCCGGATTTGTGAAATCAAAGCAAGCACACAAAAACTCTGAATCTGCAGTCGCTTTAAACATTGCAGGATGCCCTTCTTTATTTTTTATAAAAAATCCACGTTCTGCCAGTTCCTTAAATGCCGGCGAATCTTCCTGCAAGTACGGATAATTCCAAAGACTTAAATGTATGTTCTTTTTATTTAATTCTTTAATCATTTCTTCCGGTTCAGGGAAACGTTCTGTATCCCATTCCCATACACCAGACATATCCTGCCTCTGCCAGCCATCGATATGAATTACATCGATACCTATTCCAAATTTTTCAGCATCAGCAACAACATCCTCGACTTCTTTACGGCTCATATAAGAGCATTTTGACATCCAGAAACCAAAAGCCCACTGTGGAATCATAGGTATCTGCCCTGTAATCTGCAAATACTGCTGCAACAGCTTCTTATAGTCTTTGCTTTCTTCTGCCAGGAAAATATAATCCAGAATAGGATCGTCACTGCCCATCTGATAACTGATCCATGATGAAGCACCCATATCAAATGATGAACGCGTAAATGTATTTAACAATACGGAATATCCCCGGCTGCTTGTAAAATACGGATGACTTTTATATGAATCCTCCGTATTAGTAGACAATGCATCTTTTTGCCAACACTCTATTCTTTGTCCACGTTTATTAAAATGTGTAAACTTCTCTCCAAATCCCCAAAATTGCTCATCGGAGAATAATACAAACTGCTCAAATGAGGCTATACTTTTTCCAGATGCATCTACTCTAAATCCTGTTGGAAGCTGTTTCCACCGGTTATCGACATTAGTGTCAAAAGCCTGTTCTTTCGTCAATAATTTTCCATTCTGATAGATGGACATTTCCCAGTAGTTTTTTGAAAAATGAAGACTTAACTGATTTGTTTCATATATATACAGATCTTCATTTTCTGTAAATTCTGCATTTTTTGTTTCAAACTCCGATTCAGGTACATCTTCGACTACCGTCTGTCTGTGGCTTTTTGCAGTCATCTCCGGCACCATCACAAATCTGAATACCGATGGTGTCAAAAATGTAATACGAACTGTGGCTATACGGTCTTTCCATGTACGTACCAAAAAATGTATTCCATCTTCTTTGGCACACACTGCTTCAATTTTTGTGAGAAAATCATACTCATCTGAAAAAATTGTTCTTCGCTCCCCACATTGTGGATTATATTGTGTTTCTGCTTTATTAGACATATATTGTCCCTCTCTGGTTTTTATTATTTTTAGTCAAAATGTATAATCGGTAACGTTTTCGTATTCAACATATCATAAATTTGTATATTTTTAAATATCTTTTTTTACCAATACTGACCGCCTCAGCTTTGAAAATAATAGTAGTAAAATTTAAGCCAATTTCTTCGCAATAAGGTAAAATAAAAGAACGGTACCTTTTATTGCACCGTCCTTTTTGTCAACATTTGTTTTATACTGTTTTTACGCTCTTAACCGGAATTTCTGGATGTCCTTTGCATTATTCACACGCTCAATTTCAGCGCCGAGTCCACGGAGCTTTCCGTCGAAGTCCTCGTATCCGCGCAGAATGTATACAATATCATCCACCACGGTAACACCCTCTGCTGCAAGACCTGCAATAACAAGTGCTGCTCCGGCGCGAAGATCCGGTGCGGAAACCTCTGCTCCGGTAAATTTTTCTACGCCGTCAATGATCGCCGTGTTGCCTTCTACTTTAATACAGGCGCCCATACGTGCCAGCTCATCCGCATATTTAAAACGATTTTCAAAAATACTCTCTGTTACAATACTCGTACCGTTTGCCAGTGCCAGTGTAACCGCAATCTGCGGCTGCATATCGGTCGGGTAACCCGGATACGGCTGTGTCTTTACGTGTGTTCTGCCCAGACGTTTGCTTGCGCTCACACGGATGGAATCGTCAAACTCTTCTACGTCGCAGCCAATCTCCTCGAGCTTTGCGGTTGTTGCTTCCAGATGCTTTGGAATCACGTTTTTAATCAGAACATCGCCCTTTGTAGCTGCTGCTGCAAACATATACGTACCTGCCTCGATCATATCCGGTACGACCGCATAGCTGGTTCCGTGCAGGGTATCGACACCCTTGATCCGGATCACATCGGTTCCTGCTCCTTTGATGTTTGCTCCCATGCTGTTCAGGAAGTTCGCCACATCGACAACGTGCGGCTCTTTCGCTGCATTCTCAATCGTTGTATTTCCTCTTGCCATCGAAGCTGCCATCATGATGTTGATGGTGGCTCCAACGGAAACCATATCCAGGAAAATGTGGCTTCCATGCAGATCTGCCGCACTTGCCACGATTGCGCCATGACGGATGCTTACCTCAGCACCGAGTGCGCGGAATCCCTTTAAATGCTGGTCGATCGGACGGCTTCCAATGTTACATCCGCCCGGAAGCGGAACTTCCGCTCTTTTGTATTTTCCAAGCAGCGCGCCTAAAAGATAATAAGACGCACGGATTTTTTTGATATATTCATAATCAACGCTCAGATCTCCGATGGTTGCTGCATTGATCCGCACGGTATGGCGGTCGATGCGGTCCACGGTGGCTCCGATCTCTGCGATTGCTTCCAGAAGTACATTAATATCACTGACATCCGGCAGGTTTTCGATCAGGACCGTCTCATCGGTCATCGTTGCTGCCGTAAGAATTGCAAGCGCCGCGTTTTTTGCTCCCCCGATTTCCACTTCGCCCACAAGAGGATTTCCACCTCTGATGACATACTGTTCCATATATTCACCTCAAATTTTCTTTCTCATACTTAACGAGTGTGTTTTATCCAATATCTAACGAATCAAAGTCTTTTTCCTGTTTTTTTACACACTCCAGATACGCTGAAACGCACTGCTCCCCGCAGTTATTTTTCAGTCTCCCCTTATCTTAACTCAAATCTAATACTTTGTAAATCAATTTTAATACATTCTGTGCTATTTCCGTCTTTTTCCATCGTTTCCGGTCAGGAATATTCAGAGAAACGTTATATGTAATTTCTAACTATCAGAACATTTCCCTTATTATGATATAATCGTATGTTTTCAAAATTTCCCTGAATATTCCACCAATTCTGTTTTACATGCCGATCTGCTCGCGGAGCGCCAGGATCGTGCCCTGGATATCCCTTCCGCTCTCGTCAACTGTAATCTCGGCATACTGCTCATATAATTTACTTCTCTCATCGTAGAGATCCTTCAGCGTCTGGCCCTCTTTCAGCACGACGCCGCGTCCCTTCAGGTTTCCGAGACGTTTCGCCAGATCCTCATACGACAGCTTCAGGTAAACGATGGTTCCAATTTCTTTAAAATGCTCCATCGCCTCTTTTCCGTAAATGGCGCTGCCGCCCGGTGCAATGACGCTTTCATCGGCTTCCAGAGTCGCATTGACCTCATTCTCAATCGCAAGAAAGCCTTCATTTCCCTCATCGGCAATAATCTCGCGCAGAAGACGTTTCTCCCGATGCTGAATCACAAGATCCGTATCAATAAACTCATACCCCAAAGCCTTTGCAAGTATAACGCCAACGCTGCTTTTGCCGGCTCCCGGCATTCCTATTAATATAATATTCCGTTTCTTCAAGTTTTATTCCTCCTGCTGTCCTGTATGTACTCTCGGAATCTTTTTGTTTCCTCTATCTCTGCAGATTTGTTCCGCCCTGCTTCATGATCTGCTCAATCTCTTTTTCGCTGACCACGTTGGCATCGTGCTGAATCATCAGCTTTAAGACGCTTGCGGAAATCGCAAAATCGATGGTTCTCTGCGGCGCAAAATCATGCGCCATCGCGTGAATCAGTCCTGCACCAAACGCATCACCGGCTCCGACTGCCTCAAAGCTGTGTACTTTGTGAACCGGGCTCTCATAGAATTTTCCGTCTTTCAGGTAAATTCCCATCCAGTCGCCGTCCTCCACGGTGTAGAGATTGCGCAGCACGCTCGCAACTGCTTTACAGTTCGGGAACTGTTTCTGAATTTCCAGCATGCCCTCTTTGTAAGACTCGATCTGTTCAATGCCGCGCGACATATCTCCATCATACGCCGGAATGCCAAGCGATGATTCAAAGTCCTCATCATTTGCAATGCAGACATCCACGTAAGACATCAGACGGCGCATGACGCGCTGTGCGTCCTTTGCTGACCACATTTTTCCGCGGTAGTTGAGATCACATACCACCTGAATTTTTTTCTCTTTGCAGAGCATAAGAGCGCTCTCCAGCGTCTTTTCGATCTCGCAGCTGATGGCCGGCGTGATACCGGAGAAATAAAAGAGATCCACGCCCTCGAGCAGTTTTTCCCAGTCAAACTCCTCCGCTTCTGCCATCGCGATCGCGCTGTAGGCGCGGTCATAAACCACGCTCGTCGGTCGGATGTTGGTTCCCTTTTCAAAATAGTAAATACCGACGCGGCCGCCGCCCCGCAGAACACGGGTCGTATCCACACCGAACCGGCGGATTTCATTGATGGCCGCCTGTCCGACCTGGTGCTCCGGCACTTTTGTCACGTAGGAAACATCGTTCCCGAGTGTTGCCAGAGAAACTGCGACGTTCGCCTCCGCGCCGCCGTAACTGGCTTCAAAGGTATCTGCCTGCAGTATTTTCAGATGCTCCGGTGTTTTTAAACGCAGCATCAGTTCTCCGAATGTAAGTATTTTCATGATAAAATCCCCTCCAGAAACATTTTGTTTTTCACCTCAATACCTTTTTATCTTACGCTGTTTTCTCCCCGGACGCAAGAAAAAAAGCGCAAAAAAGCGGCTTCCTGTTTCGATTCAGAAGCCGCTTTTTCTGCGTTTTCTCTTATTCTTTTACTGCTCCCAGTGTAATACCGGTTACGAAGTATTTCTGCAGGAACGGATATACAATCAGCATAGGAACAAGGGCGATAAATACCTTTGCTGCCTCCAGTGATTTGTTGGAGTTCTGTGCTAACTGCTGATACTGCTCTGCAGTCAGGGTTACGCCTACCGGGATCTGAACGGAGATCTGACGGATGTAGGTCTGTAACGGATAGTTCGTCTCTTTGTTCATTAATACCAGGCCCTGGAAATACTCGTTCCAGTAACCAACGGATGTAAACAGGACGATGGTTGCGATAACCGGTTTGGAACACGGAACTACAATCTGCCACAGGATACGCCACGGGCCGGCGCCGTCTACACGGGCTGCCTCCTCGAGGTCTCCCGGGATGCCGCGGAAGAAGTTCATCATCAGGAGTACGTTGAATACCGGAACAGAACCAGCCAGAACCAGTGCTGCCATCGTATCGATCATACCATAATTTTTAACGGTGATGAACCACGGAATGGTACCACCATTGAACAGCATACAGAATACCAGGATCCACATCAGGACGTTTCTCGGTTTGTACTCTGTTTTGCTCTTTGCCAGCGGATAGGACATCATAATCAGGACAACCATGGTCCATATGGTTCCAATCACAACTCGCTTGATGGAAATCCAGAAGGAATTCCAGAATGCGGAATCACCCATAATCAGGCTGTAGGATTTTACGTTTGATCCGATCGGGTAAATCGTTACAAGACCGCCCTCAGCGGCTGCTTTTGAAGAAATAGATACGCAGAACGTATACCATAACGGATAAAAACAGCTGAATGCCAGGAGAATCAGGATGATAGCATTTATGACTTTAAACGCTTTGCTGCCAAAACTCTTGCTTTCTATCATAATTTCTGCCCTCCTTAGAAAATCTTGTAATCAGCAAACTTGTAAGCACAAACATAAGAAGTAACAACCAGCACGAAGCTGACAACAGATTTAAAGAGACCTGCTGCAGTAGCCAGCGAGAACTGCATGTTTGTAATACCAATACGGTATACGTATGTATCGATGATATCACCAGTTTCAATAACCAGCTGGTTGTACATGTTGAATACCTGGTCGAAACCTGCATTCAGAACGTTGCCCATTGCCAGTGTGGTCAGAAGAACGATGGTCGGAACCAGTCCCGGGATGGTGATGTGCCATACACGTTTCCAGCGGCTTGCGCCGTCGATTGCAGCTGCCTCGTAAAGGCTCGGGCTGATGCCGGTCAGCGCTGCAAGATAAATAACTGCGTTGTAACCGAACTCTTTCCATACATCAGTTCCGATCAGTAACTGACGGAAGATGCCAGGCATGGTCATCGGAAGAACGGTATCCGTTGCACCCATTGCGCTGCGGACCGTGTTGAAAATTCCGTTTGCGCCAAGGATATTGGTGATGATGTTTGCAAGGATAACCCAGGATACGAAGTGCGGCAGATATACGATCGTCTGAACCGTCTTTTTGAACTTCATATTCTTTACCTCATTCAGCAGCAGTGCGAACACCAGCGGAATGATGATATTCAGGATAACCTTTGCGATTGCAATAATCAGAGTATTGACAAGTGCCCGTTTTGCATCCGGGATAACGGTCAGGTATTTAAACCATTTCAAACCTACCCACGGAGAGCCGAACCATCCTTTGCTCGGATTGTAATCCTGGAATGCCATTACAATACCAACCATCGGAACGATAGAAAACATAAACAGCCAGATATAACCCGGCAGAACCATTAACGTATAGTGAAAGGAATTTGACAGCCCGAGATGGCCTTTTTTCTTCTTCACGGCAAGCTCCTCCTTTGATGTCATTTTTTTAAAGTAGTGGGGTACAGGCTTTCCTGTACCCCACCCTCCACATCATACATTTACATTAGTTACTCAGCCAGGTAATCTTTTACCAGCTCAAGGATCTGATCACCACCCTGTACATGCCAGTCGGTGCAGAACTGATCCCACTCGTCAAGGCTCTTCGCACCAGTGATGAACTGAAGGATACTCTTGTCTTCCAGGTCAGAAATCTGGGTCCAGTAGGTATCCATTCCGTCGATGGTGTAGTACAGTTCAGAATAGATCTTGTGATCCGGCTCAAGTGTTGCGTATGGACGATCACCAATCAGCAGTGCATAGAATCTGTTGAACTGTCCGTTGTTGGTGTTGACATCCATATCGGTTACTGTCAGATCTCTGGATCCGTCATAGTCCTCAGAGATAACGTCTTTCAGAGTTGCGGCATCGTTTGCCAGGTTCTTGTACAGACCGTTGAATTTGCTTCCGCCCTGCTGATAATCATCTGCGCTTGCTTCGCCTTTGATGATTCCCATCAGTGCATCATACTCATACTCGCACTCGTCAGTAGCTGCCATGGTGTTACGCAGCGGATACCAGCCGATTGCTACAGAAGTATCGAAGGTAGACTCATCACGAACGAGTACGTTGTTCATGATAACAATGGCTTTCTTCACATCATCCGATGCGTTTTTGTTTACCATAGTATAAGTGGTTCCAACGTCTTTCATATGAATATTCCACTCACCGTCTTTGGTGTACAGCGGATATGCCTGCCAGTTTGCATTGTTATCGTTACGGAAGGAATCCGGGTTTCCGTATCCAAGGCTCCACCATGGTCCCATGAAGATACCGCAGGTTCCGTTCTTAACATTGTTTGCATTGTCGCCGTTGGTTGTGGTTCCAACCTCCGGGTTGATGAGGCCTTTTTCATACCAGTCATGTAAGGTGGTAAGGGCTTCTTTCATTTCATCTGTTGTAGTTCCCCAGTACAGTTCGCCGGAATCATCTTTCAGAAAATACCCCGGTGTTGCATTGAATGCCTGATATACAGCATCGAAACCGTATCCGTTGTTGGAGGAGTTCAGGAAGTTGGAGTAGGTTCTTCCGCCGTTATCAATACCTGCGATTGCATAATCCGGGCTGAGACCTGCGTCTTTAAATTTCTGAGCTACTTCGCCGAGTTCATCTACGGTCTTCGGAACTTCCAGTCCTAACTGATCCAGCCAGTCCTGACGGATAAAGTACAGGTAAACACCATCGGTATCTACCGATATGTTTGGCAGTGCACAGAAGGTTCCGTCTACGGTTGCATTGTTGATCGCACGTCCTTCGGTAGTCTCGATGATTTCTTTTACCTGTTTGGATGCGTACTGGTTGAACTCCGGCCAGAGGTCTGCAAGAAGATCTGCTCTTGCTGCCTGTACCAGGTAGTTACGGGTTGGTGCAACGACTGCATCCGGAAGGGAAGCAGATGCGATTGCCAGAGATACTTTCTGCTGGAAGTCAGATGCATTACCTGCAGTCCAGTCGCAGACAACTTTGATGTTGTAGTTATCCAGAAGGTATCTGGTGTACTGGTTGTTATCTACGGAATCGCCGTCCGGAAGTGTGGTATCCTTCGGGTCGATCTGATATCCATAATGTACTTCTACGACATGATCAAATTTTGCAAACGCACGATCGTCATTTTCACCCGGTACTGCATCATCTGCTTCATCAGCTGCTGCAACCCAGTCACCAGAACCTGCTGCATCGCCGGAGCCGCTGTCCGATGAGGTATCCTTTGCTTCATCGCCGCCTGCCGTACTTGATGCTGTTGTGCCGCTGCTCTTGCTGTTTGTGTCAGAACTGTCTCCTCCAGTGCTGCCACATGCTACCAGGCTTACGATCATGGTGCTTGCCAGTAATGCAGAAATTACTTTCTTTTTCATTTGGTGTCCTCCTTGTGATTTACGTTCTTTTTGCGTGCTCCGTTGTTGCTTTTGTCCAGGCTTACGAAGAATCCATTGTTTTTAATCATACGTTTTGCCTAAAACTTTCACATTTTCGTCACACTTTTTATGCAATGATTATACCTCTCTTCCACCCGTTTTGACAAGCATTTTTTATGTATTTTTCACAATTTATTTCGTTTTTTTAATTCATATTGTCGATTTTGTACACTATTTTAAAATTTATAGTCAATCTTGACTTTTTCTTTTTCGTTATTCTTTTATCTATTGACGGATTTTTTGTGCTTTTTCCGTCATTTTGTATATTCCTCGTATTTTCAGACATTTTACCTGCAGAGCCTTCTACCGGCAGTTCCCTCCGAATGCCGGGCAGCACAATAAAAAAGAACCTCTTATCTCTCCCCGGGAATACTTCTTTCCGGAAACATAAGAGGTTCTTTTTCTTTTTTTGTTCTTTATTCTGCTTTTTTCTTCTCTTTTGGAATAATAATATTCAGTACAATCGCCGCAACAGCTGCCGGAACAATACCGGAGCCGCCGAAAATCAGCTGGATATAATAAGGAAGCTCAGAAGTTGCTCCCGCTGTGGAACCAAGGCCGTAGCCAAGACCCAGTGCAACAGAAACGATCGTGATCTCACGGCTCGTAATCGGCTCTTTTGTGATGAGCTGGATACCGGAAACCAGAATTGACGCAAACATCATAACGGCTGCACCGCCGAGTACGGACTGCGGCATAATGGATACAAATGCTGCAATCTTCGGGCAGAGTCCGCAGAGGATCAGGAAAATGGCTCCGCAGGAAAGTGCCATACGGTTTACGATTTTTGTCATCGAAATAATGCCGACGTTCTGTGCAAAAGAAGTATTCGGGAGAACGCCGAGTGCTGCTGCAAAGCTGGATCCGAGACCGTCGCAGATGATACCGCCGGAAAGCTCAGAATCGGTTGCCTCGCGGTCCATACCGCTCTCTACGCAGGCGCAGATATCGCCGACCGTCTCAACGGTTGTTACGATGAACATGATCGCTACCGGGAGAATTGCCTCCACACGGAAGACTGGTTTTACCTCAGCCAGTTTTCCAAAGCCTGCAATACCAGGGAGTGCGAACCAGGACGCATCTTTTACCTGCTGGAAATTGACAACCCAGGAATATGTATAGGAAACAGTGCTTCCATCCTCAAGAACCGCCGTTCCGGTATGCGGCAGAACCATGGTCATAATAATAGCTACCACGTAGCCGACTAAAATACCGATCAGAATTGAAGCCGTGCTTAAGATTCCCTTCGGATTTGTAAAGTGCTTCAGTGCCAGCGTTACAATCAGAACGACCATGCCAAGGAACAGGTTCTGTATGGAACCGTAATCGTTCGTTCCGGAACCGCCGCAGAGATAATTGATTCCAACCGGAATCAACGAAAGACCGATCGCCATAACGACGCAGCCGGTAACAACCGACGGGAAAAATTTACGAAGCGGCTTTAAACAGACGCCAAGCACGCCCTCAAACAGACCGCCGACAATTGTCGCACCAAGGATAGCGCCGTACGTCAGCGCGCCCTGTCCCAGCACGGCTGTCACGCTCTTGAATACGCCGAGGAATCCAGAAGATGTACCCATAACAATCGGCACTTTACCGCCGATCGGTCCAATCGAAAACATCTGTACCAGTGTTACAATACCGGCTACTGTCATTGCATTCTGCAAAAGAGCCGTACGAAGTGCACCGTAGCCCGCATCCGCCGTCAGACCGCACGCTCCCATGATGATCAGAAGCGGGGTAAGGTTTCCTATGAACATCGCCATTACGTGCTGCAATCCAAGCGGAATCGCCTGCTTCAGCGGAATCCGTCCTTCAAAGGTGTACGGGGTTCCCATAGCTGAACTTTTTTCTTTTTTCATTGCTTTTCTCCTGCTTTTGTAGATTTGGGCTGCCTTGCCTTTCGGTATGGAATATGCCCTGCACAGCCGGAATTTTTCCGGCAAAGCGTCCTTGTTTTTTCTTATAGATACTTATAAGTTTTTCTTTTTAAACAAGTCTTCTTCATAAGCTGTGCTTTTATGTAAAAAGATTATCATGTTTCTTTTTTCCCGTCAACCCGCATCTTGTACAGAATTCCATAAAAAGGAGACACCGGTCTGTGTTCCTCATCTCACAGATCAATGTCTCCTTGTTTTCTTCCTTCAATTTAAGCGTTCTGGAAATCCTCAATCGCTTTTACGGTGCGGTTATATTCTTCCGTCACCTTCTGCATCAGATCATCCGTCTCGGTCTCCTGCAGCGGTCTTAACCGCTCGGTCAGCTCGGCGCTTGGCTCGTACAGATTTTTAAAACCAAGATTCTGGCACACGCCTTTTAATGTATGAGCTGCACGGAATGCAACCTCAATATTTCCGTCCGCCAGTGCCTGGCAAAGCTCCTGATAGCTCGGATCCTGAGGAAATTTTAAAATGATCCGCTGAATCAGAGATTCACTGCGAAGCCGCTGAACGGTTTCCTCGTAATCTGCTCCCATCTGCATGTAGCAATCTTTTAATGTCATCTTCTCTTCCTCTTCCCTGTATGCAAATTCATTACATATTAATGCAAACAAGTTCTTTATCAATACATAAATAATTATATTTCTCGCGCAAGCTCTTGTCAACTTCTGCTTTTCATTATTTTTGCATTATTTTTGTTTACTATACGCTCTATTTCTGAACATAAAATATCTTTTTTCTTACGTTTTTCTTAGGTTTTTATATTACCTGTATATTGCATTTATGCATAATAATACAACTCACTCGCATATTCTGTCGTTTTATTCACACGGTACCGCGTGAAAGTCTATTTCTTCTGTCTAGTCTCGTTGCAAAATGTAATGTTTTTTGTACCCTGTAATTTTCGTTATTTTTCTGTGTTTCTTCTATCTTTTATGCAAAAAGGGACCCCCGTTCTTAACCGGAGATCCCTTTGGATTTCTCAAAATCAGATTAGCAGATTCCCTGAGCCATCATAGCGTCAGCTACTTTCTCAAATCCTGCGATGTTAGCGCCCATAACATAGTCGCCCTCATGGCCGTAACGTTTTGCAGCATCAACCATGTTGTGTGTGATGTTGATCATGATGCTCTTCAGTTTTGCATCAACTTCTTCGAAGGTCCAGGACAGACGCTCGGAGTTCTGGGACATCTCGAGTGCGGATGTTGCAACACCACCTGCGTTTGCAGCTTTTCCAGGTGCGAAGATTACGCCGTGCTCCTGCAGATATTTGGTTGCTTCCAGAGTAGTAGGCATGTTAGCGCCCTCGCATACTGCAGTGCATCCGTTCTCAACAAGTGCTTTTGCATCCTCAAGCAGCAGCTCGTTCTGAGTTGCGCAAGGAAGAGCAAGGTCTGCTTTTACAACCCATACGCCGCGTCCTTCGTGGTACTCGGAGTTTGGACGATATTTCTTGTACTCGGTCAGACGAGCACGATTTACTTCTTTGATCTCTTTTAATGCAGCTACATCGATTCCGTCTGGATCGTAAACCCATCCGTTGGAGTCAGAGCAGGTGAGAACTTTCACACCAAGCTGAGTAGCTTTCTCGATTGCATAGATTGCAACGTTTCCGGAACCAGATACACAAGCGGTCTTGCCTGCGATGTCGATGCCGTTCAGTTTCAGCAGCTCCTGGGTCAGGTACAGCAGTCCGTATCCGGTAGCCTCTGTTCTTGCTAAAGATCCGCCGTAGCTTAAACCTTTACCAGTCAGAACGCCTTCGTATACGCCGCGGATTCTCTTGTACTGTCCGAACATGAAGCCGATCTCTCTTGCGCCTGTTCCGATGTCACCAGCCGGTACGTCGGTGTCTGCGCCGATATATTTGCAAAGCTCTGTCATAAAGCTCTGGCAGAATGCCATGATCTCTCTGTCAGATTTTCCTTTCGGATCGAAGTCAGAACCACCTTTACCTCCGCCGATCGGAAGGCTGGTCAGTGAGTTTTTGAATACCTGCTCGAATCCCAGGAATTTGATAATACCAATATTTACAGAAGGATGCAGACGGATTCCTCCTTTGTAAGGTCCGATTGCACTGTTAAACTGTACACGATATCCGGTGTTTACATGAGCCTGTCCTTTATCGTCTACCCACGGCACACGGAATTTGATCTGACGCTCTGGCTCTACCATTCTCTCCAGAAGAGCGACTTTTCTGTATTTTTCCTCGTTTGCTTCAATAACAGGGCGAAGAGATTCCAGAACCTCTTTGACTGCCTGATGGAATTCCGGCTCAGCTGGGTTTTTTGCAACTACGGACTCAATAACCTCATCTACGTATGACATGTTAGTTTCCTCCTTGAAATTTCTCCCTTAATGTAGTGCAGAAAGATTTCTTTAAAAGATCCATCTGCGGTTCTCATCAGCCTTAAAGCGTGGAGAAAATCATTTCCGCACTCTCTCGCGTCTCCGGTGGATTCTCCCGTCCTCCGGATCACTTAATTTTATAAGGTCAACGATTGGTTGATATTATAGCATAAAATATCCGGTTTTTGCAATATTTCACGCAAAAAATTCCTAATAAATCATGATTTTGTAGCGTTTTCTAATATTTACCCAGTATTTTTGTCGATTTTGTATATTTTTACCGAAAGTACTATAAAATTTCGCGTGCTGATTCTTTAGAAAATAAAGATTAGCTGCGGTTTTTTGTTTTTATATTAGGTGTTTTCGATTTTTTCTTCACGCTCCAGCCAAAGGTTCCCTGCTTTTTCCCGATTCCAAAGTACTCTCCGTGGGAATACACAATCGGTTTCGCGCGGTTCAGATCGAAGCGGCCGCGCTCATCCATGTATGCCTCATCCGCATGGACAGCCACAACTTTTGCAAGAAACATGTGATGCGAGCCCAGTTCGAGCACCTGCTCCACTTTACACTCGATATTAACCGGCGACTCCCCGATCATCGGTGCGGAAATCTCCTCCGCCTCGACTTTCGTCAGTTTCATCTCTTTGAACTTATCCACATCTCTTCCCGAGCGCACGCCGCAGTAGTCGGTCGCATAGCAGAGGTCCTCCGTCGTCAGGTTGATGACGAACGCACCGCTCTCTTTGATCATCTGATAGCTGTAGCGTTCCGGCCGCACCGAGATCGATACCATCGGAGGATTCGTACACACCGTGCCGGCCCAGGCAACGGTGATGATGTTGTCCTCCCCGTTCTTTCCGCGCACCGACACCATGACCGCCGGCAGCGGATACAGCATATTTCCCGCTTTCCATGTCTGTTTTCCCATTCTTATTTCTTTCCTTTCCTCTTTTTCACCCTTTTATGACCGAAAAAAGCGTGCCCCGGATCTGTTTTCAGGCCCGGAACCACGCTTTTTTATTTTTTCTGTTTTTACTGATTCTGCAGCGCCATCATAAATGCCGGAATCAGCTGTTTCTTTCTCGACACAACACCCTTCAGCTCGCAGCTGACCTCGTTGACCGGAAGATCTTCAAAAGCTTTTTCGATGACTTCCTTTGCCCCGCTTCCATAATACAGAAGCTCTGTAGATTCTTCTATAATATTGGTCAGCATAAAGAATACCATCTCGATGCCGTGTTTTCCGCACTCGCTTTCCATCTGCGGCAGAAGCTGTTCCTTGATGGATTCCAGCTCGCCCGCATCGAGGGATGTAATCTGGCCGACACCAAACGTAACATCGCCCATGATGAATTTTTTGAAATCCTGGTAGAAAATCTCCTCCGGAGATTTATCCTTCAGATTGCTTCCTGCGCGGAACATTTCGGATGCAAACTCCGGAATGCTGATGCCTGCAATGTCCGCCAGAGCCTCTGCTGCCGCTTTATCAAGAAACGTACACGTCGGCGACCGGAACATCAGCGTATCGGAAATGATGGCTGCGCAGAGCAGTCCTGCGATGTTCGGCGCGATCTCCAGCTCTTTTTCCTTATAAATTTCATACATAATCGTTCCCGTGCAGCCCACCGGCTCATTGCGGAACATAACCGGCGCCATCGTCTCAAGTGATCCCAGACGATGATGGTCGATGATCTCGAGAATCTCCGCCTCTTTGACGTTATCGACCGCCTGTGATTCCTCATTGTGATCGACGAGAATCAGTTTCTTTCCTGCATTTCCGATCAGATTCCGGCGGGAAATCGTTCCCACATATTTTCCTTTCTTGTTCAGAATCGGGAAATCGCGGTGTCTCTGATTTTTCATAACTTCTTTGATATCATCGAGGAAATCTTCGGTGTTGAACGTGATCAGATTGCTTCTGCGCATCAGATATTTGACCGGAATACTCTGGTTGATCAGACGCGCAATCGTATACGTGTCATGCGGACTGCTGATGATCACACAGCATTTTTCCTCTGCAAATTTCTGAATCGTTTTCGTCACCTTTGCGCCAAGTCCGACGATAATGCAGCTTGCATCCATCTCGATTGCACAGAGCTGGTCCTCCGCACGGTTTCCGAGAATGACAAGGTCATCTTTTTCGATGTAGTTCTCCATCGTATCCGGATGGAATGCGCCGACAACGACTTTTCCGCGGATAAAATATCCATGCTCATTTCCGACAATGACAGATCCGTCCAACGTATCCGCGATACTGCGGTATTGCGTCCTTGCCAGTGACATGACATGGCTGTCATAAGAATCCATGTAGGATTCCGCGATATCACTGACCGTGATCACGCCCTGCAGATCATTGTCCGGCGAAGTAATCGGCAGTGTGACTACATTGTTGTTTTTCATCATGGAATACGCTTTTTTCACGGAAATCGTACCCGGCACGCTCGGTACCTCGTGAATCTCAATTTCCTTTACCTGCGTTCCCGCATTCGGCAGGTAGCCCGGCGCACGCACCCCAAAGCGTTTCAGCACATACTCGGTCTCCTCGTTGATCTGACCGGCACGGCGTGCCACGTAGGTTTTTGTTTTATCCGTTCTGTTTTTGATATCCGCATAGGCAATCGCCGAACAGATCGAATCCGTATCCGGATTTTTATGTCCAATTACATAAACTCTTGAATTTGATTTCATAATAGTACTCCTCCCTTCTGTATGTTTGTGGTATACAGTAAGTTCGTCCCGGTAGTTTTACTTCTTTTTTTGTAACGACTACAGTTACTGCTCACTTCGTGACCAGTAACCGCCGCCCTGCACATGCAAATTCGCTCCGCGAAGTTCCGGGCGGCCACCTGAATCACTTTCTCCTGCAGCCGCGCAGCAAGTGCGCGTCTCAGTAATTTTGGTAACGACTACACACATATTACCATCCTTTTTTCATCTGGTCAAAGAAAATCTTTTATGTTAAGATAAACGCAGATAGAAAAACGTGCAAAATTGAACCCGATTTTTTCATAAATCCACAATTTTCCTCTCGTTTTCCTGTTATTCTTACGAAAAAGGGGTGTTTCATTATGTCAGAAGAAAAATTAACCATGGATGACTTCTCCGCAGAGCTGGAAGCTTCTTTCAAAAAAATTGAGGAAGGCGACATGCTCACCGGAACCGTCATCTCCGTAGATGAAAAAGAGGTGATTCTCGATCTGAAATACTACGCAGAGGGTGTCATCCGCGCCGAGGACTTCAGCAACGAGCCTGGCTTCTCCTTAAAAGACGCTGTTCAGGTCGGTGACGAAATCACCGCAACCGTGATCCGCAAAGACGACGGCCACGGCAACATTCTTCTCTCCCGCGCAGAGGCAAACGATATCCTCGCATGGGAAAAACTCGCACAGTACAAAGAAGAGAAAACCGTACTGGATGTAAAAGTCAAAGGAATCGTAAACGCCGGTGTTATCGCTTACGTCGAAGGAATCCGCGGCTTTATCCCGGCATCCAAGCTTTCCCTGAACTATGTGGAAGATCTGAACGAATACTTAAACAAAGACATTCAGGTTCAGGTTTTTGACCTTGACAAAGAAAAAGACCGTCTGATTCTCTCCGCCCGCGAAATTCTCCGCGAGAAAGCAGACGAAGAGCGCAAAGAGAAAATTTCCAACGTAGAAGTCGGCCTTGTTACCGAAGGAACCGTTGAAAGCCTGCAGCCATACGGCGCATTCATCAACCTCGGAAACGGCCTCTCCGGCCTCGTCCACATCTCCCAGATTTGCGCCAAACGAATCAAACATCCATCCGCAGTCCTGGCAGTCGGCGATAAAGTCAAAGTAAAAGTCATTGCCATCAAGGACGGCAAACTCAGTCTCTCCATGAAAGCCCTCGATGACGTTGCAGCTGAGGAGATCCAGGAAGAAACCATAGAACTCCCGGAGACAGAGGAAGTGACAACGACACTGGGATCGCTGTTTAAAAATATTAAGCTGAACTAAAGTGGCTGTTCCCGTTGTTATAACAGCATTTTCCAGGGGTTTTGCAGCATCACAGATTTTACCCCCATGACACGTAAACATAAAGCAGCGGCTGTACCGGATTTTTCTTTTCCGGTACAGCCGCCACTGTTATTTTATACCGGCATCGCCGCCACAAAATAATACATCACAATAAAATGACAGAAGCTGCCACCCATCACAAACAGATGGAAAATTTCATGTGTTCCGAACTTTTTATGCTTCGCATTAAACATCGGCATTTTTAAGGAGTAAATCACCCCGCCGACCGTATAAATGATGCCGCCCGCCAGCAACCATCCAAATGCCGGCCGTGAAAGAGCCAGAAACAGCGGATGAAATGCCAGTACACACAGCCATCCCATTGCGATATACAACACTGAGGAAAACCACCTCGGACAATTGATCCAGAATGCCTTGACGAGAATTCCGCCAATTGCTGCTGCCCACACCAATGCACAAAGTACAATTCCCGTCCGTCCATGCAGCGCAATCAGACAGATCGGCGTATAACTTCCCGCAATCAGCACGGAAATCATCATATGATCAAACTTCTTCAGTCGACGGTTTACCTTCCCATTTACATCAAACGTGTGATACACGGTGCTCGCCAGATACAGCAAAATCATACTCAGCATAAACACCGCCATCGCAACCACATGCAGATGATCCGGCTCCCGCGCCGCCTTCAAAAGCAATGGCAGCGTTCCCACCACCGCCAGGATCAGCGCAATCCCATGTGTAATCGCACTGCCAGGATCCTTGATTCCATTTTTTCTGATATACTTCATTCTACTCACTCCTTTCCTGTCAGAAACGCTGTTTTATTTCAATTACCGTCTCACATAGTTTTTATTACTACTTGTTGCCGTTTCTTTTATTATAACAGGATGAAATTATTTTGCAAGTCAAAATATCTGGTTTCTTCCGGAATCGTTCGACACATTTTCACAAAAAAACAGACTTTCCGCATCCACACATTGTTGTGTCTGTTCGAAAAGTCTGTTTTTGATTCTTATTTCGCCTTGATCAGCTTCCATTTCTCTGTCCGCGAAAGCTGTTTAATCTCCCACTCCCGCCGCATCGCCTCTTCTTTGGAGGAATACGTTTCAAAATACACCAGTTTTACCGGTCTCCGGCTTTTGGTGTATTTGGCACCTTTTCCCACATTGTGTGTCTCAACGCGGTGCTCAAGATTGTTGGTCCAGCCGGTGTAAAGTGTTCCATCGCTGCATTCCACGATGTAAGTGAAATTTTTCGGATGTTCCTGCACCTTACTGCATTGCCAGCTCATCTACAGCCAGTTTCAGCGCACCCATGATACCCTGATTGTCGTTCAGGCTTGGAAGTACAATGTAGCTGTCGAGATCCTCAAGTTCTTTTGTTACAAGATATCCGTTCAGCTGTTTCTTTACTTCTTCTCTTACGAGCGGCATCATATGCTCCTGATGCATAACGCCTCCGCCCAAAACGATTCTCTGCGGGGAGAGCAGCATGATGCAGTCTACAAGTGCCTGTCCGATATAGTAAGCCTCAAGCTCCCATACCTCTTTTTTGTCTGCCAGCTCAATACCTTTTTTGCCCCAGCGTGCTTCAATGGCAGGACCTGCAGCAAGGCCTTCCAGGCAGTTGCTGTGATACGGGCATTTTCCGCCGTAAGTATCTTTCGGATGTCTGGTCAGCAGAACGTGTCCGCCTTCCGGATGAAGCATGCCGTGCAACAGCTTGCCATTGGAAATAATTCCCATTCCAACGCCCGTTCCGATGGTGATGTAAATGCTGTTGTCCAGACCTTTTGTGATTCCCCAGGTAGCCTCACCCAGTGCAGAACCGTTTACATCGGTATCAAATCCAACCGGGATGTCCAGTGCATCTGCGAAAGCGCCTACGATGTTGTAGTTCTTCCATGCTAATTTGGGAGTTGTGGTAATGTAACCATATGTTTCGGATTTTCTGTTCAGGTCGATCGGTCCAAAGCAACCGATTCCCAGTGCCTGAATGTCCTTCTCTTTGAAATACTCAATCATTTTCGGAACGGTAATTTCCGGTGTCTCGGTCGGGATAGAAATTCTCTCATAAATTTCTCCATTTGCGTTTCCAATTGCGCAGACCATCTTTGTTCCGCCTGCTTCTAATGCTCCAAGTCTCATTGTGTTTTTCTCCTCTCTTATGCTTCTGGATTTGAGCAGATTACAGAAAGTTTTCCTTCAAATCTGCATCCATTAAAATTAGCCGGTATAATAAAGTGAGTACCTTTCTTAACCGGAATACCGTTTACAGTACCCTCTCCGGCGATTACACTTACATTAGTATAATATTTTTTCGCATCCAAGGTGAATACACCGTCGATGTCGTATTTATCTACAGAGTAGAACTTGCATGTTACAAAATGGGTATGTACCGCGCCCGGGATTTCCTCTGTAAAGGTATCGATATCTGCCGTTTTAAACGGAGCCTCGATAACATCGATACTCTGCTCTACATGAAGTTGTCTCGGTTTGCCGTTCTGCAGTCTGTCATAATCGTATACACGATAGGTGATATCGCTGCTCTGCTGTGTCTCCAGAATCAGTGTGCCGCCTTTGATGGCATGTACGCATCCCGGATTGATCTGGAAGAAATCTCCCTTATGTACCGGCACTTTGCGGATGAAATCGCTCCACTCATGATTGCGGATCATTTTCTCCACTTCTGCCTTGTCTTTTGCATTGTGTCCGATAACAATTTCTGTACCCGGTTCGCAGTTCAGCACGTACCAGCACTCGGTCTTTCCAAGAGATCCATTCTCATGCTCTCCTGCATAAGCATCATCTGGATGAACCTGGATGCTCAGATCATTTTTTGCATCAATGATCTTGATCAGCAGCGGAACCTGGCTTCCCGGGTAATTTCCGAAAATTTCCGGCTCCTCTTTCCAGAGCTCACCTAATGTTTTTCCATCAAATCTTCCGCCTGCCACATGGCTCATTCCGTTGGCATGTCCGCTGATCGCCCAGCACTCGCCGGTTGTATCGCTCGGAATTTCGTAATCAAATACGTCTCTTAACTTTGTTCCACCCCAGATTGCTTCTTTGAACACCGGGTCCATAAATAAAAGCTCCATATTTTTCTAATCCTCCTTGTTTTCAGGATCTGTCCACTACGTCTATTTTAACCGATAACAGCCAAAAACGAAACCCCTAAAATGACAAACTTTCACATTTTCTGTAACCGGTTACTTTCCTTTTATTCCGCCTTTTTTCTATATCAAAACAATCCTGTTTGTTATATGTAAAGCTGACTGTTTTCAGCCAGCCTTTTTTATAAAAAGCAATCGAAAAACGGTATTTTACCATCCGCGGTCTGCGCCGCCTTTTTTGTATTCAAAACCTGTAAAAAAGATTCGATTGCGAATCCTACACTTTATAATACTTTCCCGCATCCCATTTCGTGCAGGTCCTCTTTTTTATTCCGAAATTGCCGGGAGATATACCATAGGATCAATGGCTTTTCCATCTTTTTTCATCTCAAAGAAAAGATTGCTTCCCTCTTTTACATAATATTTCGTCGGTGCTGCAACTGCTCCGATCCGTGCTGCTTTCTGAACTTTCTGGCCTGCCTCGAGGGAAACGTCTGTGAGCTGTCCGTAGATGGCTTCGTATCCATTTCCAAGATTCATGGTGACGGTGAGGCCGGTTCTTGCATCATTTTCCACACTCACAACTTCTCCGTCCGCTGCCGCCAGAACCGGAGTTCCTTCTGCCGCCGAGAAAACAACGCCTGGATTGCACTGGTAAAGATCCAGTGTCGGGAAATAAACGGTATTTTCCATGTTATACGGAATCAGAACTGTTCCAGTAACCGGCAGTTCCATGATTGTCGCTTCGCTGAACATCAGATCCTGTGCAGCCCCTGCTGTCTCAACTGCCGTTTCCTGATTTTCTGCAGAATCCACAGTTCCGGATGCTGCACTCGTTTCTTCATTCGCCGCTGTTTCTCCTGATCCTGTTTCTCCGTTCTGATCCGCCGCTGTTCCGTTTACCGCCTGCGCGTCCTGTCTTTCTGTATTCCCATCTGATTCTTCCGGTGTATTCTGAGCCGTCTCTGCATCTGCTTCTGGATTTCCCACCGCCTCTTCTTCACACGCCGCTTCCATTTCCGGCACCTGTTCCAGACTGTTTTCCACATCATCTGCCTGATCCTGTACGGCACACGTTCCGTCTGCATCTCCCGCCGTCTCCTCCGTCTGCTGTTCTGTAGTTCCGGTGCTTTCGTCCTCTGTAAGCTGTGCCGTCTCTCCCTGTTTCGCCTGATCTGCCTTACCGTTTCTCGCATCCTGCTGCCAGGTCAGCACTCCGCCTGCAATCATCATTGCCAGTGCCGCTGTGATCACGCCGATTCTCAACTTGTCTCTTTTCATGTTCTTACCACCTCTGCTGATATCTTTTTAAGCATTTCAGAGGCGTTTCTCAATCTCTCGCTCTCCTCCTGCTTTTCCTACAGTAAGCAGTATTTCCCATCCGGCGCGATCTATACACAAAAACCGGATTTTTCCTTTCTGTTATCCACAATTTCTCCTCCGTGCTTTTTCATTTTGTGGAAAACATCTGCCGTTTCTGCGCACTTCGTGCAAAACATCCCCATCATTATCCACACTTTATTTTTGTCGTGTCAGGCGGATATTCGCAATGGTAATAGGAGACTTCCTTCATTTGGTTAAAAAAGAGCTGGAGACGGGAAAATTCCCAGTTCCAGCTCTTTTTTTTTGTTGTAATCTTTTTATTGCAGTCTTCCATACACCGTACTCGCATCCGCAATGCTGTCCACCGCAGATCCCGAATCCGTCATCGCCTCTGCCGTAACGAGTATGTACTCTTCTCCCCCGTATTCTGCAAAGCTGACCAGGCACTGACCCGCCTCATCGGTAAATCCGGTCTTTCCGCCTTCAATGACTGCCCCGTTCTCCAGTGTCGTACTCATCTCATAGCTGGTAAACCGGTGGAGCATCGTATCATACAGCGTAATTCCCTCCGGGTGTGATGCGGTAGCCTCCGTTGTGTAAACCTCCCTCGTCACGATCTCGCGAAACGTATCACTCTTCAGACACTCACTCATCAGCACCGCAATATCACGGCAGGTAGAATAATGGTTGTCGTTATGCAGTCCCGTGCAGTTCTCAAAATGCGTATTGGTAAGTCCCAGTTCTTCTGCTTTCTGGTTCATCATGGCCACAAAACCTTCTTCCGATCCGCCGACTGCTCTCGCCAATGTCTCACAGGCATCTGCGCCGGATGGCAGCAGCACACCATAGAGAAGATCACGAACCGTTGGCTGTTCGTACGGATTAAATCCCGCTACCGACGCATCCTGTGCCGTCAGTTCCTCGAAGATGTCCTCCGGAACCGTAATCGTCTCGTTCAGATCCGGAAGATTTTCAATGGTAAGCAGCGCTGTCATAATCTTTGTCATCGACGCCGGATAAATTCTCTCATCTCCGCCCAGATTCATCATCTCAGCCAGATCGCTTTCCCGCACCAGCAGGGCATGCTGACTGTTCAGACCATCTGACGAAATCTGCTGTACCGGCTCAGGCGTCGGTGTAATCTCCTCCTCCTGGCTGGAATCCGATATCGGCTCTGAACTGTCCCCAGCAAGAGAGGATGACGAAACCGAAGAGGATGCACTTGCGTTTCCATCCGTCTGTTTTTTTTCGTTCTTCTGCATCTGATATCCAAGCACGCCAATCAATCCGATAATGATAACAAGCAGAACACTTAAAATCACTTTCTGCTGAAACTGGCGTCTTCGTCTTTTGTTTTTCTTTTTTTGTGCCATAAACAGATTCCTCCGTTCTCTTTTATTCTTTCAAAGCATAGTACATTTCCTGCTCTTTTGCAAGATTTTCGCCGTAACCTTAAGATAAACATAATCAAAATTGGTCCGGTGGACCAATTTGGGATATGCAGAACAAAAAAAGAACCCTCGAAAGGGTTCCACATAGTGAAGCATCGGGGATTCGAACCCCGGACAACTTGATTAAAAGTCAAGTGC
>NZ_QTUL01000016.1:0-69808 GCF_003435675.1 Blautia sp. AM23-13AC | reverse complement strand
AGAACTTTCGAGGATGTGTTTCATTGTTTAATTATCAAGGATCTTTGCCGTTCCGACTCGGATCAGCTCTTTTATTTTACCACAGAACTTTTCGTTTGTCAAGAACTTTTTTGATTTATTTTTTTTGAAGTTTTTTTTAACTTCTTCGCCGTTCTTTCGATCAGCAACTCGTTTATTTTATCAAACTCATTCGCTTTTGTCAAGAACTTTTTTTAATTTATTTTTTGGGATTAGTTTTTTCAAACCCATCGCCAACTCTGCTATCTTATCAGATGTGAAGCTGTTTGTCAAGAACTTTTTCCACAAAAAATATCATTTTGTTTTTGGCTTTTAAACGGAGAAGGAGGGATTTGAACCCTCGCGCCGGTTACCCGACCTACACCCTTAGCAGGGGCGCCTCTTCAGCCACTTGAGTACTTCTCCAAATGCCTAAATATAAAATGATATGTGCGGTCACTCATTCGTGACGCATGGTTTATTATACAAAAACCTTACGTTCTTGTCAACCCGTTTTTTCGATTTTTTTGTTTTTTTCTTACTATTATAGAAAATATGCCTTACAGAACCCAAATCAGCCCCCAGAATAGCAGAAAAGAGCGCATATCACGCTCTTTTCTGAAACCGCTACGCGGTTACGACGGCTTCAATTCTCTTCTTTACCATCTCGGCAATCTCTGTTGTCTTCATTCCCTGGTATTCCTCATATGGGATCGGGTCGAGAAAATGGACTTCTACCGTTACGGGACGGACGGTATTGGAGTCAAACGGAACAAAACAGTTTTTTAACGCAACCGGCACGATCGGGCATTTTGCTTTTACTGCGATCTTGAAGCTGCCGCTTTTAAACTCCAGCAGCTGGTTTCCCTTTCTGCTCCTCGTTCCTTCCGGAAACAGAATGACGTTTTTGCCTTCTTTTACGACATCGGCCGCCTCATTGATAACCTGCATTGACTGCCGCAGATTCTCCCGGTCCATAAACAGCGCGTGGATGCACGCAAAGACCTGTTTTAAAAACGGAATATGCTCTACCTCTTTTTTGGCAACAACTGTAAAGGTACGCGAGCACGCTCCTGCGATCGCCAGCACATCGTACAGTCCCTGGTGATTCGGATACAGCACAAAACCGTCCTGCTCCGGAAGATTTTCTGCTCCATAGGATTCCACAATGACGTTTCCGCCTTTGTTCGCCCGCTGTACAACAAAGCGCAGCATTTTAAAGTGCTCTTCCAGACTGTACTTGTCCGGATGCGCTGCATGGTAACAGAGCCGGCACCACATCCACGGAACCAGAAGCAGATTCCGCAGCACCATCAGTAAAATTCGTTTCATGTTTTTCTCCCCTTCCCCAAACGAGCAAAACGTGCCTGAGCTTTTTTCTCTCAGGCACGTTTTGCGACGCTGTATTATTCCTGCGTTTTCTCAGAAGCCGTTTCGTTCTCTTTCTCCGAAACCGGAGTCTCCTCGGACGCCTCTTTGTCTCTTACTTTTGCAATGCTGGCAACCTTGATTTCGCCGTCCACATCCATCAGCTTAACGCCGGATGTGATCCGTCCCATCACAGAAATGCCGGAGCATGGCGTACGGATGATGATTCCCTCTGTGGTGATCATCATGATCTCATTATCCTCGTTGACCGCCTTGGAACCGATCAGGTTTCCGGTCTTTTCGGTAATCTTATAGCATTTGACACCCTTGCCGCCGCGGAGCTGTACGGTAAACTCTGCCATCGGCGTCCGTTTGCCCATGCCGTTTTCGGATACGACAAGGAGATAGTCTCCCTGCGTGCAGATCTGCATGCCGACTACTTCATCGCCGTCCAGAAGGTTGATGCCGCGTACACCCATAGAAACACGGCCTGTCGTACGCACATCGTTTTCCTTGAAGCGGATACACTGGCCGAATTTCGTTACCAGAATAATCTCTTTCTCGTTATCAGTTGTCTTAACTTCAATCAGTTCATCATCATCGCGGAGCGCAATGGCAGCAAGACCCGTTTTTCTGACGTTCTCGTATTCTTCGAGCGGCGTCTTCTTCACCAGTCCCTTTTTCGTTGCCATAAACAGATAATGGCCCTTCTCATATTTGCGCATTGGAATAACAGCGGTAATCTTCTCTCCCGGCTGCAGCTGGAGAAGGTTGACAATCGCCGTTCCTCTTGCGGTTCTGGACGCCTCCGGAATCTCGTATGCTTTCAGACGGTAGACTCTTCCCGTATTCGTAAAGAACATCAGGTAATGATGGGTCGTCGTCATCAGAAGCTCCTCGATGTAGTCGTCCTCGATGGTCTGCATGCCCTTGATTCCCTTGCCGCCGCGGTTTTGGCTGCGGAAGTTGTCAACGGTCATACGTTTGATATAGCCCAGTTTCGTCATGGTGATGACAGTATTCTCGCGCGGAATCAGATCCTCCATGGAGAGATCGTACTCATCAAAGCCGATGGAAGTTCTTCTGTCATCGCCGTATTTTTCGGATACGGTCAGAATCTCCCTGCGGATAACGCCAAGAAGCACCTTGCGGTCTGCGAGGATGGCTTTTAACTGCTCGATGCGCGCCATCAGCTCTTTGTACTCGTTCTCGAGCTTCTCCCGTTCCAGACCGGTCAGAGCGCGCAGACGCATGTCTACGATTGCCTGGGCCTGGGCATCACTCAGATCGAAGCGTTCCATCAGGTTCTTCTTCGCCTCTGCCGCATTCGCGGATGCACGGATGATATGGATCACTTCGTCAATATGGTCAAGCGCTTTTAAGAGTCCTTCCAGAATATGGCTTCTCTCCTGCGCTTTGTTCAGGTCGTATTTCGTTCTTCTCGTCACAACCTCTTCCTGGTGCTGCAGATAATACGTCAGCATCTCCAGAAGGTTCATGACTTTCGGCTGATTGTTTACCAGTGCAAGCATGATCACACCAAAGGTATCCTGCATCTGAGTATGTTTGTACAGCTGGTTTAAGATGACGTTTGCATTGGCGTCGCGGCGCAGTTCGATACAGATGCGCATACCCTCACGGTTGGAGTGGTCCGCAATGCCGGTGATGCCGTCGATCTTTTTATCTCTTACCAGCGCGGCGATGTTCTCGATCAGGCGCGCCTTGTTTACCATGTACGGGATCTCGGTTACGATGATCTCGCTCTTTCCGTTCGGCAGTGTCTCGATGTTTGATACCGCACGAACACGGATTTTACCGCGGCCGGTACGGTAGGCCTCGTCGATGCCGCGGGTGCCGAGGATTTCTGCTCCGGTCGGGAAGTCAGGGCCTTTTACAATGCCGAGAATCTCCTCGAGATCTGTCGTACGGTCCTCCTCGATGATATTATCAATAATTTTTACAATGGCACTTACCACCTCGCGCAGATTGTGCGGCGGGATGTTCGTTGCCATACCGACTGCGATACCGGAAGTACCGTTTACCAGAAGGTTCGGGTAGCGGGCCGGCATAACAACAGGCTCTTTTTCGGTTTCATCAAAGTTCGGGGCGAAGTCTACGGTGTCTTTGTTGATATCCGCCAGCATCTCCATCGAGATTTTGCTTAAACGTGCCTCGGTGTATCGCATAGCCGCAGCGCCGTCGCCGTCGACGGAACCGAAGTTTCCATGGCCGTCCACCATCGGATAACGGGTTGCCCAGTCCTGTGCCATGTTGACGAGTGCTCCGTAGATAGAGCTGTCGCCGTGCGGGTGATATTTACCCATCGTATCACCGACGATACGCGCGCACTTACGGTGCGGCTTATCCGGCGTATTGTTCAGTTCACTCATGGAGTACAGAATACGTCTCTGTACCGGCTTTAAGCCATCGCGGACGTCTGGAAGTGCACGGGATGCAATTACGCTCATCGCGTAGTTGATGTAGGATTCCTCCATCGTGTCTTTCAGATCGACCTCGTGAATTTTATCAAAAACATTATCTTCCATCTTTTCCTCCACTTCAGTTCACAGGACTTTTTAGATATCCAGGTTGTTTGCGTATTTTGCTCTCTCTTCGATAAAGTCACGGCGCGGTTCTACCTTGTCGCCCATGAGCGTATTGAAGGTAAGATCAATTTCAGAAGAATACTCTTCATCGAACACAACGCGGCGCAGAACACGGCGTTCCGGGTCCATGGTGGTCTCCCAGAGCTGCTCCGCATCCATCTCTCCCAGTCCTTTGTAACGCTGGATCTTATTATCTCCGCGTCCGATCTCATTGAGGATCTGATTCATCTGATCGTCGTCGTATGCGTACCATACTTTTTTGTTTTTCTCAATCTTGAACAGCGGCGGCTGTGCCAGGTAAACGTGGCCCTGTTTGATCAGCTCCGGCATGAAGCGGTACAGGAACGTCAGCATCAGTGTGTCGATGTGCGCGCCGTCGACATCGGCATCGGTCATGATGATGATCTTGTCGTAGCGCAGTTTGGTGATATCGAAATCGTCGTGGATTCCGGTTCCGAATGCCGTAATCATCGCTTTGATCTCGGCATTGGCATAAATTTTATCGAGACGTGCTTTCTCTACATTCAGGATTTTTCCACGCAGAGGCAGGATCGCCTGCGTTGCACGGCTTCTCGCGGATTTTGCGGAACCGCCCGCGGAATCTCCCTCGACCAGGAAGATCTCACAGTTTTTTGGATCCTTGTCGGTGCAGTCTGCCAGTTTTCCAGGCAGGGACATACCGTCCAGTGCGGATTTTCTTCTCGTCAGGTCACGCGCTTTTCTTGCAGCCTCTCTCGCACGCTGGGAAAGCAGGGACTTTTCAACGATCGTTTTTGCAACAGCCGGGTTCTGCTCCAGAAACAGCTCGAGCTGGGTGCTCACGATATTGTCGACTGCTCCTCTCGCCTCGCTGTTTCCAAGTTTCTGCTTTGTCTGGCCCTCGAACTGCGGCTCCTCGATTTTGATGCTGACAATCGCCGTCATACCCTCGCGGATATCCTCTCCGGTCAGGTTCGGTTCGCTGTCTTTTAACAGTTTATTTGCTCTTGCATATTCATTAAAGGTTTTCGTCAGTGCATTCCGGAAGCCCACGATATGGGTACCGCCCTCCGGCGTCGTAATGTTGTTGACGAAACCGTACGTATTTTCCTGATAGGAATCGTTGTGCTGCATCGCAACCTCAACGAGAACGCCGTCTCTTTCTCCCTCGCAGTAGATGATGTCCGGGTAGAGCGCCGTTTTGCTCTTGTTCAGGTAGCTGACAAACTCTTTGATACCGCCCTCGTAGTGGAATGCTTTTTCCACTACCGGATCCGTGCGCAGATCGCGCAGAACAATGCGCAGTCCCTTGGTCAGAAATGCGGTCTCGCGGAGTCTTGTTTTTAAAACGTCGTAATCATAAACCGTCTCCTCGAACATCGTGTCATCCGGCAGGAAACGGACCTCGGTACCTGTTTTTTCGATCGGACAGGTATCGATGACCTCCAGCTTATTCATGGTTTTTCCGCGCTCATACCGCTGGAAGTAAACCTTTCCATCGTGATAAACGCGCACCTCAAGCCAGTTGGACAGCGCATTTACAACGGATGCACCAACGCCGTGCAGACCGCCGGATACCTTGTACCCTCCGCCGCCGAACTTTCCGCCTGCGTGCAGCACCGTAAAGACAACCTCAACGGCCGGAAGGCCCGACTTATGATTGATGCCGACCGGAATACCACGGCCGTCGTCGATGACGGTGATGGAGTTGTCCGGGTTAATCGTAACGTCAATATTTTTGCAGTATCCTGCCAGTGCCTCGTCTACCGAGTTGTCGACAATCTCATAGACCAGATGGTGAAGTCCCCGTGCGGAGGTACTGCCGATATACATACCTGGGCGCTTCCGTACGGCTTCCAGACCCTCCAGAATCTGAATCTGGTCTGCACCATACTCTGTCTTTTCCATGTTCTCTGTACTCATTTAGATTCCTCCTGTTTCTTTGTGAAACACAGATCCCTCGACCACCTGGAATACGCTGTTTGCCTCAAAATGATTTTCGACAAACTCGTCCAGTCCGGTACAGGTAATCAGTGTCTGTATGCTGTGAATGCTCTGCAGAAGATAATTCTGCCGGCTGCCGTCCAGCTCCGACAAAACATCATCCAGCAGTAAAACCGGTGTATCGTGAATTTCCTCCTCGACCAGACGGATCTCCGCCAGTTTCAGCGAAAGCGCCGCCGTCCTCTGCTGCCCCTGGGAACCGTATTTACGGATATCAATGTCGTTGACCCGCACACAGAAATCGTCCCGGTGCGGCCCGGTGTAGGACTGTCCGAAACGCAGATCACGCTCTCTTCCGGCTTTTAACTCTTCGGAAAACGCTTCCTCGGACACATTCGGTTCATAAGTAATCAGAATCTGCTCCTTTCCTCCGGTCAGATTCTGATGGATCTCGGATAAAATATCATTCAGGCGGCTGATAAACTTTTTCCGCTCGGAAATAATGCTTGTTCCATAGCGGACCATCTGCTCATCCCAGATCTCGAGCGTATCCGCCATTCTGCCGGAAAACGAAATCTCTTTAAGCAGCTTGTTTCTCTGCGCCACCACTTTATTATAATTGGCAAGCTCGATCATGTATAGTCTTGACAATTGACAAATTTCGCTATCCAGGAAACGCCGGCGCTCCGCAGGACCATTTTTGATGATATTCAGGTCCTCCGGAGAGAAAAACACAATATTTACAATGCCAAAAAGTTCCGACGCTTTGCGGATCGGAACTCCATCGATGGCGATTCCCTTGGATTTATTTTTTTTCAGATGCATATCGATTTTATGCGTGCTGCCGTTCCGCTCCACCATCATCCGGATATGGGCTTCCTCCCGGTCAAACTGGATGATTTCGCGGTCCTTGCTGCCACGGTGCGATTTTGTCGTACCCGCGAGATATAAAGCCTCGAGAATATTCGTCTTTCCCTGGGCATTGTCGCCGTAGAGAATATTCGTTCCGGGGCTGATATTTATGCATAAACTCTCATAATTCCGATAGTTCTTCAGTTCTAAAGATTTGATATACATGAGCACTCGTCCGTGAAAAATCAGCTTAAGTTTTTAAGCCTTATTTTTTAATTTGTATCTCATTTCCATTGTAGCAGACAACATCTCCGTCATAGAGCTTGCGGCCGCGGCGGGTATCTACTTCACCATTTACGGTCACGCAGCCGTCCTTGATGACGAGCTTTGCTTCCACGCCGTCTTCTACCAGAGCCGCAGCTTTTAATGCCTGGCCCAGTTTGATGTAATCTTCACGCAGCGTAATAATTTCCATTTTTTCCTCCTGCACTGCCGTGCCTTTTCCTCACGTAAGTTCGCAGTTTTCAACCTGTGTGGCTGTAAAACCGCTGAAAGTTCTTTCAGAAAAGGTTCCGGCAGATTTCAAACTTATGTGACTTATCTCACGGAATTGAAGTTTACCGGCAGAATCAGATAGATATAGCTCTCTTCTTCGTTCCGGATAAAACATGGAGCCTTCGGGTTGACCAGATAAATCGAAATCTCCTCGTCATCAATAACACGAAGTGCATCGATCAGGAATTTCGGGTTAAAACCGATCATAATATCCTTGCCTTCTTTGTTGATATCGATCTCTTCTTTCATGGAACCCATCGCGGAGTTGATCTGCAGTTCCATCGCTCCATCCTGGATGTCGATGATGATCGGTTTTTTGTCGCCTTCTTTGACAAGAAGCGTCGCACGGTCGATACAGCTTAAGAATTCTTTTTTGTTGATCGTCACTTTTGTCTCGTAATCACTCGAAAGCATCTGGTCGATGCGGAAATATTCACCGTCGATCAGTCTGGAAACGACCGTTGTATCATCGAACTTGAACATAATGTGGTTTTCCGAGAAGTAAATATCAATCTGATCATCCATCTCACCGGACAGAATTTTGCTGATTTCGTTCAGGGTTTTTCCCGGAACAACGACTTTTCGGTCCGGATACGAATCTTTCAGCTCAATTCTGCGGATCGCAATACGGTGTCCGTCCAGAGATACGACGCGAAGTGTGTTATCTTTGATTTCAAAAAGCTCACCGGTCATCAGTTTGTTGTTCTCATTGGCTGCAATGGAGAAAATGGTCTGACGGATCAGTTCTTTTAAGGTGAACTGGGAAATGGAAACACAATCGGAAGTTTCGAGAATCGGCAGATAGGAAAAATCTTCTCCTGACTGTCCCGGAATGTTGAATTTTGCTTTTTCACATGTAATCGTGGTTACCAGATTTTCATCTGTTTCTATTGTAACCTGATTATCCGGAAGTTTTCTTACAATCTCAGAAAAAATCTTTGCATCCAGAGCAACAATACCGCGTTCCAGAATCATACCTGTGACGATGGTTTCGATTCCGAGTTCCATATCGTTGGAGGTAAATTTGATCACGTTGGAAGATGCATCAATCAGAATGCATTCCAGAATCGGCATGGTTGTTTTACCGGAGACAGCTTTCATAGCGATACCAACGCTTTTTACAAGGTCTGCTTTGTCAAACACTAATTTCATAATTGTGGATAACTCTCCTTTCCTCACTGCTTGGTGAGTCTGCTTATAAAGAAAAAATATAGTAAAAATCCGTAGTCTTAGTCGTAGAGGCTGTGGATATGTGGAAAACCCCGTCAAGAATGCGGAAATACTGGAAAAATCGATCTGTATAACTCTGTGAATAATCGAACGTGAACCTGTGTATGAAATGTTGATAACTTCAGGCCCCAAATTTGTCCACAATTCATCCACAGGCTTTCCACATCGGTTTGTGTATAAATAAGGGCCTGTCAACCGATGAGTTTCTTCTTATATAAATGTAAATCGGTTTTAATCGTTTTGACAGAGTTACAAAGGCTCCGCCTATTTCGACGGGTTGATCTTCTTCTTTAAGATGTCTACCGTGTTGCGGACACTGTCTTTAGCACTCATTTCCTTTTCGATCTTCTCAATGCCGTGCATGACAGTGGTATGATCGCGGTCGCCCATCATTTTTCCGATTCCGGTCAGCGGGGCATCGAGCATTTCGCGGCACAGATACATTGCGATCTGGCGCGGGAATACGATTTTGCTGCTCCGCTTGCTGCCGACAATGTCGGACGGCGTAATATCGAAGTGATCTGCAACGGTGTCGATGATAAATTCCGGCGTGATCACCTTCTTCTCGTTCGGGGAGATGATGTCGCGCAGCACCTGCTCTGCAAGATCAATGTTGATTTCACGTTTTTCAAGGTTTGCGTATGCAATGATTTTGTTGAGAGCGCCTTCCAACTCACGGATGTTCGATTTAATATTGGAAGCGATGTATTCGATCACATCGTCGCTGACGGAATAGCCGTCTAATTCCTGTTTCTTTCGGAGAATGGCGATTCGCGTCTCATAATCCGGGCTCTGGATGTCGGCAAGGAGTCCCCATTCGAAACGGGAACGGATGCGGTCTTCCAGGATATCCATGTCTTTCGGGGGACGATCCGAAGAAAGGATGATCTGTTTGTTGGCGCCGTGCAGCGTATTGAAGGTATGGAAAAACTCTTCCTGCGTGGATTCCTTTCCTATAATAAACTGCACATCATCGATGAGAAGTACGTCGATATTGCGGTATTTCTCACGGAATTTGGTCATTGCGGTGTTGTTGCTGTTTCGGATAGCCTCGATGACTTCATTGGTAAATTCTTCACTCGTTACGTAGAGAATCCGCGAAGACGGGTTCTTCTGAAGAATAAAATGTGCGATCGAGTGCATCAGATGGGTTTTGCCCAGTCCAACACCACCGTATAAAAACAGCGGATTGTAGATTTCTCCCGGGGATTCGGCCACGGCGAGAGAAGCTGCATGGGCAAATTTGTTATTGCTGCCGACCACGAAGGTATCAAAGGTATACTTTGGATTCAGGTTCGGCACATAGAGATTTTTCTGGACGGGAGCAGGCGCTTTTTCCTGTTTCACTTCTTCCGGAAGAATAAAGCGGATCTCATAGTTGACACCTGTGATTTCCGCGATTGCCACTTTAATAGGAAGAGTATATTTTTTGCTCACGTAATCGAGACCCATTTTTTCGGATGGAACCAGGATTGTGATCAGATTGTCCTCAACCGAATGGATCGTAAGTGGTTCAATCCATGTAGTAAAGGAGATCTCAGATAATTCGTGCTCGTCCCGCACTCTCTGCAGTATTTCTTTCCATTTATCTTGTACGATTTCCATGCTTTTTCTGTCGCTCCGCTTCTATAATCATTGCTTTTTGGGGATAACTTCTGTCTGGAAAACGAAATTTCCCCCGAATAGTCGCATTTTTACTTCTATATGATATAATAAAATGCCGTTTTATTCAACCCAAAAATGTGGATAATTATTTTTTTATCCACAGAATGTGTAAAAAATTTTCCTGTTGATGAAATGGAGGATAGTTTGTGGATAACAGGGAATCTTATGTTGATAAAATTGTGGATAGAGGGCTGGAAAAACCGAAATGTGTAAAGTCTGGAAAACTTATATACACATTATACATGGCGTAAATACTGGAAAAATTGGAAATGCCCACAGGTTGTACACAGCAAAACCGAAAGTTATCCACAAGGTTATCCACAGATTGTGGATAATGTTGATTACGGTTACAAGATATCGTGTGGAAAGCACAAAAATCGAACTGGTATTTGTACGCGTGCGGCGGACAGTGTGGATAAGTTGTGGATAAACCGAAAATCAGCACACGGAAGGCACGGGCAGCGGCAGACCGGAAAACCGCGTCAGAGCGGCATTTTTTCCGAAAAAAACTGCGAAAATTATTGATTTTAGGGTTGACGAAATGGGGGTTTATGAATATAATTGAAATGATGTTTTCTGTCATACATGTAGTGAAATACTGCCTTGCAGGCAGTTATTGATTAGAATTTAAAGGAGGTGCCTTATCTTATGAAAATGACATTTCAGCCGAAAAAAAGATCCAGAGCTAAAGTTCACGGATTCAGAGCAAGAATGAGCACAAAAGGTGGAAGAAAAGTTTTAGCTGCAAGAAGATTAAAAGGAAGAAAAAAATTATCAGCATAAAACCAAAGGCCGCATAAAATTTATGTGGTCTTTTCTTCTATCTAAAGCTATTCAATGAAAAGAAAATTTAGACAAATCATGAAGGAAAGAATGGATTCATGAAATATTCGGAAAGCCTGAAAAAAAACAGAGATTTTCAGCTGGTTTATAAGCAGGGAACATCGTTTGCAAACCGATTTCTGGTCATGTATGTGAAGAAAAATCAGCTGGGACGGAACCGGATTGGAATTTCAGTAAGTAAAAAGGTGGGAAACAGCGTTGTGCGCCACCATCTGGCGAGACTGATCCGGGAGAGTTATCGTCTGCATGGAGAGGAATTTCAGTGTGGAATGGATGTAGTTGTGATCGCAAGAGTTAATGCAAAAAACTGTACGTATTTCGAGATAGAGGGAGCACTTTTGCATCTGGGAAAACTACATCATATATTAAAGGAAACAGAAAAATGAAGACGGTATTGATAAAAGGTATCCGGTTTTATCAGAAGTACCTGTCTCCTCTGAAGAGGGTGCACTGCCCTTATACGCCGACCTGCTCGCAGTACGGGCTGGAAGCGATTCAGAAATATGGTGCTTTCAAAGGAAGTCTGCTGGCATTATGGAGAATACTGAGATGTAACCCGTTTTCACACGGAGGTTACGACCCTGTGCCGTAGATAAATAAGGAGGAAAAGACGTTTTGGATATCGTACTGAGTAAGTCAACGTGGCCGATTATCGGGTGGGTATGCCAGATCCTCGGCTGGCTGATCAATGGAATTTATTTTTGCCTGGAAAAAATTGGAATTCCGAACATCGGTATTGCGATTATTCTGTATACGATTATCATTTATCTCGTTCTGACGCCGCTTCAGATCAAGCAGCAGAAGATGTCGAAGATGATGAGCGTAATGCAGCCGGATCTGCAGAGAATTGAAAAGAAATATCAGAACAAAAAAGACCAGGCTTCTCAGATGAAAAAATCTGAAGAAACCATGGCAGTTTATCAGAAATACGGTGTCTCCCCGACAGGAAGCTGCAGTACACTGCTGGTTCAGATGCCGATTCTGCTTGCGCTGTACCAGGTTATCTATCATATTCCGGGATATATCGGAAGTGTCCGCAATGTATTCCAGGGACTGACAACACAGATGATGGGTGTATCAGGATATTCTGACATCCTGACACAGTTTATCACAGATAACCGTGTTACCATGTACAGTAAAGTAAGTGAAACATTAACCGAAAATAACCTTCTGGACATGTTTTATGTGCTGAAACCGTCCCAGTGGACGAAGCTGGCCGATATCAGCGAGTTCTCCGGTATTGCGGATACCATTACAAAAACCGCCGCGGAGTCCAAGCATATCAACATGTTCCTTGGATTTAATATCACACAGTCTCCGATGGATGTCATCCGCGAGGGTATGGCAAACGGATCTGCTCTTCTGATTGTAGGAGCAATTCTGGTGCCGGTTCTGGCATGGTTTACCCAGTGGCTGAATTACAAGCTGATGCCGCAGGCACCATCTTCCAACAACGGAAATAAGACAGCAAACTCCATGGAAAATTCTATGAAGACCATGAACACGGTAATGCCTGTTTTCTCCGCATTTATGTGTTTATCGTTCTCCATCGGTATTGGTATTTACTGGATTGCAGGTGCGCTTGTTCGAAGCGTACAGCAGATTGTGATCAACCGTCATATGTCTTCCATTGACATGGATGAGGTGATCCGCAAAAACCAAGAAAAAGCTGCAAAGAAGAGAGAAAAAGCCGGCCTTCCGCCGCAGAAAATCACACAGGCTGCAACGCAGAGTGTGCGTAATATTCAGGTACAGGAGAACGAAGAGCCGTCTGCTGAGGAAAAAGAGGCAGCAAGAAAAGCTTCGACTGAGTATTACAACAGTAATCAGGAATACCGCGCCGGAAGCATCGCTGCGAAAGCAAACATGGTAAAACAGTTTGATGAAAAGAACAGCAAAAAGAAAAAATAGGGGGTAAATCTTTATGGAGTTTATCGAAGTATCCGCAAAAACCGTGGACGACGCTATTACAAAAGCCTGCATTGAGCTTCAGGCTGCCAGCGATAAACTGGAGATCCAGGTCATCAGCGAAGGCAGTTCCGGATTCTTTGGAATCGGAAGTAAACCGGCTGTGATCCGTGCCGCTGTAAAAGCCGCACCGGAAAAAGAACCGGAAGCACCCCAGAAACCAGAGAAAAAAGAGGCAGCTCCTGCACCGGTAAAGGAAGCGCCGAAAAAAGAAGCTGTAAAGAAAGAAACGGAAAGAAAATCTGCTCCGCGTCAGGCAGAAACTGCAAGACGCTCCGAGCCAAGAGAAGAGCGTGAAGTAGTTCAGAGAACAGACGAGGAAATCGCCCAGATCAAGGCAACGGCACTTGAGTTCTTAAGCGGTGTATTCAAAGCCATGGAGCTCCCGGTTGAGATCCAGATGGAGTACAATGCCGAGAACGGTTCTCTTGAAGTTGATTTTGCCGGTGAGGATATGGGCATCCTGATCGGCAAAAGAGGACAGACGCTGGATTCCCTTCAGTATCTGACCAGCCTTGTAGTCAATAAAGAGCAGAAGGATTACGTTCGTGTCAAACTTGATACGGAAAATTACCGCAAGCGCAGAAAAGAAACACTGGAAAACCTGGCAAGAAACATCGCTTACAAAGTGAAAAAGACCAGAAGACCGGTTTCCTTAGAGCCGATGAATCCTTACGAGAGAAGAATCATCCACTCTGCACTGCAGGGAAATAAATTTGTGGAGACCTACAGCGAGGGCAGCGAGCCATATCGCCACGTTGTTGTAGCGCCGAAACGATAAGAAAGCGTAAAAAATATGCAAAAAGACGGTACCTGTGTAAAATACGGGGTACCGTCTTTTCTGGTTTTCTGCTAAAATGGAACTATTCAGAGCCATGCGAAAGGAAAGAAAAGATGTGGATCTGAATACTGGGATCCCCCAAAAGAGAGGTTTTAGAAAGGACTGGAAACAATGGCAGGATTTCATTTGGATGATACAATTGCCGCAGTGTCCACAGCGATGGCGCCGGCGGGAATTGGTATTGTAAGAATCAGCGGAAACGATGCATTCGAAGTGGCGGATCGCGTATTCCGTGCAAAAAAAGAAGGAAAAAAGCTTTCTGCGGTCAAATCGCACACCATTCATTATGGCTGGATTACCGAAGGGGAGGAAGTGATTGATGAGGTCCTTGTCATGGTAATGAAAGGACCAAAAACATATACAGGTGAAAATACCGTCGAGATCGACTGTCACGGCGGTGTGCTGGCGGTAAAAAAGGTGCTTGAGGCAGTTTTACATGCGGGCGCGCGGGCGGCAGATCCGGGCGAGTTTACGAAACGGGCATTTCTGAATGGAAGAATGGATCTGACGCAGGCCGAGGCGGTCATGGATGTTATTTCGGCAAAGAGCGCCTATGCCTTAAAAAGCTCTGAGAGCCAGCTTCGCGGAACGGTGAAAAAGGCAATCCGGGCAATTCGCGAAAAGCTGATTTACGAGATCGCATTTATCGAGTCGGCGCTTGATGATCCGGAGCACATCAGCCTGGACGGGTATCCGAAGCGGCTGGCCCAGGTTGTTGCGGGGCAGAAAAAGCAGGTGGAAAAACTGCTTGCATCTGCGGATGAGGGCAAGATGATCCAAGAGGGCATCAAGACGGTGATCCTTGGAAAACCGAATGCCGGAAAATCATCGCTTTTAAATCTGCTGGCAGGCGAGGAAAAAGCGATTGTGACGGATATCGCCGGAACGACACGCGACGTGCTCGAGGAAAATCTGGTCTTAAAGGGCATTTCCCTTCGGATTCTGGATACGGCGGGGATCCGAAAAACGGCGGATACGGTCGAGAAAATCGGTGTGGATCGTGCTTTGGAGCATGCAAAGGACGCAGATCTGATTCTCTATGTGGTGGATGCATCCGTGCCGCTCGATGAGAATGATGCAAAAATCATGGAAATCCTGAAAGGGCGCAAGGCGATTGTGCTGCTGAATAAGTCGGATCTGACTGCGGTGATCGAAAAAGAGGAGATGGAGCAAAAGACAGGCGCTCCGGTCATCAGCATTTCCGCGCGGGAAGAGACGGGTATGGAAGAGCTGGAGGAGCAGATGAAAACGATGTTTTTCCAGGGCGAAATTTCGTTCAACGATGAGGTTTACATCACGAATGCGCGCCACAAGCAGGCGCTCCTTGCGGCAAAAAAGAGTCTGGAGCTGACGGCAGAAAGCATCGAAATGGGTATGCCGGAGGATTTCTTTTCCATTGATCTTATGAATGCGTATGAGGAGCTGGGTTCGATCATCGGTGAAGCGGTGGGAGAAGACCTCGTGAATGAGATTTTCAGCAAATTCTGTACAGGTAAATAAAGGCAGCAAATGCAGATTACGAAGATCTGCCGGAATAGAGTTACAAGGAACGACAGCCGGATTTTGACAGAGTAGAAAAAGCTTAAGACAGAATCCAAAGCTGTAGATAGAGAAAGAGGATAAAAGAAAAATGGCAGTTTTAGAAGAAACAATTGATATTGCCGTCATCGGCGCAGGCCATGCGGGATGCGAGGCAGCACTTGCGGCAGCGCGGATGGGGCTGGAAACGGTTGTATTTACGGTAAGTGTCGACAGCATCGCCATGATGCCGTGCAACCCGAACATCGGAGGCACGTCGAAGGGACACCTCGTAAAAGAGATCGATGCGCTCGGCGGCGAGATGGGTAAAAATATTGACAAAACGTTTATTCAGTCGAAAATGCTGAATCAATCGAAGGGACCGGCGGTGCATTCGCTGCGTGCGCAGGCGGATAAGCGGGCGTACAGCCAGTCGATGCGCGAGGTTCTCGAAAATACCGATCATCTGACGATCCGCCAGATGGAGATTGCGGAGCTGATCGTGGAAGACGGTGTTCTGACGGGCGTAAAGGCCGTTTCCGGCGCGATTTACCACTGTAAGGCTGCCGTTCTCTGTACCGGTGTTTATCTGAATGCGCGGTGTATTTACGGTGATGTGAGCACATATACGGGACCGAACGGCCTGCAGGCGGCAACACATCTGACGGATTCCCTGAAGGCGAACGGCGTGGAGATGGTGCGTTTTAAAACAGGAACACCGGCGCGTATTGACAAGCGAAGCATCGACTTTTCGAAAATGGAAGAGCAGTTCGGTGATGAGCGTGTCGTTCCGTTCTCGTTCTCGACCGATCCGGAGAGTGTACAGATCGATCAGGAATCCTGCTGGCTGACGTATACGAACGAGGAGACGCATAAAATTATCCGCGAAAACCTCAACCGGTCGCCGCTGTATTCCGGCATGATCGAGGGAACGGGTCCCAGGTACTGTCCTTCGATTGAGGATAAAGTTGTAAAATTTGCGGATAAAAACCGCCATCAGGTGTTCCTGGAGCCGGAGGGAAGATACACGAACGAGATGTACGTCGGCGGCATGTCGAGCTCACTGCCGGAGGATGTACAGATTGCGATGTATCATACCGTGCCGGGCCTGGAGCACGCGAAAATCGTGCGGAATGCGTATGCGATCGAGTATGACTGCATCAATCCGAGACAGCTTCTGCCGTCCCTCGAGTTCAAGGCGATCAAAAATCTGTTTTCCGGAGGTCAGTTTAACGGTAGTTCGGGATATGAAGAGGCTGCGGCACAGGGGCTGATCGCGGGTATCAACGCAGCGCTCCGCGTGCAGGGAAAAGAAGAGCTGGTGCTCGACCGTTCGGAGTCGTATATCGGCGTTCTGATCGACGACCTCGTGACGAAAGAGAACCATGAGCCGTACCGTATGATGACGAGCCGCGCGGAATACCGTCTCCTGCTCCGTCAGGACAACGCGGATCTGCGTCTGCGCAAATACGGCTACCGCGCAGGTCTGATCAGCGAGGAGCAGTATGAGGCACTGAAAGTAAAAGAACAGCGGATTCAGGAAGAGATTGAGCGCGTGGAGAATACGTATGTGGGAACGAGCTCGAACATCAATGAGCTTCTGGAAGAGTATGGATCGACGCTGCTTTCCGGCGGAAGTTCGCTCGCAGAGCTGATCCGGAGACCTGAACTGAATTATAAGATGCTGGCGGAAGTAGATCCGAAAAGACCCAAGCTGCCGGAGGATGTGCAGGAGCAGGTCAACATCAACATCAAGTACGACGGCTATATCAGGCGCCAGATGAAGCAGGTGGAGCAGTTCAAGAAGATGGAAGAGAAGAAGATCCCGGAGAATATCAATTACGACGAGATTCAGAGTCTGCGTATCGAGGCGAAACAGAAGCTGAACCTGTACCGCCCGATCAACATCGGCCAGGCGTCCCGTATTTCAGGCGTTTCCCCGGCGGATATTTCGGTTCTGCTGGTGTATCTGGGACATAAATAAATGGCAGATATGCATGCCTGAATTACATTCTTATGCAGCGAAACAGCAAGTGCTTTCGTGCTGCGTGGATCGTAACAAAAAGTGCAGCGGGCACTTGGAAGAATAGAGTAGAACGGAGAACAACATGAAAGAATACAATCTTGAAGGATTTGAGCGCGGCCTTTTTGAGCTTGGAATCACACTTTCCGAGGAGCAGAAGACGCAGTTTCTGCAGTATTATGAGCTGCTTGTAGAGTGGAATTCGTTTATGAATCTGACGGCGATTACGGAGTTCGATCAGGTGATTACGAAGCATTTTCTCGACAGTCTGTCGCTGGTGAAGGTCTGTGATGTGGAACAGGCGGGACGCATTCTCGACGTGGGAACGGGAGCCGGTTTTCCGGGAATCCCGCTGAAAATCGCGTTTCCGGAGGTGGAAGTTGTATTGCTGGATTCACTGAATAAGAGGGTGAAATTCCTGAATGAGGTGATCGGACAGCTTGGCCTTTCGAAAATCACGGCGGTTCACGGAAGAGCCGAGGATTTCGCACGCCAGAAGGATTACCGGGAGCAGTTTGATCTCGTGGTGTCGCGGGCAGTGGCGAATTTAAGCTCCCTTTCGGAATATTGTCTGCCATATGTGAAGGTGGGAGGACGGTTTGTCTCGTATAAATCGGGCAAATTGAATGAGGAGCTTACCGCGGCCCAAAAAGCAATTCATGTGCTCGGCGGCGAGGCGAAAGAGCCGGTTTACTTCCAGCTTACGGGAACCGAGGATGAGAGATCGTTTGTCTGCATCGAGAAGGTGAAGGCAACGCCGAAAAAGTACCCGAGAAAAGCGGGAACACCGGCGAAGGAGCCGATTCAGTAAAAAATTCAAAAAAATAAAAGAAGCGCTGCAAAGAACAGAAGAAAAAAGTTCTTTGCAGCGCTTTTTGACGTTCTGAAAACGTTTAGGATGCCATACAGCAGCCCGGAATCAGAAATCCGATGTAGCTGATGAGGAACAGTACCAGCCAGATCGTTCCAGGCAGGAGTGTCAGATGGCAGGAGGCGCGCTTCCACTTGGCGGGAAGTTTCGCGGTGAGAGAAGAGTAGCCGTCGTCGATCCAGATCATCAGAGGGACGAGCGCCGGCATCAGGTAACGGCCCTGCGATTGGTAGTCGCTGAAATACGTGTTGTACATGTCCATGAACAGCGTGACCAGGCAGGCGAGGAACAGCATCACAAAGAGGAGAAGCTGCGGCTTTTTGCGGAACCAGTGCGGAACCATGCCGAGGAACAAAAACACTAGGAATCCGAATGCCATCAGGGCGCCGTACAGCAGATAAAGCACCATCGGGAGATGGACGGTCATGTAGGAGAACGAGCCGATGAAGCTGCTGACGGTCGAGAACAGCCAGTTGGAGGTGCGGCCCTCCGGGGTCTGTAAATACGTCTGCTGGAAGCTCCAGCCTTCGGATGCCGGGGTCTGACGATTCTCTGGTTTGTATTCATCGGCTGCGTACAGCGCTGCGGATTCATTCGAGGTGCGCATGCCGAGCAGATCGCCGTCGTGGATGACGGCATTGCGGATGAAGAACCAGCCGCCGATCAGGAAGGCGATAGCGAAAACAGCCAGCGCTTTGACAAAAATTTCTTTTGCCGGTTTCCGGAAATGAATCATCAGCGCGAAGAACAGCAGAATGCTGCACAGCAGGTACGCGTAGGCGTTATAGTACGACAGCGCGCAGAGTCCGCAGCCTGCTCCCAGGCCGATACAGTCTTTTTTGCAGAATGCGCTTTTCATGCCGCGAATCCAGAAATAGATGATCAGTGCGACCGTGAAAACGGCGAACGAGTCGTTGTTCACATAGCAGGAGAGGAACACAAACTGCGGCAGAAAACCGACGAAAATACCGCCGAGCAGTGCGGATTCGCGCCGTTCAAAGAGCTCTTCGCCGATCAGAAACACAACGATCAGTGTGCCGGTGCCGGAAAGGACGCTGGTGAGGCGAGCGGCAGTTAAAAGAGCCGCTGCACTTTTCGTAAACAGCGATGTAATGGCCATAAACACGGAGCTGATGATCGCGGTCAGATACGGATACAGCGCATAGGAGAATCCCCACAGCGGATGGCGCACCGATTCTTCCATGCCGTTCGGCAGTGTGTGGTGTGAGACGATGTATTCCGGAATCAGCATCCGCATCGCCTCATCGGGGGCGTGTTCGGTTTTCAGGAAAATCGAGGTGCCAAAAGAGATGCAGAAAAAGCCGAAAATCAGCATATACTTGGCCCAGTAGTAGTCTTTTTTATTCATAGAGTCTCCTAAAATCTCCAGTCCCGGACGGGAAAAAGTCCGGCGTAATATTTTGCGGCGGAACAAAAATGGAAAAGCGTCCGTCCGCGGATACGTTATAGTATACATGATTCTTATGGTAAAAGAAATTGATTTTTCGTCGAAAAACAAACAAACTGCTCCATGGCTTCACTGTTTTTTCACAAATTTTCCAGCAAATTATCACATTTTCAGAATAAGATAAAGTGTCTTTAGAAAATGAGAGCATCTCCGGCTCTTTCACCCCCAAGGGCGGGCTGGGACTGCTTTAAGAAACAAGGAGGAAGGAACATTGATAGAGGTTAAAAACCTGGTGAAACGCTATGGCGACCACGTAGCTGTCAATAACCTGAGTTTTACCGTAGAAGAAGGCCAGATCTATGGATTTCTTGGCCCGAATGGAGCCGGAAAATCAACGACCATGAACATCATCACCGGCTATCTGGCATCTACGGAGGGCGAAGTGCTGATCAACGGCCACAACATCTTGGAGGAGCCGGAGGAGGCAAAAAAATGCATCGGCTATCTGCCGGAGCTGCCGCCGGTCTACACGGACATGACCGTTCTGGAATATCTGAAATTCGTGGCGGAATTAAAGAAAATTCCAAAGGATCAGAGAAAGAAACAGATTCTTGAGGTCATGAATCTGGTGAAGATCACCGATATGCAGAACCGTCTGATCAAGAACCTGTCGAAAGGATACCGTCAGAGAGTCGGACTGGCACAGGCGGTGCTCGGTTATCCGCCGATCATCATTCTCGACGAGCCGACCGTAGGTCTGGACCCGAAGCAGATCATTGAGATCCGCGATCTGATTAAATCACTGGGCAAAAAACATACCGTTATCTTAAGTTCCCATATCCTTTCCGAGGTCAGCGCCGTCTGCGATTACGTCATGATTATCGCAAAGGGACAGCTCGTTGCGAGTGATACCCCGGAAAACTTAAGTAAACTGATGCTTGGATCAAACACGGTTACATGTACCGTTCACGGAACGAGAAAGCAGCTGGTTCCGGCGCTTAATGCGCTCGATGCAAAAGAGATCCAATATGAAAATACGCCGAATGAGGAGCAGATTAAGGTAAAAATTACCACTGAAAAGGATAAGGATATCCGCGAGGAGCTGTTCTATGCACTGGCAAAGGCCAACTGCCCGATCCTCGAGCTGACTTCCTCCTCGATGTCTCTGGAAGACGTCTTCCTGGAGCTGACCGATGATTCCGGAAAGGCTGCAAGAAAGCTGAAAAAAGCAGAGAAAGAACAGCTGAAACAAAAAGAATGTGAAAAAGAATGTGAACCAGAAGCAGACAAAACGGCTGTCGGGGAAACGTCTGAAGAAAAAAGCACAGATGCAGCGGAATCAGCCGCTGAAACAAAACAGGAGGAGGGAGACGCACAATGACGGCGATTTATAAAAAAGAGTTAAAAAGCTATCTGACAAGCATGATCGGATATCTGTTTATGGCGTTTACTCTGGCGCTGTTCGGCCTGTATTTTACGGCCATCAACCTGCAGCAGGGTTACCCGGAGATCGGATACGCGCTGCAGAATTCCGCATTTATTCTGCTGATCGCAGTACCAGTTCTGACAATGCGTGTCCTGTCGGAGGAGCAGAAAAATAAGACGGATCAGCTGCTCCTTACCGCACCGGTAAAAATTTCCGATATTATCCTTGGAAAATATCTGGCGCTTCTTACCATTTACGTAATTCCGGTGCTGATCATGTGCCTGTATCCGCTGCTTCTTGGAACCCACGGAACCGTTTCCTACGCCGTATCCTACACCTCGATTCTTGGCTATTTCCTGCTGGGAGCAGCCTATATTTCGGTCGGCGTGTTTGTTTCCTCCATCACCGAGAGTCAGGTCATCGCAGCCGTTGTCGGCTTTGTGATCCTGTTCCTGTGCTACGTGGAGAGCGGTATTGCAAATTTCTTCCCGGAGGGAGCCGGAAGTTCCTTTTTTGCGTTCTTTATCATCATTGCGCTGGTATGTCTCTGGATCGGCAGTATGATTAAAAACCCGATCATTACCGGCGTGATTGCCGTGATTGGCGAGGGCGCGCTGACAGCAGTTTACTTCATAAAATCCACCCTTCTTGAGGGAAAAATCCAGGATCTGCTCGGTATATTCAACATGGCAGGCCATATGGATAACTTTGTGAACGGTATTCTGGACATCGGCGGTGTTGTTTATTACCTGTCCGTTATTGCAATCTGCACTTTCCTTGCAATGCAGTCCCTGCAGAAAAAACGCTGGAATTAGGAGGTGGAGACGATGAGCAGCGAAAAGAAGGAAAAGAAACAGCATAAAATGAATTTCAACATCAAAGAAAGGCTGAAAAAGACGTTCTCCAAAGAACATCTGAAGGAAGTGTTCGCCGGCGAGGAGCAGAAAAAGCACCTGAAACAGGGCTCTTATTCTTCGATTATGACGGTGATTGTTCTGGCCGTGATTGTAGTTATTAACCTGATTGTGGCACAGATTCCGACCAGTAAAACGCAGATTGACCTGAGTACCCAGAAAATGTACTCCATTACAGATGAGACGAAAACGGCATTAAAGGACCTCGATCAAGACGTCACCCTGTACTATATCGTACAGAAAGGCAGCGAAAACGATACGATCGAGAAGCTGCTGGAGCACTACGATGAGCTTTCTGACCATATCAAAGTAGAGACAAAAGACCCGGATCTGTATCCGAAATTTACGAGTCAGTATACCGATCAGACGGTAGCTGCAAATAGTGTGATTGCCGTATGCGGTGACAAGAGCAAGGTGGTCAGCAACAGTGATATGTGGGAGACTTCCACGAACTATCAGACCTATCAGACACAGACGACCGGCTTTGACGGCGAGGGTCAGATTACCAGTGCCATCACGTATGTGACGAGTGAAAACAACCCGAAGGTTTACTGGGTAACCGGCCACGGCGAGGCTTCCGAGAGTGATCTCTCTACGAACTTCAGCGATGCCATTAACAAAAACAATGTGGAAATTAGTGATCTTGCCCTGATGACAGACGATATCCCGGAGGATGCCGAGGAGCTTGTAATCATGTCCCCGACCACCGATTTTTCAGAGGATGAGGCAAATAAAGTCATTACCTACCTGGAAAACGGCGGAAAACTTCTGATGTTCACCAGCTATACCGGAACGGATATGCCGAATCTGGATTCCATACTGGAGAACTACGGCGTGAAACGCTCCAGCGGAATTGTTGTGGAGACCGATTCCCAGCATTATTATCCGCAGATGCCGTATTATCTGCTGCCGAACATTCAGAGTGATGACATTACAACCGAAGTAAAGAGTAATTACATTCTGATGCCGGTTGCACAGGCAATTCAGAAGCTCGATTCTTATCGTGATACCATTACGATCAAGAGCCTTCTGACGACCACCGAGGACGCTTATATTGAAAATGACCCGGAGAACAGCACCTGGTCGAAGAGTGCGGACAGTGAGACGGGCGCATTTGACCTTGGTGTTTCCATCACAGAGACTGTAGATGATAAAGAGACACAGATCATTTATTTCTCGAGTGCATCGATGCTGAGCAGCCAGATTGACCAGGCAATCAGCGGTGCGAACTCGAAGCTGGCAGCGACTGCACTGACCTCCATGTGTGATGTGGAGCAGACCGTTGTTATTCCAAGCAAGAGCACAAGCTATACAAACCTGGTATTTACACAGGGAGCAGTTAACACCTGGTCTATTATTACCATTGCGGGAATTCCGCTGGTACTTGTTGTGATTGGCGTGATGATCTGGATGAAGAGGAGAAAACAGTGATGAAGAAAAAAGGAAAGATGGCGGCCTGCCTGATCCTTTTGGTACTGCTTCTTGCCGTACTGGTGGTGCTGACGAAGAAAAACAGCACCGCCGATGCGGACAGCGGCAGTTCGGATTCTGGTGCAGACGCCGAAAAAGTGGTTGATTTTTCAAAAGATGATGTAACAGCGCTTTCGTTCCAGATCAACGGAGAGACGGTGTCCTTTACGAAAACAGCAGGAGACGATGATACCGATATCTGGACATACGATCAGGAGGATGGATTCCCACTGGATGAGGGCAAGATAACGAACGTTTTAAGCTCTCTTAGCAGCATGACAGCAGAAAGAGTCATTGAAGGCGATGAAATCGATTCTATGGCCGATTTTGGGCTCGAGACGCCGTCTCAGGAGGTTGTAGTGACTGCGGGAGACGAGAAAACGACGATTCATGTCGGAGATAAGAACAGCTCGAGCAGATACTATATTTATCTGAACGATGATACGAGTAAGGTTTATCTGGTAAGCACATCGCTTGGAACGATGTTCCCGTCCGATATGATGGAGTGGGCGACAACGGAATCCATGCCATCTGTGACGGCGGAAAACATTACAAAGCTGCAGGTGGAGGGTGAGAACGGATATACGCTGACAAAAGAAGTAAGCGCTGCTGATTCGGCACTCCAGACGGATGAATGGCAGGTTGTGGACGCAGATGGAGCGGCACATGGCGGTGATGCGGATTCGATCGGCACCATGACAAGTGCAGTGGCATCTCTTAGCTTTGGAGATCTTGTTACGTACAACGCATCGGATCTTTCCCAGTACGGACTGGATCAGCCAAAGACGACGATTCGCGTGCATTACACAGAAGAGCAGGAGGTTGCTTCGGATGATGCGACGACGGCCGATACTTCTTCGGATTCTGCGGCAGATTCTGCATCAAGCGACAGCACTGCAACGAGCTCTTCTTCCGAAACGACAACCGTTACGGTGGAGAAAGATCTGGTATTGTATGTCGGCAATGCAAATGAGGACGGCGGTTCTTATTACGTGAAGCTGGACGGCTCGAATGAAGTTCATCTGATGACGGCTTCGAACGTTGAAACCTTCACCGGAAAGAAGGCATCTGATTTTTGGAACATGTATATCGGCATGGAAAATGTATCGGATCTGACGAGTCTTGATATTACGTATAACGGCGAGACGAAGACGTATGTACGCCATGTGGAAGAGAAAAAGGATGACGACAGCGATTCCACAACACAGGAAATCAGTTACACCTGCGGCGATGAAACGATTGATAAATCAACGTTTACCACATTCTATTCTTCACTCATTGGCCTGAAGGCGCAGACGAAGGATGAGAGCCTCGTACAGGCCAAGGATGCCGAGTTTACCGCTGTCTTCCATATGACAGACGGCGACCTGACATTCGCTTACAGCCCGTATGATTCGAGCTTCTATTACACGGTAGATGAGGACGGAGTGCCGTCTCTTGTGAATAAAAATAACGTGAAGACCATGGTGGAAAATTACGGGAAACTGCTTGCGGCAAAGACGGAGGATGACAGTTCTTCGGATTCGGCGGAATAAGGAGTCATTAAAGGCTGGTTAAAATTGAAAACGGAGGATTTACTGAGAGTGAAAAATCAGTAAATCTTCCGTTTTTTTATGGGAAAATGAAAGCGGAAGAAGTATAATGGGAGTATAACAAAGACGGTGGATGGGGGGTGAAAGGATGAAAAGGGTTTGTTTGACAGTATTGTGTATTCTGCTGGTGGGCTGCGGTAATGCAGAAACGGCGGAAACAGAGGAGAAAATGCGGTTTGAAAATCTGGATCCGGCAAAGGTAAATATGCAGTACGGAGGGTTGAAGGAGTGGGATCGGTTTTATAATAGCTTTTATGAGCAGAAAGAGGGAAGCGATCTCATTGTTCTAGGAACGGTAGAGGATTATAGCTGTTTTGCCGGGGGAATTGAGATTGCAACCGATATTTCACTGCGGGTGGATGACGTTTTGAAAGGTGATATGGAAGCCGGAGAACATATTACGGTTCGAAAGCCGGGCGGAGCAGTTACGGTGGAAGAGTATCTGCAGTCCATGGAGGATGCGGGAATTACGTACTGGAACGCAGAGGAGCTGAAAGCGGAGTATTCGGAGGAGGAACGGCGGGAGAACTATATACAGATCAGCTTCTGCGACCTTGATCCGGTGATCGGGCAGAAATCCTTGTATTTTCTGGAGAAAGATGCGGAAAAGGAGCTTTATTACCGGCTTTGCGACGGGTTTGGACAGTATGTAGAGACTGCGTCGGGTGAATATGTAAACGCGTATGAGATTGCAGATGAGAAAAGAAATGCGGATGAGCCAATGATGCTTGCACTGGGAGAAACGGTGGAATTTGACCCGGATGCAGCGCCGGAGGAGAGAATTAATATTTATACGATGGATGAAATAAAAGAGGGAATGGAAACGTATACAGCGCCGCCAACGGATTATCCGGGCGCAGAGGAAGATGCGTTGGAAATGGACTGTGAGCCGGGTTAAAAATGGAAAAACGGAGGATTTACTGACATGGAAATATCAGTAAATTCTCCGTTTTTTTGTCTCATTTTTTTCGCTCGAGGCCGGGAGCAGAAGGGGGTATTACTGTACCGGTGCGAAGAAGATCTGGATCTGGTCTAAGAGGGCCTGTGGGGCCTCCATCTGTGGCATGTGCTTTGTTTTCGGCAGGATCTGGGTTTCGATGGAAGTGTTGAGTGCCGTGTACAGCGCAAAGGTTTCTGCGATGCCTGGTTCCTCCTCACCGCCGATGAGGAACATGCTGTTGTCGATGTGTTTTAAGGCGTGGCCGATGTTGAGGTTCACGTAATTGCCCGCAAGGCTTGCAAAAAGGTACTTTCCGGCGCTGTTCTGGAGGTGTGCGGACTCGTAGAAGGCGTCTACGTCCTCCGGTGAGCGGTGAAATGGGTTGTGATAATAGCTCTCGGTGAATAAAAGCTCGATGTTGGAGCGGCCGGTGAGCGTGTGGTACAGCAGCGTGCCGACAAGCGGGAGCTCAATCATGCGTTTCAGGAAGCGGCTGCGTTTATCCGGAATTTTGTTGAGCTTGGCAAGGTCGGTCGGGTTGATCATCATGATTCGGCCGAAGCATTTCGGGGCTGTATTGCAGGCGGTTACGACGAAAGAACCGGATAAACCGGATGCAATTACGTCGGTTGGACATCCGATGACCTGCTTGATGAAGGTGACGATGAGCTGTACGTATAAAAAGTTCGTGTACGTGATCGCCGGCTTGTCGGAACGGCCGCAGCCGAGAAGATCGAGTGTGTAGACGGTGTGATCCTTTGCGAGAGTATCCTCAATATACTGCCATTCGCGGCCGCTGGAGGCACAATGTAAGTCATGAAGTAAGAGCATCGGGGTTCCGGTGCCTTTTTTTGTGTAAAAAATATCGCCGAACTGCCAGGAAAAGATCTCTTTTTCAGCCGAGGCGAGCAGGTTTTTCCGTACGGCGGCGGTATCGAGCGTTTTATTCAGAAAGTAAATCGCTGCGCCGGACATCGTGGTGAGGACACTCAAGGTGACCAGTTTTTTGCTGTGTTTCATATGATAAAACTCCTTTCAGGGGTCTCCCGGAGGGGAGGAATCGGTTCGAAACGTTGTGTTGAGCTTATTATAAGCGAAAAAAGGGAAAGATACAATGCAAAAATTAAGGGAAAAATGAGAAAAAGAGACGAAAACAAGGCGCAATTTAACAAAAAGCGTAGACAATTCAGGAGAACTACGTTATGTCAACTACTGGCGAATGGCATATTTAAATAGTTTACATAACTGCAAAAAACAGAGAAAAAATGATGCAATAATACACATAAAAGCATGAAAACGGCACTATGGGATAAAATCCTTCCAGATTGGTAAAAATCCATGAAAAAATGGTCCCAAAATGCGTTTAGTAAATGGTTTGGAAAATCCGAAAAAACGAATGTAAAAGTTCAATTCATACGAAAATATAAAAATATAATTAAATAATTTAATAAAAGAGAGAAAACAGAGACGAAAAACTACGTGAAACACGCGAAAATACAGGAAAAATGTAGAAAATACGGAGAAAATCAAAAATAGAATAGAAAATACGATTATTTTAAAAATAAGAGAGGTGAAAAATGAGAGTGATTTTCGGAAAGCCGGGAAGCAAATCGCTTCTCACTGATCGCCGAAGACCGAAAATCGTAAAAAACGATGTTTCACGTGAAACATTTTGAGAGACGTGAAACGTGAAAAATGAGACGGGAAAAGTGACATAAGTAGAAACGAAAAAATGAAGGACGATCTAAAAAAATAGCAAAAAGAGGGTGTAAAACGACGGAAGAGGCGGAAAAAGCAAAAAAGATAAAAATGAGTTGAGAAAAGGCAAAAAACGACTGAAAAGGGGAAAATGTAGTATAGACATGGGCGAAAAGAATAAAAACGGGAGGGAGAGGCAGTGAAAGGCAAGAAAATGGTGTGAAATGGCGATGAGGGATAAAAAACGGAGAGAAGGAATAAAAAATGTTGATAAAAGAGAAAAAGTGAGATTGTTTACAAAAAAAGAAAAAGGTAAGCCAGAAAGATGGAAAAGAGGATAAAAGACGTGGCAGCGAGAGAAAAATATTAAAACCATAAAAACAGAAAAATTATAGTGAAATCAAATAAATCGATAAAAAACAGAAAATGTGCAGCTTGGCCTGTAAAATAAAAAAAATCAAAGAAAAACCGCCCGAAAAGAGAAAAACTGGAGAAAAAATGAAAAAGAGGATGTCTCACGGATTATGCCTCTTACTGATGAAAATAAAGAGAAAAATGCTGCAAATTTGAAAAAAGCGAGGAAGAACGATGAAAAAACAGAGCCCTGGTGAATAAAAATACATTTTATATACAAAAGAGACATTTACGATCACCGAACAACCATAAACAGTTTTGATTCCTGATCTATGTATCAATAATATCCTGATAAGTTGATTTTTTCTTCCTAATCACCTGAGATTTCCTTGAAAAAGAGCATCACACGATTAAAATAACGTTTCCAGTATATTTATACCTCAAAAACGTCAAAAATTAAAATGTTTCACGTGAAACATTTTATAAAAACTGTGTGAAACAGAAAAAATGTTCTGACATTGCAGAATTACTTGGAAACCATCAAAAAAATGCAAAATCATCGCTGAAAAAATTCCAAAAAGCCTTTAAACAGCGTAAAAACCGAGAAAAATTATTGTAAAACAGTGCTTTTCAAAATGTTTCACGTGAAACATCGCCAAAAATCTCCAATTTTCTTATGTTTCAAACCGCCTAATCATGCAAAAATGCAGAAAATGTTTCACGTGAAACATTTCCAGTAGTAAAATCCGGCGTAGTATGATAAAATATCTTTGTCCCAAATTGGGGCAATTTTGAGATAGAATCTGAAGAATTCCTCAGATAGACTGGCATAGAAAAGGAGATTTTTCCTATCTATATGCCAAAACACCTGCCGCATGAATCATTTTTTTGAAAGAAGTGCCGGCAGGTCATTTCCTGTAAAAAGGAAAAACTGCAAATGGAAAACAAAAAGATGAAAGGAGGCAATACATATTTTGGGAAGAACAATTGCAATTGCAAACCAGAAAGGCGGCGTAGGCAAATCTACCACCGCAATTAACCTTTCTTCCTGTTTAGGAGAAATGGGACAAAAAGTTCTGACCATTGATATGGACCCGCAGGGAAATACCACCAGCGGAATGGGAGTAGAGAAAAATGAAGTGGAAAATACCATCTATGAGCTGCTTCTTGGAGAGTCAAAACTGGAGGACTGCATCATTCCTCTGAATTTTGACAATCTTTCCCTTATCCCTTCCAATGTCAATCTGGCCGGAGCGGAGATCGAGCTGATCGGGGTGGAAGACAAAGAATTCATCCTGAAAAACGCAATTGATCAGGTTCGCGATCAGTACGACTTCATTATTATTGACTGTCCGCCATCCTTAAATATGCTGACAATCAACGCGATGACCACCGCGGACACCGTTCTGGTGCCGATTCAGTGTGAATATTACGCACTGGAGGGCTTATCCCAGCTTATGCACACGATTGAGCTGGTGCAGGAGCGTCTGAATCCGGAACTGGAGATGGAAGGCGTTGTCTTTACCATGTACGATGCGAGAACGAATCTTTCTCTGCAGGTAGTAGAAAACGTAAAAGACAGCCTGGATCAGAATATCTACAAAACCATTATTCCGAGAAATGTCCGCCTTGCGGAGGCACCGAGCTACGGTATGCCGATCAACTATTACGACAAGCGGTCCACCGGTGCAGAGAGCTACCGTCTCCTGGCAGACGAAGTGATTCACAGGGGGGATGAAGAGTAATGGCAGCGAGAAGAGGAGGATTAGGCAAGGGCCTGGATTCCCTGATTTCACCGGGACATTCGGCCAAAGCAGAAGCAAAAGAGAAACCGGTAAAACCGGAGGTCAAAGTAGTCGAGAAGGTTGTTGAAAAAGTTGTCGAAAAACCAGTTGAGATGAAACTGAAAATCTCCGAAATTGAACCGAACCGCGAACAGCCGCGAAAATCCTTTGACGAGGACGGCCTGATCGAACTTTCGGAATCCATTAAACAGTTCGGAGTTCTACAGCCGATTCTGGTGCAGAAAAAAGATGATTATTATGAGATCATCGCAGGGGAACGGAGATGGAGGGCTGCAAAGCTTGCCGGAATCAAAGAAGTACCGGTCATCATCAAAGATTTTACCGAGCAGGAAGTTGTCGAGATTTCCCTGATTGAAAATATTCAGAGAGAATCCCTGAACCCGATTGAGGAGGCACATGCATACAAACGCCTGATGGAAGAGTTCCATCTCCGCCAGGATGAAATCGCAGAGCGCGTTTCCAAGAGCAGAACGGCGGTTACAAACTCGATGCGTCTCCTGAAACTGGACGACAGGGTACAGCAGATGGTTGTCGATGAAATGCTGACAACCGGTCATGTGCGTACGCTGCTGGCGCTGGAGAATAAAGAGCTCCAGTACAATACGGCAATGAAAATCTTCGATGAAAAGCTCAGTGTCCGTGAGACCGAGCGCCTGGTCAAAGAGATCCTGAATCCGAAGGTGAAGAAAGAAAAGAAAGTCAATCTGGAAGAGGAAGCCATCTACGAAGGTCTGGAAGAGAAAATTAAGAGCATCATTGGTACGAAGGTTTCCATTCACCGCGGGGCAAAGCACAAAGGAAAGATCGAGATCGAGTATTATTCCCAGGAAGAGCTCGAGAGAATCATGGATCTGTTTGAATCAATACAGTAAGAGGTAGAATAATGAGCGATTTATTTAGTAAGGTAGGAATTGACCTTGGCGTTGTTGTACTTCTTCTGATTGTACTGATTATCGTGATGATGATTATGACGGTCAGCATGTCGCTGCGTCTGAGCAGACTGAACCAGAAGTACAGAAGCTTTATGAAGGGAAAAGACGCCCAGTCACTCGAAAAGCTGTTTCATCAGCGGTTCAAGGAAATTGACAAACTGAACAAGCAGAATGAGCTGACGAAAAAAAATCTTGCGGATCTGAAAAAGATCCAGGGCATGACGCTGAACAAATACGGAATCGTAAAATATGATGCGTTTGACGATGTGGGCGGAAAGATGAGTTTTGCGCTGGCAATGCTCGACAAAGAAAACACAGGTTTTATCCTGAATGCAATCCACAGCCGTGACAACTGTTTTTTATATCTGAAAGAGATCGTAAAAGGCGAGTCCTATATCATGCTGAGCGCCGAGGAAATCGACGCGCTGCGCCAGGCAATTACGATGAATTCGATCGATCTGATGTAAAAGCGGACCGCAGAAAAACAGCATGAAAGAACGCTTGAAAAAATGCATATACTGTTATATGATGGTACTGGAACGCGCCAAACCCGCATAAATGCTGGAAAAACGGCAGTGGTTCCGGGCTGGAAAGAACAAAAAGAATCCCGCCAAAATGAGGGGATAAGATCTACTAGGAGGAAATTATGTTAGACATTAAGTTTTTAAGAGAAAACCCGGAAGTTGTAAAACAGAATATCCGAAATAAATTCCAGGATCAGAAACTGGAGCTGGTTGATAAAGTCATCGAGCTGGATAAAGAAAACCGTGACATCAAACAGGAAGTAGAAGCACTTCGTGCAAAAAGAAACAAAATCTCCAAACAGATCGGCGCACTGATGGGCCAGGGCAAGAGAGAAGAGGCTGAGGAAGTAAAGAAACAGGTAGCTGTTGACGGTTCCCGCATCGAGGCTCTTTCTGCAAGAGAAAAAGAAGTAGAAGAAGAAATCAAGAAGATCATGATGGTGATCCCGAACATCATCGATCCTTCCGTACCGATCGGAAAAGATGACAGCGAGAACGTAGAAGCAGAGCGCTTCGGCGAGCCGGTTGTACCGGATTTTGAAATCCCGTATCACACCGACATTATGGAGTCCTTCGACGGAATCGATCTGGACGCAGCAAGAGAAGTTGCAGGAAACGGATTCTATTATCTGATGGGCGACATTGCACGCCTCCACTCTGCCATCCTTTCTTATGCAAGAGATTTCATGATCGACCGCGGATTTACCTACTGCGTACCGCCTTTCATGATCCACGGCAACGTCGTAAACGGTGTTATGAGCTTCGCTGAGATGGAGTCCATGATGTACAAAATCGAGGGCGAGGATCTGTACCTGATCGGAACCAGCGAGCACTCCATGATCGGTAAATTCATCGACAGCATCATCCCGGAGGAGAAACTGCCTCTGACCCTGACCAGCTACTCTCCGTGCTTCCGTAAAGAAAAAGGAGCACACGGCATCGAGGAGCGTGGTGTTTATCGTATCCATCAGTTTGAGAAACAGGAGATGGTTGTTGTCTGCAAACCGGAAGACAGCATGATGTGGTATGACAAACTGTGGAAGAACACCGTAGACCTGTTCCGTTCCATGGATATCCCGGTTCGTACTCTGGAGTGCTGCTCCGGTGACCTGGCTGACCTGAAAGTAAAATCTGTCGATGTTGAGGCATGGTCTCCGCGTCAGAAGAAATACTTCGAGGTAGGAAGCTGCTCCAACCTTGGTGATGCACAGGCAAGACGTCTGAAAATCCGTGTCAACGGCGAGGACGGAAAGAAATACCTGGCACATACCCTGAACAACACCGTAGTTGCTCCGCCGCGTATGCTGATCGCATTCCTGGAGAACAACCTGAATGCAGACGGAACCGTAAGCATTCCGGAAGTTCTTCGTATGTACATGGGCGGAAAAGAAAAACTGGTTCCGAAACACTAATCGCATAAGAAATACAAAGGAATGAGAGGAGGTGTTCTTATGCACGCTTACCTGAAAACCATTGGATTTTCAAAGATCAAGACGACGAAGGAACTCCAGGAGATTCTTCGTGATGTAGTAGAAAACTACGACCGTAAAAAGATTGTGGAAACAGAAGAACACCACCTTTTTGCTGAATTTTCGAAAGAATATGCATATGACTGTGGTATCACGGTCTGTGGGGAAATTGATGAGAACAACCGTTTCCAGATGGAATATTATTATCCCTATTTCGAGGGCGGGCAGATCAGCTCCTACGAGGAGGTATCGGTGGAGCGCCACGTCGATAAGGAATCGTTTGCAGGCGCCTGCGACGATATGCGGCTTGGCATCACGATGATCTTTTATCTGACGCATGCAGCGGAATATCTTGAGATGAAACAGAAAAATGCGCTGCAGCCGCTTCCGCTCCCGCTTTCTGTCTCCGGTCTTGCAGCGGAAGGAACAATTCTGCTTCCGATCCAGAAAGACCCGGAACAGGTCGAGAAGGAGCGCCGCAGCACGCAGCAGAAGAATTCACTGATCTCGGCTGCCAGAAACGGGGATGAGGATGCGATGGAAAGTCTCACCATGGATGATATTGACACATATGCCATGATTTCCCAGCGTCTGACGAAGGAAGATGTCTTTTCTATTGTAGATAGCTTTTTCATGCCGAGCGGTCTCGAATGTGACCAGTACAGCGTGATGGGTGAAATTACGGAGATGAATACAACGAAGAACGCGGTAACGGGCGAGCGGGTGTATGAGCTCGGCCTCGTCTGCAACGATGTGCCGATAGACATCTGTATCAACGAAAAGGATTTATTTGGAGTACCGGAAGTGGGAAGACGTTTCAAAGGCCAGATCTGGCTGCAGGGAATGCTGGAACATCTGTAAGGGAAAAATAAAAAGAGCGAGGACGGAAAAAGAGAAAATTCAGTCCTCGTTCTTTTTTTGCAGATTTTTATAGCAATAAACGGATGTTTACTGGTTCTGCACCAGATTCAGATGCTTACGCACCCGCTCGATCAGCATTTCAAGAGCAACGGTGTTCTGTCCGCCCTCCGGGATGATCACGTCGGCACGGCGCTTGCTCGGCTCTACGAACTGCTCGTGCATCGGTTTTACGGTCGTCAGGTACTGCGTTACAACGCTGTCCAGAGAACGGCCGCGCTCTTTTACATCGCGCAGGATCCGGCGGAGAATCCGCACGTCCGCATCGGTATCGACAAAGACTTTGATGTCCATCAGATCGCAGAGATCCTTCTCAACGAAGAGGAGAATGCCCTCGAGCACGATAACCGGGGCAGGATGGACCAGAATCGTTTTATCCGAGCGGTTATGCATGGCATAATCGTAAACCGGCATCTCGATGGATTTTCCGGCTTTCAGCTCGAGAATGTGCTGGCATAACAGGTCGGTATCAAAGGCATCGGGATGATCGTAATTTAATTTGGCACGCTCCTCAAAAGGAATATCGTCATGGCGTTTGTAATAGTTGTCATGGCGCAGAATGCTCACTTCATCGCGTCCAAAACTTTCTACCAGCTTATCTGCCAGTGTCGTTTTTCCACTGCCGGTTCCTCCGGCAATTCCTATCAGTATCGTATCCATAAGAAACTCCTTTTTATCCGATGATAGCCAGTGTTGCGCTTGTTCCGAGACGGCTTGCGCCGGCATCTACCATAGCCTGTGCCTCGTCTGCGTTGTGGATTCCGCCGGAAGCTTTTACGCCCATATCCGGGCCTACGGTCTTTCTCATCAGGGCAACATCAGCCGCTTTTGCACCGCCGGTAGAAAATCCGGTGGAGGTTTTTACGAAGTCAGCGCCGGCTTCTTTTGCGAGCTCGCACGCTTTTACTTTCTCTTCATCGGTTAAAAGGCAGGTCTCGATGATGACTTTCAGAACGATGTCCTTGCCGCATACTTCTTTTAAGGTCTGGATATCGGAGCGTACGAAGTCGTATTTGCCGTCTTTGAGGGCTCCGACGTTGATGACCATATCAACCTCCTGTGCACCGTCTTCGATGGCCGCACGGGTCTCAAACGCTTTTACACGGGTATCGGACATGCCCAGAGGGAAGCCGACAACGGTGCATACTTTGACGTCAGATCCTTTGAGCTTTTCAGCAACGAATTTGGTGTAGTACTGGTTGACGCAGACAGAAGCAAAATCATGTGCAAGTGCCTCGTCGCAGATCTTTGCAACCTGTGCTTCGGTTGCGTCTGCTTTTAAGATAGTGTGGTCAAATAATTTGGTGTTCAGCATAATTTTTTCCTTTCTTTGATGAAAAATAAATCAGAATGATAGAGAAAAGGCAGAGCCGAAAAAACACAGTTCGGATTTAACGGCTCTGCCTTTAAAAATTGTAACTATTCAGAGCCACATCTCGATTCCGCTGCGCTGCATCTCGATGTGGCTGCTCGCCATATGAAATTCCAGAAAAAACCGCTCATTCATGCAAGCATGATTCGCAATTTTTTCTTCCATTTCACATGGCTCTGAATAGTTACATATTATCTTGCGCCCTTATCGTATGGAATACCTTCGGCTTTCGGAGCCTGGGAATTCTTGGATGTGAAGGCGAGAATAATCATGGATGCGATAAACGGCATCATGTTGTAAATGTTCTTGGACAGTCCCAGATGGGAGAGGACGGTGGAGTCCGCAATGTTTGCCAGGGAACGGAATACCGCAAAGAATACGGCTGCTCCGGCAATGTGGAACGGTTTCCACTGACCGAAGATCATAACAGCGAGGGCAAGGAATCCGGCACCGGCTACGCCGACTTCGAAGTTCCAGGTGGTAACGGACGGAACGATGTAGGCAAATCCGCCGATACCGCCGAGTGCACCGGAGATGATAACACCGGTGTATCTCCACTGGTATACGTTGATACCAACAGAGTCGGCTGCCTGTGGATGCTCACCGCAGGCACGCAGGCGCAGTCCCCATTTCGTTTTGAAGAGGAACACGTAGCTGCAGATCAGAAGGATGATGCCGATGAACAGGAAGATGTTCACGGTAAATGGTCCGATCTTGTAAATGAAAGCGGCGTTGGTGTAGTTCAGCTTTGCGGAAGCTGCACCGTTTCCGGCATCCGAGCCGTTGTTGAATGCTTTTACCAGGACGATGGCAATGGCAGTAGCCAGCATGTTCAGCGCGGTTCCGCCGATCGTCTGGTCTGCTTTCAGTGTGATGGCGGAGAAGCCAAGCAGCAGAGAGTAGATCATACCGGATACGGCGCTCGCCAGAATGGAAAGTGCCACAAGTGCAGGAGCCGGGAGGTCCGGGAACAGAACCAGGACGAAGACACCGGCAAGGCCGCCGATCGCCATGATTCCTTCCAGCGCGATGTTGATGACACCGCTTCGCTCGGAGAACATACCGCCCATCGCAACGAGCATCAGAACAACGGCGTACAGTAAGGTAAATTTAATTAAAAGGAACATTATTTCTTCTCCTCCTTTCCGTTGTCTGCATTGGCATTTGCTTTCTGCTCTTTTTTGCTCTTGAACAGGTTTGCAACGATGCCCTTGAACAGGGTAACGAATGCGCAAAGGTAAATGATAACGGCAACGATCAGGTCCGCGATCTCCGGCTGATAATATTTCGTAGGCAGGTAAGCACCGCCGACCGAAATATGAGCAACGAAGAGAGCAGCGAAGATAACGCCGATCGGGTTGCTAAGTGCAAGAAGCGCAACCGGGATACCATTAAATCCGATGGCCGGGAGTGCTGTCGATACCTGCGGGTTCCACTCGGATGCACCGGAGAGGAAGTAGAGGCCTGCACCGATTCCGGCAAGCGCACCTGCGATGGTCATGGAGAGAACAACGTTTCTCTTCTCGTTGATGCCGGCGTATTTGGCAGCATCCTTATTGAATCCGCAGGCTTTCAGCTCATAGCCGAAGGTTGTTTTGTTCAGAACGATGTAGATGATGACCGCAATGGCAATCGCAATGAAAATCGCAATCGTTGTGGAACTGGTACGGAAAATGGAGTTCATGCCGCAGTCCGGAATCAGGGATTTCGGAGAAGCGGAGCTTAATTTGTAAGTACGTGTGGTCTTCTGATCATACATGTCCAGGATGGTGTTGTACATCAGCTCATTGACAAGATAAAGACCAATCCAGTTGAACATGATGGAAGTAATAACTTCATTTACGTTGAAGTATGCTTTGAAGATACCAGGAACTGCTCCCCAGATGGCTCCGCAGACCATAGCAGCCAGAAGGCATACATACCATGGCATGTGGAGGATGATGGCAAAATACAGGGCGCCGAAGACACCGACGGTGTACTGTCCGGCAGCACCGATGTTGAACAGACCTGTTTTAAAAGCAAATGCAACCGAAAGTCCGGTCATAATCAGGGGAGCGGACTGAGCGATTTCACTTCCGATTCCTTTCGGCTTTAAGTAAAAGCCGCCTTTGATGATTCGTGTAAATCCATCCACTGCGTTCTCCGCGTTGATGCAGTATAAAATGATAAATCCCACAAGAAGACCGATCACAATACATACAAGAGAAGCGACAATGGACAGAAGAGCGTTTTTCGTTTTTTCGTTCATGCTTTTCTTACCTCTCTTTTATACTTCTTCGGGAACCGGATCCCGTTTTGCACCTGCCATGTAGAGACCGAGTTCTTCGACAGAAACGGTTTTCGGATCCAGCTGGCCGACCAGCTCTCCTTCGTACATAACAAGAATACGGTCGGAAACATCCATAACCTCATCCAGTTCCAGAGAAACCAGAAGAACGGCTTTTCCCTTGTCGCGCTGTGCAACGAGCTGGCTGTGAATGTATTCGATGGCTCCGACATCAAGACCACGGGTAGGCTGTACCGCAACGAGAAGATCAGGATCTTTGTCGATCTCACGCGCGATGATCGCTTTCTGCTGGTTTCCGCCGGACATGCTGCGGGTGATGGTCACAGGACCCTGGCCGCTGCGGACATCGTACTGCTCGATCAGGCGCTCGGCATATTCGCGCACGGCTTTTGATTTGATAAAGCCGAAGGATTCAAATTCCGGCTGCCAGTAACGCTGCAGCACCATGTTCTGCTCGATGGAGTAATCCAGCACGAGGCCGTGTTTATGGCGGTCCTCCGGGATGTGGCTCATGCCCATCTTGGAGCGGTCGCGGATGGAAGCTTTCGTGATGTCCTGTCCGTTGAACAGAATTTTACCGCCGGATACTTTTTCCAGTCCCGTGAGGCCCTGAACGAACTCGGACTGGCCGTTTCCATCGATACCTGCGATGCAGACAATCTCGCCTTTTCTTACATTAAAGGAAACATCTTTGACGGCGTTGTTTCCGTGCACCTTGCTCGGTACGGTCATGTGCTCTACTTTCAGAACGGTGTCGCCCGGTTTTGACGGCTTTTTGTTGACGGAGAAGCTGACGTTTCTTCCGACCATCATGCGGGAGAGCTCTTCTTTGGAAGTTTCGCTGATGTTGACGGTTCCGATGTATTTTCCTTTGCGGAGAATCGTACAGCGGTCGGCAACTTCCATGATCTCGTTGAGTTTATGGGTGATGAAGAGGATGGATTTTCCTTCTTTTGCGAGGTTCTTCATGATCTTCATCAGCTCGTCGATTTCCTGCGGCGTCAGAACCGCGGTCGGCTCGTCGAAGATCAGGACTTCGTTGTCACGGTAGAGCATTTTCAGAATTTCGGTACGCTGCTGCATGCCGACGGTGATATCCGAGATCAGAGCGTCCGGATCGACCATCAGACCGTATTTCTCGCTCAGTTCCATGACTTTTGCACGGGCATTCTTTTTCTCGAGGAAAAGGCCTTTGGTCGGCTCTACGCCGAGGATGATGTTGTCGAGAACCGAGAAACATTCGACCAGCTTAAAGTGCTGGTGCACCATACCGATGTTGAGATCATTGGCGTCGTTCGGCGTGTTGATATGGACTTCCTGCCCATTCTTCTTGATGATTCCGGAGGTAGGCTGATACAGACCAAAAAGAATACTCATCAGGGTTGATTTTCCTGCACCGTTTTCTCCAAGCAGAGCATGGATTTCTCCTTTTTTGAGCTGTAATGTAATGTTGTCGTTCGCCTTGATACCCGGGAATTCTTTGGTGATGTTCAACATCTCAATAATGTACTCATTTTCCATATACATATTCCCTTTCAAGCATGGTTTTGCAGGACTGCCGAAGATATGGAAAACAGGGCAGAACTGCGGGCTTTCATTATGTCTAGTATAGCATTTTGCATGGCAGAAAAAAAGGGGAAGAGAAATAATATTCTCTTCCCCAAAAGGCATATTGTTACAGAAACAGTATGCACATTAGCTGATGTAATCAACGGTTACGTGAGAACCTACTTCCGGCTGATTTTCTGTATCGCTGGAGATTTCGATGGAACCATCGCGGATACCAGCCAGTACAGTTTCATACTGATCCTGTGTGAAGGTTGTGAATCCCCAGGATTCGGAATCGGTAGGAAGGCCGATGTAATCTCCGTCTTTCAGTCCAAGCTGCTGAGCAGTTCCGCCAAGTTCAGAGAAGTTTCCGCTGAAGTAGGAATCCAGAGCGTTGTTGATGGCGCTTGGAAGACCTTTCATAGCGGAAGTCAGGCAGCGCTCGCCGATTTTGGAACGCTGGTCAACGTCTACACCAATAACTTTTCCGTCGTGTGTCTCAGCTGCATCCAGAGCAGATGTCCAGATACCGCCGCCGCAGGCGAATACAACCTGTGTTCCGTCTGCATACCAGCCCTCCATACGGGCGGTGATGGAGTCATCGCCGTAGAACTGGCCGCCATAGTAATATTTTACGTTTACATCTACGCCGTCTTCTTCAGCAGCAGCGTTGATACCTTGTACATAACCGTAACCGAAACGGATAACGGCCGGAACAGCGATACCGCCGAGGAAACCAAGGCTTGTGTAGCCGTCTTTTACTGCAGCGTATCCAGCCAGGTAGCCGGCCTGCTCTTCTTCGAAGGAGCAGATGTACACGTTCTTTCCGAGATCAACAGCTTTGCCGTTTTTTACAATATCACCTTCGGTAACATCGACTGCGATGAAGGTTACATCCGGATAGGTGTCCTGCTCTTCAGCGATGGCAGGTCCGAACAGGTAACCTGGCATTACAACAACGGTAGCACCCTCGGAAACAGCAAGATCGATGGAGTTGATACGCTCTTCATCGGTATCCTCTGCCGGTTTGTAGTACTCGTACTCTACGCCGTTTGCATCGCCGTAGGCGCATACAGTTTCCCAGGTGATCTGGTTGAAGGATTCGTCGGTGATATCTCCGGAGTCTGTGATCATGGCAATTTTCTCACCTGCGGCGTCTTTTTTTTCTCCGTCTGTGGAAGCAGAAGCGGAAGTTGCGCTGGTGGAATCGGCGCCTGTGGATGCGTCGGAGGAAGAGGAGCCGTTGGAGGAACCGCATCCTCCGACGCAGCAGTTGTCATGGCGGCTGCAAGCAGTAAGCTAACTACTTTCTTTTTCATAATAGTATTCTCCTTTCAAGAGGTACAGCGTTTTTGCGTGTATGGCTACATTATAATATAAAAGAAAAAAGTATGTCAAGCAAAGGAAAAACTGCGTGAAATCCACTAATTATCTGCATGCGAGCCGGAAATTCTTCGGATAATGGCGTTGGATCTTGCATAAATTTCTTCCGGGTCAAAGCCGATATGGAATTCGCCGTTTTCGTAGAGGATTTGACCGTTTACCATGGTAAGCTTTACGTTCTGTTTGCTGCCGCTGTAAACGAGGTTTTTGATCAGATTATTCTCCGGCTGCATGTTCGGCTGATGGAGGTCAATCATGACGAGATCGGCCTTTTTGCCGGCAGCGAGACGGTCGCAGTCAGTAAGCTGCATGGCGTGCGCGCCGCCTGCGGTTGCCATGTAGAGAATGGCGTCGGCCGGGATTCCTGCGGCATCCATCTCGCGGACTTTGGAAAGGCCGGTGGTCAGGAACATTTCGCGGAACATATCGAGGCAGTTGTTACTGGCCGGCCCGTCAGTGCCGATGGCGAGGTTGATGCCGTTATCGTAAAAACGCTTCAGCGGGCAGATGCCGGAGGCGAGCTTCAGGTTTGAGGAGGGATTGGTAACGGCCGTCAGTTTCCGGTCACGGAAGATCTCAAAATCGCGGTCCTCCATCCAGATGCAGTGGTAGCCGCCGCCTCCGTACTGGAACATGCCTAAGCGTTCCATCAGCTGTGTCGGGGTGAGTCCCCAGCGCTCTTTACAGCCCTCGACTTCGCTTTTTGTTTCGGCGTTGTGTGTCCAGACAGGGGAATGGTATTTTTCGGCGAGTTTGGCAACGGATTCAAGAAGCGGGCCGCCGGTCGTATATTCGGCGTGGAAACCGAGCAGATACGAGGTGCGGTCGGAGAGTTTGTTGACATAGTTATACATCTCTTCGAGAATTTCCGGGCTGTCGACGAAGTTGTTGAGACCGCTGGTAAGAACGGTGCGGAATCCGGTGTCGACCGTGGCAGCGATGCTGTTTTTCTGCTGGATGTACATGTCGAAATTGGAGGTGATGCCGCTCGTCAGATATTCCATGATGCCGAGGATATTGAGCCAGTAAACGTCGTCCCCGGCGAGCTTTGCCTCGTTCGGGAAGACCTGGCGCTCGAGCCATTCGTGGAGCGGGAGATCGTCCGCGTAGGAGCGGAGGAAGGTCATCGGGGTGTGCGTGTGTGCGTTTTTAAAGCCCGGGATCAGAAGATTGCCGCGGGCGTCAATTTCGCGGTCGAAGACAGGGGTCTCTGCGGCATCTGGATCTGCTTTTCTACCAGGTCCGATATAGGTGATGGTGTCGCCGGTGACATGAAGTTCGTCTTCGGCGATGGAAAAATGGTTTTCAGCGTCGAGTACGAGAATTTTGGCGTTGTAAAAACGTGTATTCAAAAAAGATCTCTCCTTTATTTTACGTGCTGTTTACAGTGTCTTTGCGATGCCCTGAATCGTTGCGGCAACGAGTTTTTTGAACTGCGGTGCAACCATGTCAGCTGCCTCCTGAACTTCCGCATGGCACAGAGGCTGCGGGGAGATGCCGGCGGCAAGATTGGTAATGCAGGAAATACCGATGACGCGCATGCCCATATGGCGTGCAGCGATGGCTTCGCAGGCGGTGCTCATGCCGACCGCGTCTGCGCCGAGGGTGCGGCACATGGCGATTTCCTGCGGGGACTCGTACTGCGGGCCGGTGAGCTGCAGATAAACGCCTTCCATCAGGTCGATATCAAGGCAGGCTGCGGCTTTCCGTGCGATTTTCTGGAATTCAAGGTCGTAGATCTGGCTCATATCCGGGAAACGGGTGCCGAGCTCGTCGATGTTCGGCCCGATAAGCGGAGATGGAACGAAGCAGGCGATCTGGCCGTTTAACAGCATCAGAGAGCCTGGTTTTGTGCCCTGTTTGATGCCGCCGGCGGCGTTGGTTAAGAACAGTGCTTTTGCGCCCATCAGCTTCATGAGGCGGGTCGGGAGAACGACGTCGGTCATCGGATAGCCTTCATAATAATGAACGCGGCCCTGCATGCAGACAACCGGCACATCGCCGACGTAGCCGAAGATAAAACGGCCCGCGTGGCCCGGAACAGTGGAAACCGGGAAGCCTTCGATATCGTGGTAATCGAGGGTTGCGGTAACGCGGATATCATTCGCAAAATCACCGAGGCCGGAACCGAGAATCAGTGCGACTTCCGGCTGGAAATCGATCTGGGAGCGGAAGCTCTCGTAGCATTTCATCAGTTTTTCGTAAACAGGGTTTGGGGTGTTGCTCATAGGAAAAACCTCCTTAATATAAATGATTTTCTGCTTTTTGAGTCTTTTTTCGGCTATTTTTAGGGAAGAAAAGCCTGCCACAGAGATGTGAGTCCCGGAGGCAGGCTTTTCTTTTAGAAAAAAGATCATCTGGTAGTTCTATTGTAGTATAGAAAGCGCGGAAAAGCAATGATTTCAGTCATCAAAAATATTCAGATGCTGTTTCATGATATTTCCCAGCCATTCAATGACCGGACCGAGGGTAATAACCATCAGCACGGTAACAATGCCGAGTTTTCCGCCGAGCAGAACGGCGATCGCGGTGACAACGAAGTCGTAGACGATGCGGATCACACGGAACGAAACGTTCGGCAGGTGGGTGGAGATAATGAAGGATACTGCGTCGTACGGTGCAGTTCCCATATCAACATCCATATAGAAGGATGCGGCAAGGATAAACAGGATCAGCGCCGGGATCAGCACGGCGATTCGCACACCCATCGAGGTGAAGAGGTCTGCCGGAAGGACTTTCGCCCAGATCCAGGAGAAAAAGTCGATGGAATATCCCACGAGAAACATGTTTGCGAGGGTTCCGAAGCCTAAGTTTCTGCCGCCGAAAATGATAACGAAGATGAGCAGGACGGTATTGAAGAGCGCCTGCCAGTTTCCGATGCTGATGCCGAGGCGGGTGGAGATGGTCTGGTTTAACAAGGTACACGGATCGGTGCCGAGATCGACGAGAAGCAGCCATGAGAGCGCAAAGCCCATCAGGATGACGGCAGCGATGACCAGAATCAGGCGGGTCCAGAAATGTTTCTTCTGGTAGAAGCCCTGGATGATTTCTTTCATAGTATGAGTTCCTCCCTGTGATTTATGCTTGGTTTTTCACCTTTTCGGGCGGATTTTCTACGCATTTCCTTCGAAATTTTTCAATCGTCTTTCCAACACGTTTTTCGCCCTTCTTTCCAGAAAAATCTCCGCCGTTTTTTGGCGGAGATTTGACCGTTTCTGTTATTTTAGTATATTTTTTCCAAAATGTAAACCATTTTCTTTTGATGATGTCAACTTAATGTTCACAAAATGATGAATAATAAATGAACATAAATTAACACAAAACATAAAATTGAAAAAACACGTTCATTAACAAATTAACGAAATGAACATGTAAGCTGAATGAAATTTGTGCATTTTACAATGTGTCCACGCGAGACGGACAGAGCCTTGAAAAGAACTACAATATACGGATATACGAATTAACGCCATAAACAGAAACCAAAGTTATAGAACCAGCTCCACGTTTTTACAGAAGACTTCGCGGTATAACTGTTCGCGTTCCACGGTGATCAGCCGCCCGGCTTCCTGCTGGAGCTGTTCACTGTCGAAGAGCTGTACGAGATCCGGATTGAACATGCGGCCTGCGTTGCAGTGAAGATCCGCAAGCATATCGGCAAAGTTCTTGCAGGAGCTGTAGGCACGTCCGACGGAATCGGTTGCCGCATCGAGACAATCGGCGCAGGTGAGGATCTGGTAGAGAATGGCGTTGTCGTTGCCTTTATAGGTATACTCGCGCGGATAGCCGCCTTTTTCGTCGTACCAGAGATGGTGGTAGAGCGCCGCCTCGGCGTATGGTCTTGTGGAATCCCATTTGCTGAGGAGCTCATAGCCCATCTGTGGGTGGAGACGGATCAGATCAAAGAGAAAAAGTACATTGCATCATTGGAACCGTATATTGGAGATATTCTACTGGTTGGAATTAATTATGATAAAAAGACCAAAAAGAATGAATGCCTGATAGAAAAGGCGTAAATGAATAAAAAGGCAAGGCAGCATATCACAGGAAATCCTGAGGCATGCTGCCTTATTTTGCCAGGCATATCAATAATTGGTTCAAAAAGGATACGTTAGAATACCACTACCAGAAGCATCTTATACTGCTCTTTGCCATACACTGCATGCGGATGTTTTGCCGGCATGACGATGGATTCGCCTTCGTGGAGTTCGTATTTTACGCCGTCGATGGTGATTTCACCGGTTCCGTCGAGGCAGGTGACGAAGGCGTCGCCGCCGGACTCGTGGGTGCTGATTTCTTCGCCTTTGTCGAAGGCAAATAAGGTGATGCTGACGGATTCATTCTGTACCAGTGTTTTGCTGACGATCTGGCCTTCCTGGTAGGAAACCTGATCTTTTAAGACCATAACCTTGGCTTTATTGATATTTTTCATGATGCTCATAGTTCATAAATCTCCGTGATAGAATGAGAACGTGTCTGAAAAAATTCCCAGGCACGTTCTAAAAATGTGTGATTAAGATGAGATGACTCATCAGTGTCGGGCGTGTATAGAAATGGAATCTGAGGTCCGTTTTCTGATATGCCCAAATTCAAAGATATTTTTGTCTGAACATATACAGTATACGTGGAAAAATGAAAGAAAGCAAGGGGTTTTCTTTATTTCCCGAAAAACAATTCCATATCGTTTTCAACGGTATCGATTCCGGCGATGCCGAAGTTTTCAATGAGAAGAGCTGCAACATTCGGGCTTAAAAATGCCGGGAGTGTCGGGCCGAGGTGGATGTTCTTGACACCAAGCGACAGCAGTGCCAGAAGAACAATCACAGCTTTCTGCTCGTACCAGGAAATATTGTAGATGATCGGCAGATCGTTGATATCGTCGAGGCCGAAGACCTCCTTTAATTTCAGTGCAATCACGGCAAGAGAGTAGGAATCATTGCACTGGCCGGCATCGAGGACGCGCGGAATGCCGTTGATGTCGCCGAGGTTCAGCTTGTTGTATTTGTATTTTGCACAGCCGGCGGTCAGAATCACGGTGTCTTTCGGCAGTGCCTGTGCAAAATCAGAGTAATAGCTGCGGCTCTTTGCACGGCCGTCACATCCAGCCATGACAACGAATTTTTTGATCGCGCCGGATTTCACGGCATCGACGATCTGGTCTGCCAGGGCGAGTACCTGTGCATGGGCGAAGCCTCCGACAATGGTTCCCTGCTCGAGTTCCGTCGGCGGTGCGCAGTGCTTTGCCTGTTCGATGAGCAGAGAGAAATCTTTTGTCTCACCGATGACGCCGTCGATGTGCGGGCATCCCGGATAACGAACCGCTCCGGTTGTGTAAATACGGTTTTTGTAGCTGTCCTTCGGCGGCACGATACAGTTCGTCGTCATCAGAATCGGGCCGTTGAAGGCTTCAAATTCTTCTTTCTGTTTCCACCAGGCGTTACCATAATTTCCCTTAAAATGTTCATATTTTTTGAACGCCGGATAGTAGTGTGCAGGCAGCATTTCGGAGTGGGTGTAAACATCGATGCCGGTGTTCACGGTCTGCTCGAGCAGCATCTCGAGGTCGCGCAGATCATGGCCGGAGACGAGAATACCCGGGCGGGTGCCGACACTGAGATCGACGGTGGTGATCTCCGGATTGCCGTAAGCGGAAGTATTGGCCTCATCGAGCAGTGCCATTCCCTGCACGCCGTAGGAGCCGGTCTCGAGTGCGAGAGCCGTCAGTTCCTCTGCGGAGAGGGAATCGTCGAGCGTTGCGGCGAGAGCACGCTGCAGGAAGGCATCGATTTCCTCGTTTTCTTTTAAGAGAACATTGGCATGGCTGGTGTACGCGGCAAGTCCTTTCAGACCGTAGGTGATGAGCTCGCGTAAAGAGCGGATGTCCTCATTTTCCGTGGAAAGTACGCCGACGGTTACTGCTTTTGCGGCAAACTCATCGGTTGTGCCGTTCCAGAGGGCGGCTTCCGGCAGAGCGGAGCAGTCGGCAAGCTGAGCGAGAAGCGCTTTGGTCTCAAGCGTTGCCTCAATTCGTGCGCGGATCGTATCATCATCAAAGTTCACGTTTGTGATGGTCGTAAACAGGTTTTCGGTGATGAGATGATTGACGCTGGCATCGACGGTTTTTCCTTCGCGGCGGAGCTGTGTCGTCACGGCGGAAAGTCCTTTCGTCGTCCAGATCAGCAGATCCTGCAGCGCCGCTGTCTCCGGGCGCTTTCCACAGACACCGGATTTTGTACAGCCGGAGCAGCCGGCAGTTTCCTGACACTGGTAGCAAAACATATTCTGTTCCATAAAAATAGTTCCTCCTGTAGGGTATTTCCGAGGGGTTAAGCGCAGAGGGAAAAACAGATCTGCGCGGAGTTTCATAATTTACACGTACAGAATATCGGATATAACAGGAAAAGTATGTGGTTATAACCACGGAAAATACTTTTTGTGTATATTCGTTTATGAAAAATAAGCATTTGAAACGATGAAACGGTAAAAAATTTACGCTGCGGTACCGCCTAGAGAGACGGATGACGCAGCGTAAATTTGTTTTTATGAAATTCGAGGATTCCCTCTTTCTGCATTTTTCCGAGTTCTTTGGAGAGGGCGCTCCGGTCGAGGTTCAGGTAGTCGGCGAGGCCCTGGCGGTCGAAGGGGATCGTAAAGGTGTCGGCGCCGGTTTTGGCAGACTGCGCGGCGAGGTAGACCAGCACGCGCTCGCGGATCGTCTTTGGTGTAGTGCAGAAAATGCGTTTGGAGAGGGTAAGATTTTTCTGCATGGAGATGCGGAGCATGTTACTGCGAAGCTGGGACAGCCATGCATCATCACCATCGGCGGTCTGGTCGAGGTTTCGAAGATTGAAAAAGAGAACCGTCGAGGCTTCGGCTGCCGTGACATTCACCATCATCGGCTCCCGACAGAAGGCATACGTTTCGGCAAATACCTGGCCGGGGGTGATCTTGCTTAAGATACTGCGGTTGCCCCAGAGATCCGTATTCTCCACGAAAACGCTGCCGGACAGCACAATCCCCAGTTCGGACACGCGGTCACCCATGTGATAAATGGTCTGGTTTTTCTCAAACGAACACGTCCGCAGCCACCCGCTCGAAACAAGAGCCGTCCGCCCGGTTTCCGAGATGCCATGAAAGAGCGGGAGAGAAAACACCTCGGCCGGAAAAACAGCATCAGCCAATGATTTCATACTGCAGCATCTCGTATTTCAAAATACTGCCCTCCATAATTTCCGGCGGCAGCAGTGCGCGGGCAACCAGTTTCATTTCATTGTCCTCCGGTTCGATGTCATTGCGGCGTAAATGCGCGTAATCACCATCGATGGCGACTACTTCGTAGGTGCAGGATAACATAAGAAAACAACCTCCTTTTTCTTTACATGATACCTATTATACCGTGTGCAGAAACGGATGTCGATGGAATTTTTAATGTCGGAAACAAAAGTCTATGCTATACTTACAGCAGGGTATGACAGAAAAGAAAGGATGGAAGGTAGGATCCTGGGGGAAGAACTTGAACTGGAAGTCTGCTCGGTGCTGAGAAAAATCCGGGAAGATATGTAGCTCATTATCATCAGCGGCTATGCGGAATTTTCTTATATAATAGGAAAGTTCGACATCTGCTCAGAGAAATCCCTAAACATGTGGAGGATAAAAAAACTGATTTTCTAACAGAGCTTCTGCCATGGTCCAAGTCTTTACCAGAACATATCGGGAAGCTCAGACAGCAATAAGATTTCACCAGCTAACAGAGGATTTTTCTTTACACAATAACTCCATATAATTACCGGAATCAGACAAAGCCGAAAAAAAGAAAGAAGATTAGGAACCGTAATAATTCTATTCAAATTTTCTTCCTGATTCACTTCACTTTGCATGTACGGTCACCTTACTTTCTTTTTTTTTAGACATAAACCAATAAAATATAACACAAAATGCTAAAGCAAACACAACACCAAAAACATTTTGAATCACTCTAAGACTAACCGCTCCTTGTAGTCCATAAGTCTCTGCTGCAATGGCTAAAGCACCAAATGTGTTAAATACTGCCTGCCAGCCATATTGTGCTGAAAATCCTACACCGATTCCACCAAGAATTCCTATATATGCATAGATTGACGAAGGAAGCAGAAAATATAATACTGTAAAACATATAACACCTGCAATATTTCCGACAATCCTTTTACGGACTCTGTAGTGCATATCTTCCATAAACGGCAAAATCGTGGACATGGCCGCAATACCAGCCCACATTGCACGTGGCATATTACAAAGTTCTGCAATGCAAAGGACAATCGGTACGCATAAAATCTGACATATCTGCCATTTTGTTCTGGAAGAAGTGATATCAAATTCTTGTATCAGATCTTTCAGATTTCTTTTATAGGTTCTGTTTTTATGATTTCGATAAAATACGAAGCAGGTAAGTGCTGCACCTAAAGCCATTCCGACTAATCGCATCTGATAGCTTTTTCCCGTAACATCATAACCATATAGCAGCAGATACCCAAGAACCAATGTAGATTGATTAAACATGAATGGATTATGGCATCCGAACAGAATCAACACAGCCAGTGCCGCAATATTTAACAGCATTCCCAATACCGGTGAAAACTGATTTGCTAAATGCGGACATACAGTCATAATTACAAAGAACAAAGCCAAAAGCATCGTAGATTGTCCGGTGTGGATCCCCAGATCCGCATTTCTAAACACCATGAGACATAATAAGACTACTACACCTACAATGCTGTTCTCATTTCCAAATAGGATACTGAAAATACTAACAAAGCAAAAACAAAATGCCATTGTAGCAGCTATCTTCACCAGATATACCCACATATGATATGATTTTTCTTTTAGTGTTTCACTCTTTTTCAACAGGTTTTTAGAACCTGCCTGATTTAACTGCAACTCCTGATAAAATGTCATGTAATTCCTCCTCTATCTGTTTTTCTTAAACTTATATGGCCTTATCTTTCTGGATTGGAAGCTCTACAACAAATCTGCATCCACCATATTCACGGTTTTCTGCTTTGATTGTTCCTCCGGCACTATCTACAATCCGTTTTACAAGTGCAAGACCTAGGCCATTTCCTTCTGCTTTATGAGATCCATCTACCTGATAGAACTTGTCAAATATTCTGGATTTTACATCATCCTCTATTCCTGGTCCTTCATCTTCCAGAATGAACTTAACAGAATCCTGTTCTTGTTTCAGAAACATCGTAATTGTCCCCTTTGAAGGGCTGAACTTAATCGCATTATCCAAAAGATTTATCCAGATATGCATAAAAAGTCCTTCATTCCCAGTATATTTAACTTCCTCCAATTCTACCTGAAAACCAATTTCTTTTTCTGTCCATTTTGTTTCCAATGAAAGAAATGCCTGGCGGATCTGTTCATCCAGACGATATTCTGTTTTTTTCATTGGTATATTCTGATTCTCTAACTTGGATAACAGCAAAATATTACCAACCAATCCGGAAAGTCTTTGGGTGTTAAATAAGATTTTTTCTACATATTCCTCTTGATCCGGAGACAGTTCTTCTCCCTGAAGCAGCATTGTATATCCTTCAATGGCATTAATCGGGGTCTTAAACTCATGAGAAACATCAGATACAAAATCCATCTGCAGCACCTCTGTTGCACGAAGTTCTTTTGTCATAACGTTAAAACTTTGATAAGATTCTCCAACTTCTGCTATACGGCTGTTCGTTTCCAAATGCTGTTCAAAATCTCCCTGAGAAACTTCCTTCATTGCTTTACTAAGTCTGGTAATTGGTTCCAGTAACTTTGCATTAATAAAGGAAGTGATCAGCCCGGCAATCAATGTATTGAAAATCAAAAGCCAGCCAAGCACAGATATGCTGCCCGGCAGATTAAAAAAATGATTCAAAAAAGCAAATAATAAAGCAGATATGACTGTTGAAAATACAAGTGCCAGCCAGATTGCACCAGTCAGACAGGATCGGATCCGCAATCCTTTTTCTTTCTTTTGTTCCATTATTTTTTCACCACCTTGTATCCAATTCCACGCATTGTTACGATTTCAAAATCAGGGTTATCTTTAAAACGCTCTCTGATTCTTCCTATATGTACCTCTATCGTATGTGGGTCTGCCTCCGTCTCGTATCCCCATACTTCATCCATCAACTGTTGTTTTGTAAATGTTCTGCCTGGCGAAGCTGCAAGCTTATATAAAAGCAGGAATTCTTTTTTAGGCAAAACAAGACTTTCCTTATCAGTTGTAACCGTCATTGCATCATAATCAAACTCTGTTGAACCGATCACAATTTTGTGTTCATTCAGTATCTGTGCACGGCGAAGCAGTGCTCCAACTCTTAAAACCATTTCATTCACATTTACCGGTTTTACCATATAATCGTCACTTCCCGAAAGAAATCCCTGGCGCATATCATCAAAGGAACCTTTCGCAGTGATCATAAGTACCGGTATCTGATATCCTGCTGAACGGAGTTCCGACACCAGTTCATAACCATCCATAACCGGCATCATAATATCGGAAATGATCAGATCAATATACTCTTTATCCAATATTTCTAATGCCAGTGCTCCATCCGATGCACTTTTGACCTGATATCCATTCTTCTCAAGCACTTTTTGGAATAGCTGGCTTAATTCTTTATCATCTTCTACAATCAATATTTGAAACACGTTTTCCTTCCTCCTTATTAAAACAGATACCTTGCCCATCCAAGCAGATGCTGTACCAAAAATATTTTTCTCTGACGTTTCTTTGTTAATTCGATTGGCTCTACATGATATGGATCACGATAGGTTCCATCTTCCAATACCTGTCGGGACACTCTTTCATATTCCATCATGCCTTCTTCCAACTGTTTATTAATCTCTTTGCTACGTATTACAAGCATCAGTTCCGTATCCAGATACGTGCTTCTAATATCCATGTTAAAGGAACCGATTACGGATAGATCATCATCAATCAGGATGCTTTTTCCGTGGTAAGAATAGCCGCCTTCATACTCCCAGATATCAATTCCTGTATTTAAAATTCTGTTTCTGTTTCTCGCATAATCAGCAGAACCAAACGGATTTCCATTGTTGGCAACCGAATTGGTCATGATAGAAAAATCCGGAACTCTCTCCGCAATCTCTTTCCATGTATTATACATCATATCATTGCAAATAATATATGGTGTATGAATTTTCACGCGCTCTTTTGCATTTTTCATTAGTTCTCCCAGTTGATACCAGACTACTGGTTCCTTGGAACCTGTGTGGATAGGATTTGACACTAATGCAATCTTTTCTGTCTCAAAAGTTTCGTCCGTGTAATCGGTATCGCAGATTCTTTCCTTATTCTCTTCAAAATATTTCTGATAGCCGTTCTGCAGTTCTAAAACTGCGTTCTTTACAGATTTTCTATTTGCCAGTTTTTTATTGTCATGAAAATAACCACTGTCTTCTTGTTCCCATATCGTTTCAAAATACTCTAACAACTGGTTAACTGAATTTTCTTTCTCAGGTTCATCGCAAACCACTAACACGTCTCTGTCATAGTTCTTATGTCCCGGAAAATCACCTAGGAAATAATTGTATGTATTTCTTCCCCCAAGAATATATCTCTTTCCATCTGCAATCAAATATTTATCATGCATTCTACCCATCATTTTCCACGGTTTCAACGGATTGGCCTTATTATATAGTTTAATTTCAACATTCTCATGGGAAGATAATCCATAGAAATACGGATTTCCTTCCATATCAATCCAGCTCTCCATTCCATCTACTAACAGACGAATATGTACACCCCTGTCTGCCGCATCATGCAGTGCTCCTAAAATCAATTTTCCACTTTCATCGGATTGAAATGCAAAAGTAGAAAGAATAATTTCCTTTTTTGCATTCTTGATCAAACGCACTCTTTGTAAAAGCGCTTCTGGATTCTTTTCTATGATTACTGCCCGTTCTGTATTTTCACTGCATTCGTTCCATGACCCATTTTTTGTTTCTTTTTTGGTTGTATTGGACACTTCCGGCTGCTTTTTATATGCAACGTGGATTCCGAGCAATTCATAAAAAGCCACACATAAAAAAATTGCCAGTATAACAAGAAGGATTTTACATATTTTATACTTTTTCATTGTACATCACCTGATTCCTTTTTATTTCATACTTATACAATACAAAGTCAATCTCAATTTAACCTCAACAAGGTTTGTTTTTTCATCAATGCAAAATCTTCTTTGTACAACAGACTGTTAGATATAGCAAAAACGGCCTTTCAAAAACAGTTAACTTCTAAATCAACTGTTTTTTGAAAGGTCGTTTCATCAGATTCTTATAGCAATCCAGCAAATAATCTCATAAATAATTGTCCCAGTCGCAAATATGCACTTCGTCCGGTTTGATATTGGTCTGTCACATCACGACATTCTCCCATCGTTCTTATCAGATCATTTTTTATTTCCACAACTGCCTGACAATCTGCCATAAAACAGCCGTTTTCAAAATGGTGATATAAACTTCGATAATCCAGATTAATTGTTCCACAAGTTGCCATACAGTCATCTGCCACACTCATTTTTGCATGACAGAAACCAGGAGTCCACTCATAAACACGAACACCATGTTTAACCAATCCATGATAAAAAGAACGAGTTATATTATAAATGAATTTTTTATCAGGGATACCAGGTGTGATAATTCTTACGTCTACCCCTCGCTTAGCAGCCAGACATAACGCATGCGTCATTTCATCTGTTATGATTAGATATGGAGTCATAAACCAACAATATTTTTCAGCTTTATTTATCATACTGATATAAACTTCTTCTCCTACTTGCTCATTATCCATAGGGCTGTCTGCATAAGGTTGAACAAACCCAGTTTGCTGTGCCGCATAATCATAGTGGAAAAGGTATTTACTAAAATCAGAATCATTAGCATCTTTATCACTTACTGCATTCCACATTTCCAAAAATGTCACCGTAAGCGACTGAACAGCATCTCCTTCTAAACGAATACCTGTATCTTTCCACTGTCCATACGGGTGTGTGTAATTAAAATATTCGTTTGCTAGATTATATCCACCTGTAAATCCGACTTTTCCATCAATAACTGTTATTTTTCTATGATCACGATTGTTCAAAAACAGATTTAAACCTGGCATAAACGGATTGAATACACGGCAATGAATTCCTATTGCCTCCATTTTTTTCACAAAATCTGTGTTAATAAAGCCTATAGAACCCATATCATCGTAGAATACTCTAACTTTCACACCTGCTCTTACTCGCTCTTCCAGAACATCTTGAATCTTATGCCATGCTTCAGCGTCTTCTATCGCATGATATTCCATAAAGATAAACTTCTGTGCTTTCTCCAAATCCTTAAGCTGTGCCTCTAATCCTTTCACTGCTTCATCAAAATACACAATATCCGTATTCTGATAGATTGGATACTGCGAATTTCTTTGTATGTAACTTGCTATATTTCCTGCTTTCGGAATTGTTTCTTTTATTCTGCTCAAACACTCCTGACTGTCCGGGAGCATTGGTAACAATTTGCTATCAATTTCTGCATATCGCTCACGCATTTTATGTGTGCCGCCATTCAAACCAATCAACAAATACAGGCCTACACCCATAATTGGGAAAATTAGAATTAAGATGACCCAAGGCATTTTCATAGAGGATGTCTTATTTGATGCGTACAATCCCAAAACCAAGATCCCACTCAAAATCCTTGTAAATAAATTTATGATTTCTGCATATTCATTCAAGCGTGTTACGATAGTAATAATAAAAATCACTTCCAGAAGAATGCAGATTATGGAAAAACACAGCCGTTTTACCCCATTTTTTGTTTTTGCTTTGCCCTCTAAAGTATCTTGTTTCATATATATTCCACCTTCCTACTTGCTCAGTTTTCTCCCTAAATTTCGTGTAACATACCAATTTTGTCTTTTATTCTCTGCATTTCATTATCTGCTTCAATGATAGCTCTTGCAGAATGAAGTAATTCTTCACTTATCTCATCATAGCCAGGCATTTCTTCAATTCCTTTTTTATAGCGAAGTTGATGTTCCAATGTTGCCCAGAAATCCATACCATTGGTTCGAATCTGTAATTCTACACGCATAGGTGTTTTACCCTTAGCAAAAAATACTGGTATTTCAACAATCATATGATAGCTTCGATAACCATTCGATTTTGGATTTTTTATATAATCTTTTATTTCAATAACTTTAATATCATGCTGTTATCCTCCTAAATAGATTGAAATATGTCAATGAGTTTTTTCTTGAACAATAGTATAGCACAATTCTTTTATTTTGTTCCAACTTCATACATGATCATAACATGTAAACTTTAAACTATTTTCCCAGATTATTTCTCCATCAGTTTTTCAAACCAGGTATCCATCCCCAAATAAGGGGTGACAACAGAGCGAAACCCAAATGTTAGCTGGACTTCCTGAAACCCATGTTTGCAAACAGGTGATTTTGATTAGCCGTCAGCTAACAAAAATCGGATTGCGTTAGCTGGTAATTGATCATTTTGAATGGAAAATCATGTCACGAACGTGATTAGAAAACAAAAAAAGCGTTCGTTGTCAGCTAATCCAGCTAACATTTTCGAGCGCTTTGAAGCCCGTCGCCAAGAGGATTTGAACCTCCGACCCCTCGCTTAGGAGTATGGCTTACCATGTGATACACGGTTCGGATGTAACTTCCAATATCATCCCTTACGCAGAATGACTTATGTGTGGGATACCAGAGAAGCCTTCCATGAGTATTATGACGGCGAGCGCAGCAGTATCCCGGAGGAATACCGGGTGATGACTTTCCAGGATGATCTTCCCGAAGAAGAAAAAACCGAGTGGGCTATGGATATTGCCTTTGACATGGACGAGTTTTTCCGGCAGCGTGATCCGCAGTATGCGGCGGAACACCCGGAGGTACAGGCTGCCAAGGAGGAAATCTACGAAAACCTGATGGCAGGGCACATTTCCGCTCTGGATGAAAAGCTGGCGGCGCTGGGGCAGACGCAGGAGGACTATCTTCCTTCGGAGATTGAAAAGTTCAAGGATGCCACGGGCTATGAGGAATTCCTTGATTTTGATCCGGCGGAGGTCAAGGACGCTTTGAACGACCCGGAGAAGTCCCATGCGGATGAAATGCTGTCCGCTGCGGAGAAGGTTGCCTCGGAAAAGATGACTGTGCTTGTAGTGGAGCCTATGAAGGAACCCTATGTGAAGAAAATCGACCCCGATCTTCATTCCCTGCAGGCGGAAGTCGGCGGAGACATTGGCGCAACTAATCCCTATTCTGACCCGGTGGCGCTGGTTTGCAATGATGAAGGAAAGCTCATCGGGCTTGACCTGAACCGTGGGCTACGGGATGAAAATGGAGAAATTTATGATATCGTAGCAGAAACTTTCCTGGTGGTTGGACTTGGTGAGGAAGATTTTTCCTCCCTGTCCCGGCAGAGAAACAAGACCTCGCTTTTCTGCCAGACCGTTTTGAAACTGGCGAACGTGTGCAGACACCGAGGGGCAGCTTTCAGGTGACAACCATGAGCCGAGAGCAGATGGAGACAGCCGGTTACGGCGTCCACCATGTTTCCGATGATGGAAAGTATCTTATCATGGGAAACGGCACACGGGCCTTTGCCGTGGCAGTGGAGCAGCCGGAGAAGGACAATCCTCTCCGCACCGCTGAAATGACGCTGGAGGATGACTATGGCATGATCGATGGCGTTATCAACAACGGCAGACGCGGCGAAGAATCGGAAAAAGCCCAGGAGTACGCAGATCGGACGACGCCGGAGAAGCCTTCCATCCGTGAGCGGTTAGAAGATGCCAAACGGGAGTGTGCTGAGCACAAGCCCTCGGAGGGCAAGAAGCCCGGCCGTGATGTGCCGGAGCATGACTGCCTATGAGCCGAAGCAAGAAGTGGCGGCTGGAATGGGCGTTCTTCCTGGGCGAGAACGGCAGGCGGCAGTATAATCATATCTGCAAAAGATGTGTTCACGGCTGCAAGCAGAGTTTCCGGGCGTGTCTGGTTGCTTGTCCGCATTACAGTTCCAAGCGGGCTGAGAACTGTGAGAATAAGGGTGGAAAAGCCACAGAATAATCCCCTGTATTCGCAGTTTCAAAGAGAACCTATATGACTTGCAGATGCTATCCTAGATAGAAGATATTCTCTTTTTGGCATGCCGATTTGTTTGATTTTATGGGATTTGATATTTACACTATGACAATTAGAAGTTCCATTTCATAGACAAATGGTAAATCAGACGCCGGGCGCGGCGGCCATATGCCCGCTTGCGTCCGGCGTCTTTTCAAGTTCTCTGATACCAACTTTATTGCTAATCTTTACAGATCAAACAAAGTCATTTGGCATTCCTTGCAGGATTTTACTTTTCGTTCTTTTATAACATCGTCTGACCCAACCTCTCCAAAAAGTAAAGGCGATGTTGGATTGTGTATTTGAGTGTTACGCATTACTGTATTATGACTATAATTTGCATAGCAATATAAGCATCCATTTCTGCATGTGTTGTAAGTTCCTATATCTATACTTGCGATACAACCACATTCAGGACGTTGATTCGGGTCTTTTTCAACAGATAATTTACATTTTTCTAATCGTTCAAATCTTTCTTTATCTATGCAATGAGCGTGCGCAATACTGAATTTTTCAAGGTCAATTGCCTCAGCACAGGTATCAATGTAGAAACCATATTCTTTAGCAATTTCTGAAAATCTTTGCATGATTTCAAGTTGTTGCCCTTTTGTTTCTTGCTGAATTTTCAGAGGTTGTGTATTGCGGGCAGTATTTCTATATAAATCAAGGAAGCTCACAGTACATTTTTCTGTGTATTCACCAAGTTTTGATGCTAAAACACGAAAATATTTGCAGTGATATTCCATTGTATAACGCTCATTAAAGAAAATCGGATCGTATCGCCATATTACCCGATCTTTTCCAATAGCTTTTGATAATTGCTGAAATGCTGGAATAATTACATTATTTTTTGATGGAATGTTTGGTTCGACATCTCTATCGTATGCATTCAGTGTAAATTGAAAGTAGTAATTATATTTGTCAAGTTCTGAAAGACGATGAATCATCGGAAGCGGATTCTTTGTCCAAAAAACAATGCCATCAACAACATCAGGAGAAAGGCTTATTTGCCCAATTTGGTGAATGTTCATAGGATTTCTTACCAAAACATATTCTTCCTTGAGACGATTGAATAGCCATTCAGAGTAATATGTTGGAATATCTGTCCTTCGGCTGGCACTTATTATCATTTTTTCACCACCTTTTTTATAATCATCTGTGCACTTGCGCAAGTATCGAATGGAGAATATTTTTCCCATGGAGACCAATCAAAACGGTTCTCATTTTTGGGAAACTCACCATCGGAATTTTCCCCGTACGGATAACCTCTCGGATAATAAATGCTTTTTGAATTATCGTTACAAAATCGTCCTTTTCTGGAAATGGAACTACAAAGTTTATTGCGTAACTGGTCAAAATAATCCCGACCACCACCATAACCTCTCCCCAGATTTACGTCATTAAGGATAATGTATGTGTTTGGAACAACCTTCTCATTATAGTACTGTGCAAAAGTTTCAATAAAATCATTTATGTTTTTTGCATCCGAGTGCTTTTCCATATCTGAAAAAACATACTGAAAAACAATAAGGTTTGGTACCCAACTACCTTGGGCTATTGTATGAATAAGCTTGCAGGCATCTTGATAGTAGAACCTGATTCTCAAATCCTCATTTTCAAATGTTTTAATATCACGGTGTATATATTTCCAAACATCCTCACTATAATCCACACCACGATATTCAAGGTTCTGGTATGATAAGATTCCCAAAGAACGAAGATAGTCAATAGCAAATAAGTCTGTACACGGTCCGCATCCAAACGACAGAACTTTAAGGTCTGTTAAATTGGATAAATCTTTGAGCCGTTCAACGGCATAGACAATTTCAGAAGCATATCGGCAAGAGTATTTGCATGTATAAACATTTGCCATGTGCGTACAGTCATATTTTCTTTCCGGTGCTCCATCAGGGGCGTGAGATGGATTGTGAATATAGTCCAAACACTTTTCACAATCGTGTGGGCAGTAAGTATCATAGGAACAATCCGCGCATTGCTCGCATCCGTGTCGATCGTTGCGTTCATCACATTTGGAGAGAATCGTTTCAAGCATCAAAATAGATCTCCTCCTTTTCATATTCATAATGTGTATTTTATTAAGTATAACAAATATTGAGGAAAGAAGCTACTGTAAAGGTGTTGGGTGCGGCGGCCATGTGGCCGCTTGCGTCCGGCATTCTTTTTTGCCCATTTCTACGCATTAAGAACAGCAATTTGACCGGTATAGAATAGTTGTCTGTCCGCATTACAGTTCCAAACGCTCTAAAATTTGTGAGGATAAGGGTGGGGAAACCGCAGAATAATCCCCTGTATCCGTATTTTCAAAGGGAGCCTTTATGATTTTTCATGTGTCGGTCTGCTTGCTGGCACATGAAGAAAAAGGCTTGATTTCAAACACTTTCTGTCACGCAAAACGGGAGTACAGCTTTTCGGTTCGTCCGATCGGCTGTACTCCCGCTTTTTTTATTTGTTTTCGTCATTATCAGGTTTTTCTGTTTCCGCTACACTTTCTATCATGTCAACGACTACGGCATTAAGCTGTGCGGCGGATATAGTGGTAACTCCGCTTGTTTGAATGGTAGTGCTTGTGATCCGTGAAGCTGACCGCATTAAAAATCAGGTGGTTATGAACATGATCTTTGTCTATATGGGTGGTAAGCACAAATTCGTACTTGCCGCCCAATATTTCTTTTGCAAGCTGCATCCCAATCTCATGAGCCTGCTCCGGCGTGACCTCCCCAGGCTGAAAGGCTTGGATCAGGTGGCGGCCCAGGTTCGTTCCCTTGTCGATGGCGTGGCGGCGGGTCCAGGAAAATTCGATATCCGCAGTTTCGGCGGTGCAGCCATAGGAGGATACAAGCAGTTTCCCGTCTGTCTTTTCGGGATTGCAGATATAGTCGATGGCTGCTTTCAGTGTTGACTTGATAGGATGCGTCTTTGTAACTGCCATATCTCGTCCAACCTTTCCCGTATCTCGTCCATGTCGGCCTGATACGTAGGACCTCCGGCATTGATCCGCTTTGCGATCTGGTTGATGTTCCTTCCAATGGCGGACAGTTCTTTGGTGAACGCCTTGATATCTGCGGTGTCCGTATAGATGATATATCCGTCAATCGCCATCTTTCGGAGGTAGGCGCCATATCTGCGTGTCGGTAACTGGCTCATTTTTTCGTCTATGAGCCGTTTTTCATCCTCCGTGACATAGAATTTCATTTGAGTATTCCGCTTTCGGTTTGCCATGTGCCGCCTCCGTTCTTCATAAGGGTTTGGGACTATCCCAACAAGCAATTTTGAATTTTCGGGCAAGGGACCTGAAAATTCAAAAATTCGCAAGCGGGTACTCGCTTGCTGTGCTTGCTATCGTTTCTTTTCTCGTACCTAAGTAATACCAAAACCTTCACTTTGGCTACCAAAACGCAAAGAAAAAAACGCTACAAACTTTATCCGTTCATAGCGTCTGTTAGTTCCTATTCAGTTGTGCCGGGAGCATGGTCACTCCCCCTTTTCTCTGGCGCCCAACATGGCCTGTACGGTGGCAATGATGATCCCGATCTCCCGATCGGTCAATTCATCTGCCAGGACGTCAAGCTGCCGGCGCGCCGTGTATTTCCCATCTGCCGTATCCCCAAAGAGAAGTTGATCCACGGAGATGTGATAGCGGGACATGAGCTCAAAAAAGATTTGGAGGCTCGGATGTTGCCCCTTGTTCTCAATATTGGCGAGATAGCGGGGAGAAAGATACATCTCGTCCCCCACTTTGTTGCGGGACTCTTTTTGCCCCGTCCGTGCTGCTTTTATTGCTGCCCCATAAGGGCGAAAGTCAATTTTCTGTACTGGTCTCTTTGCTATATTCATTCACCAAACTACATTTTACAGTTCATCTTTCTTTCTGGATATGTCTTTATAGTTCCCGTTATTAGCTAAAATAATTCATATTTTAGCCTTGATATTATACGGATTTCCGTATATAACTATACTGATAGAGTTTAGAGAAAGGGCGGATGAAGATGGAGTATATGTCCTGTCCCGAAGCCGCGAAAAAGTGGGGCATTTCTGAAAGGCGGGTACAGCGGCTTTGTGAGGATGCCCGCATACCTGGCATTTCAAAAATCGGTTATATGTGGCTTATACCAAAGGCAGCAGATAAGCCAGTAGATAAACGGCAAAAACAAAACAAAGGCGGCGAGAAATTGTAACATGAGTAAGGTGCTATTAGTAGAAGATAATACAAGTACAGTAAAGAAAATTGTGCGTTATATTGACAATATATCTGCCGATCTTGAGGTACATTCTGTTTCCGAGGCCGGAGAAGCCTTGCAATATGCAAAAGCGAACGATGTTTCCCTTTTTATCCTTGATATTCAGTTAGAGGACTATAAAGGAACCAGCTTAGCAAAGCAGCTCCGCGAATTGCCGGAATATAAATATACGCCGATTATTTTTGAAACGGCATTGGCAGGAGAAGAACTTTCAGCTTATCGAGATGTGAAGTGTTACAGTTTTCTTGTAAAGCCATTTAGCGAAGAAGAATTTGTAACGGCATTTCGTGACGCGTTGGGATTGTCTAAACAGATGAGCCAACAAGCAAAAACCATTCAGATTGAGCAAAAGCAATTTATCTTAGAATATGTTACACAGGATATTGCCTATATCGAAGCCTTTGGAAAAAAACTTGTGATCCATACCAGTAGCCGTCTGTCCGGTATCAAAGAAGATACGATTTCCGGGTACACTTTGTCTGGTTTATTGGCGTTGCTTGATGATCCAGCATTTGTTCAGTGCCATAAGAGTTATGTCGTGAACAAATCCCATATTGAGAAAATTGACAAATCCGAGCGGAAGATTTTTCTGAAAGGATTTACAGATACAATCCCCATCGGAAATAAATATCAGGCCGAATTATGGGGGAAAACATGAACTTTCTAATGAATCTGATACAGTTAGGATTGGATGTGGGAATACTGGCTCTCTGCTGTGAAGCCGTTTTCCGGCAAAAATCAGAAATAAAGGCAAAAGATTTTTTCATTTTTCCCATTCTTCTTGTTCTTTGTGTTGTACCGAGAGTGGATTTTTCTGTCGGAGCAAATATGACGGCATCTTTCCGCAGTGAAGGCTTTGAAATACTACCAGCAGACAATATTGTTGGATTGCTGTTTTTGATTTTTGCAGTATTGTTGTTGAGCAGTATTTTCTTCGGCTCCAAATCCAGCGGAACGGTTTTCTGCGGCACAATGGCGGTCTTCTCCATTTTCCTGTTCGTCAAATGCCTGTGCGCGGTTCTTTTTGCTGTCTGCGGAGCTACGGATATTTTACTCCTGTTGGGCAGCCGTATAGCGGCGTTGTGCCTTATAGTCGTACTGGAGTTCACGCCACTTTTCGGCTTGATCCATCAGCTCGTCCAAAGAAGCGATTTCACAGTTCTGATCGTATCTGCCAATATCGCTGTCCTTCTCATGGCAGTGCTTTCTATCCTCTCTTTTGATGTGGATAGAATTCTTTCCCATCTGTGGGTGATTATAATTCTGATCCTTGCGGTACTGCTGCTGGACAGTATATTGCTGTTCCTGCATCAGCGTCGAATGCAGGAGCAAAAGCGAATCCACATGATTGAGCAGTATGTGCCTATTGTAGAAGAATTGATCTCACAGGTTAGGGCAAGGCAGCATGAATTTAATAACCGGATGATGGCGATTGAAGCTGCCGTTGCCTCTGCTGATACTTTAGAAGAAGCCCGGAAAGAAGTAGCAGGTCTTACAGGAAGTATTGGAATCAGTCTTAATGATCGGGAACTGCTCTCATGCGACAGCAAAATGATTGCCGGGATGCTGTTTGGAAAAATAAAGCAGGCAGAAGTGGCAAATCTTCACATAGAATTATCCTTACACGGTCTTTTCAAGAAAACCGTCACCCCGGAAACAGAATGGATCGAGGCCATTGGAATTTTATTGGATAATGCAATCGAAGCTTCACCGAAAGGAAGTACAATTTTTTTATCCAGCAAGAAACAGGAGGATTTTCTGGAATTGACAGTTTCCAATCCAGCTCCGCCGCTGTCAAATACTGAATTTATGGCCTTGTTTGGAAAAGGCGTAACAACAAAGGCAAGTCGGGACGGCCACGGATTTGGCCTGTATAACATCCTACGCATGACGGAACGGTATCATGGGAAAATCCTGACCCGCAATGAATCCATTTTGAATGAAAATTATGTTGTCTTTGGCATACTCATGCCATGAGAAAAGGGTATGAACGAGGGTTTTAAGGGAACGAAATTTATCTTGTTCCCTTAAAACCCTCTCTTGTTTCCGGCCTATTGAAGCGCCCGAAAGAGTTCGATATACTGGGAAAAACAAAGAAAGGGATGAATGAAATATGATAGGCCTTGTGAGAAATGAGTGGAAAAAAGTTTTTCTGCCGGTGCTATTGACAACGGTTCTTCTGGCAATCGCCATGAGTGTGTTGTCCTGCACAATTTATCAAAACTATACACTACACTACGATTTAGAGGCATGGGAAGTTGGAACAGAGCTGTTTTCTCTGCTTTATCCGCTGTTTGTTGTGGTGCCGCTATGCTGGAATTTGTATTACGAGCGCAAAAACAACTTCCTGCTCTATGTCATGCCGCGAGTGAAAATTAAGAAGTACCTGACTGCCAAATGGATTGCGTATGCACTGGGAACCCTTTGTATTATTGTAATCCCTTATATACTATCGGCGGTGTTTGCCCTCTATGTAAAAACGCCCGTGGTTCCTTTCGTTGAAAATCCGTTTCGCCATGTATTTGAAAACGCGTTTATAAAGACCCCGCTGTTATATGCAGTTGCCCTGTCCCTTTGGAGAGGCATCGTCAGCCTTTTTGTAATGACCTTCGGTTTTGTCCTCGCTTTATACTGCAAGAACATTTTTGTGATCCTTACCGGGCCGTTTATGTATTCCATTTTAGAAAACTTCGTTCTGGCGATTCTCCGCTTGGAGAGACTGCGGCTGGTCGTAGCTTTTGATCCCACAACAGTCGATCCAAAGGTCGTATCGATCTCCTCTTTCCTCTTTGGCCCAATCGTTTTAAGCATTGTGATTGGCCTGACAGCGTTTCTCCTTTCTAAGAAAAATGCTATCGTAACCATTTAGGAGTCCGTTATGATTGCGCTTATCAGAAAAAATCTCCGTTTGTGGGGATATGGAAAGTCGCTTGCCCTATTTGCCGGATGTATACTTTTTTCCATCAGCGGGAGGTTAAACGGAGGTATTGCATACGAGCGGCACATCTTGTCGGCGGTATCAGACCATTACTATCTGACCTATTTTGTGCTGCCGATTGTACTGTTAAGCTGCTTTTCCTTTCTTGATGACGACGGAGAGCCAGTAATCTTACGGTTTCAAAGTTACCATTCTTATTTTCTGAAAAAATGGATTGGGGTCGGTTTGATTGCAGTCATTCTGACGGCTGTTCAAACTGGGGCAATTCTTCTGTCTGGTATAGGATTACCTTTAGGCAACGAATGGAACCTTGCTGCGGGTGCAACGGAAGCCGAGTTATTTTCCACTCTGGAACAGCTTTTTGCCAGTCCCTTGCAGGCGTTTGTCTGTTTTACCCTCTATCAGCTTATTGGAAGTTGGCTGATATTTGGAATCTGTATGTGGATTGGACATTTCACTGGGAGAAAGTGGACGATTCGAATTGTAATCGTTCTTTATGTCCTCTCTGCTGTGTGGATCAAGCTTCCGGCAATTCAAAATATTCCGCTGACGAGTTTTAATCATTTACTGATTTTACACCACAATTTGGGCGTGCCCCATCGTTTAGAGATAACTGCCTTTACTTTGCTGCTCATTGTTTTGATAATTGCTATATCTATTCGGTTTGCGTGGCGGGGACAGTTGCCGCATATACAGTTATCCCATCGTGGTATAGCTGGCTACTATTTCCATGCGCTCATGATCCCTCGTAATCTGCTGATTCTTTTAGGTGTTGTGTTGGGAGTTTCGATTTACAAAGGCTTAGGCAATGGCACCGCCCTATCAGGATTGGAATGGATTTATGCCCTGTTTGCAGGACATGGAACCGGATATTTTCAAGTTTTACCTTTTCTTGAACTGCTGATTACCGGCGGTGTGCCCCTTTACCTGCTTGCCGCTTTTGTGGAGCAAACAGTGAACGGGCAATCTATATTTGTTTCTGTGCGCTCGAAGGGCCGCAGGCATTTGATGAAGAGCATTTTATTGGTCAGCATAAAGTTTCTCATGGTATATGCAATCTTTTGGCTTATGGCTGGCCTTATAGGGGCATCCCTATTCAGCACTGGATTAACAATCGTTTCTTTCAGGTTCCTGCTCTATGCGGTTTTGATGAAGTGCCTTGATATATTGGCGCAATATCTGATTATGCTCGGCATCTACATTGCCACAAGACAGGTTACAATCGGTTTCCTTGTGTTAGTGGCGGGAAATCTGCTCTGTGTCCTTCCGGGGAATTGGGTAGCTTATTCGCCTTTTGGCCTTTCCAGCCTGACAAGAATTTCTGTTGTGGAACCGGGAATTGGAATTTCCGCTGTGTCCGCCTTTGGGATAGAGACCGCTATTTTAACGCTGATGATTGCAGGAATCTTTATGTGTGGCTACAAGAAAATATTGAATTAGGAGGACAGAATATGAGTTCATATATTGAAGTGAAAAATGTATCAAAAAGTTTTGGTGGCAAGGCAATTCTTCAAGACGTTTCACTGTCCATAGAACAGGGAACAGCTGTTGGTTTGGTTGGCGCTAACGGCAGCGGAAAGTCGGTGCTGTTCAAGATTTTATGCGGTTTCGAGAAGCCTGATCGGGGCAGTGTTTATGTGCGCGGAAAACAGCTTGGTAAAAATGGCCGCGACTTCCCCGAAAGTTTGGGAGTATTTATCAATTCCCCCGGTTTTATTGGCATTTACAGTGGTTTTCAAAATCTGAAATTTCTTGCGGACATTCAAGGGAAAATTGGAGAAAAAGAAATCCGACAGGCCATGGGCAAAGTGGGGCTTGACCCTGATAATAAAACGAAAGTAGACAATTATTCTCTTGGTATGAAGCAGAAACTGGGGATTGCACAGGCAATTATGGAGGGGCAGGATATTCTGATTTTGGATGAGCCTTTTAACGCATTGGACTACAAAACCTATGAGGATGTAAAGGCCATCATCCGTATGCTGAAAGCGGAAGGCAAGACCATTTTTCTGACTTCACACCATTTCAAAGACATTGAACAGCTATGCGATCAGGTGTACTCGATTGAAGATTGCAGACTAATTCCGATTACGGAGGAAATTGCTGCCCGCTATAGAGAGATGGAATAACCCATTAAAAGCAATAAGAAAGGTAGCTGCCGGACGGCGGCAAAGAAAAAAGTCGTTGTCCAGCAGTCCTATCAACACGCCTATAAGAAACAGCGGCTTTGAATTTCAGAGCCGCCGTTTCTTTGCGCTTGCACAAACCAATGACGACCTACAGGGACACGGTAGCCAATAGGAGGTAATATTGCCGTGTTCATTTTTGCCTTCAACAATCTGCCTAATATTTTACGGTCAAAAAAAGCTCATATCCTCCGTGGGGGTATTCTGGTCATGAGTATAAACATAAAAATCATGTAAATAGATTTTATAATTCCTCTGCGCCTGTGGGCGCGAAGGGAGGTGAGAAAATGAAAGACTCCTATGAGCAGCGTATTCAGAATCAGTTTGGCGCCTTCTGTGTCAAGGTTTTGAAGAATGAGGCCGGGTATATCCAGCGTGAATATACCCGGCTCCGGGACCAGGAAAAATCCCTGGGCGAGCTGACAGCTTCCGAGCTGGAGCAGACCGCCGTATGGGACAAGCACTTCATGGACGAACATGTCTTTGATGTGCAGGGTCTCCCGGTTGTCGTAACCGGCGATCTTCTGGCTGCCGCTCTGGCGCAGCTGCCGGAGGGCAAGCGGGATGTGATCCTGCTGTCCTACTTCCTGGGTATGTTCTCACTATCGGAATCGTACTCTGTCTGTTCTACATAATCTGCGGAACAGTCTCGTTTGTACGGATAAAAAAACAAACTGAGCCACGGCTGTTCCAACACGAAATCAGCCGTGGCCTTATTTATATCATTTCACTCTTTTTTGAAATAGAACAACACCACAGCAACAACTCAAATCGACTTAAAATTCCAGACTATTCGCATTCAGCAAGAAATACTTCATTCCCATGATGACAAAACCTTCATCATTTCTCCAAGGCTTTTTGCTGCCATTTACAATGACGATCTTCTTGAAAGAGTCCGGGATATTACGCAGAGAATTGAACTCCTGCGTCTGTTTTTCTTCCGAAGTCATGTCATATGCAACCTGGATATAGTATCTCTGGTTTCCTTGATTCACCACAAAGTCAACCTCCAACTGCTTGCGAACACGTTTGCCCTCTTTATCCTTATCGAAGATATCCACGACACCCACATCAACATTGTAGCCACGGATCAACAGCTCGTTATAAACAATGTTCTCCATGATATGAGTAGGCTCCTGCTGTCTGAAATTCAGACGTGCATTTCTCAGTCCCAGATCCGTAAAGTAGTATTTCAGATTTGCACCGATATACTTTCTGCCCTTAATATCGTATCGGCTTGCCTTGGAAATCAAAAAGGCATCTGTCAAATGGTCGATATGCTTGGAGATGGTTTTATTAGCATAAGTCATCTGGCGCTCACTGGCAAAGGTATTGGCAATCTTTGAAGGGTTGGTCGGTGCGCCGATTGCAGATGCAAGCACATCAACCAGAATCCCAATCTCATCCACGTTCTGAATCTTATTTCTTTCAATAACATCCTTCAGATAGACATTTGCAAAGATGTTCTTCAGATAGTCCGCTTTCTGTCGTTCGTTCTGGAAACTTACGATCTGCGGCAATCCTCCGTAGATCATGTAGTCATCCCATGCATCATCATAATCGCCGTCATAGACAGAATAAAACTCTGCAAAGGAGAGAGGGTAGATTCTAATCTCATCACCTCTTCCACGGAATTCGGTCACAATGTCGCTGGACAGGAACTTGGAATTACTTCCGGTGACATACACATCAATATTGCTCATGCGGAGCAGGCTGTTCAGCACTTCCTCAAATCGTGGCATGAACTGCACTTCATCCAAAAGGAGATAATACTTCCCGTCATCTTTCATGGTATCCTTGATGTACTTGAAGCATACCTTGGGATCTCTTAATTCCTCGTTCTCAATACCATCCAATGCAATTTCAATAATATGATCAACATCAACGCCGTTCTCCAGTAAGTATCTCTTAAAGATGGTAAACAGCAAAAAGGATTTGCCACATCTACGAATGCCGGTAATCACCTTTATCATTCCATTATCTTTTCGCTCGATCAGCTGCTGTAGGTAAGCGTCTCTTTTAATCTCCATCGTTACACTCCCCATTTCCGTGCATCTGCACACTTTTTAGTAATGAGATTCTATCACAGAACGACCTGAATTTCAATAAGTATTCCCATTTTATGTGCATCTACACACTTTTATGTAATGTTGATAAATATATTTTCAGATTTTTTGATTGCAGTGTCTATAATCGACTACTCCAATCGTTATTATAGGTAGACAACAAAAAGAAGATGGTTCCGATGTTTCATTAAATATGTTCGTTAGTCTTTTACGCAAAGGATTCTATCTCCTCTGCGCCCTAATGCTTTTCGGATTCAGTTCAACAAACTGGATTTTACCAATTTTCGGAGATTAAGGTTTCCGGATGTGAAAAAACTAATTTAATATTCTTCTTGGAATTCAGCAACAACATCAATGTACCTTGTTCTTTTGTCTCCATTTGCGTTGTCATGACCAATGAACGATATGGTTTGAAGCCACATTTTGTCTGAACTCGTTTTGATTGTTCATTGAAATCATAGTAACCACAAATCAGAAAATCATAATCCAATTCGCCAAATAAATAATCTTTAACTGCATTTACGGCTTCGGGCATAAGTCCTTTTCCCCAATAATCTTTACTCAAAACATATCCTAATTCTCTGCCGTAATAATCCTTGAATTCTGTCAAAGCATCTTCTAACCCATATTTTTCTATGCCAACAGTACCGATTACTTTATTGTTTTTCTTTAAGCAGATTGCAAATACTTTATCCTCACTGATAAAGGAATTCATAATACTTTGAGATTCAGCAATATTTTCATGATGTTTCCATCCTGCCATCTCCCCAACACCTTCGACAGATGCATACTCATAGAAATCCTCCAAATCTGTTTGTTTGAATGATCTAAGAATGAGCCTTTTTGTTTCTATTACTTTTCCGTCTATTCTGAAGTCAGCATTCATATTTTTACGCTCCTCATAACGTCTAATTCTCCAAATTCCGATTTCTATTTTCGTTTCCATAGCATAGTGTACTCTTTTTCACCAGTATCTTCATCCAAATCTTCACATTGAATAATGAATCCTTCTCTTTGGTAAAAAGAAATTGCTCTGGCATTCTTCTGGTATACATTTAATCGTAAGCTAACTTTTTTATCCTTAATATAATCTAATAAAAGCTTACCTATGCCACATGACTGCATTTCATCGGAGACAAAAATACCTTCGATATATTCATCATTTAGTCCTACAAATCCTTGTATCATTTTATCTGCTTCAAACACATAGACTTCGGATTGTGACAGCATTTCTTTTACTAATTCATAATTACTTTTCCAGTATTGATTGGAAATAAAATAATGTGCTTTCAGATTTGTCTTTAACCATATGTCAGCGACTCTATCGATATCTCCGTTCAGCAACTTTCTAATCATAACAAATATTCTCCACAACTACATCCTTTATGCTTTTCTCTTTTTTCCATTCTATCACAAGTTCACCATTAATTATCAATTTTTTGATATTTTTTCTTTTCCCTCACTGTAAAACAGCCTCTGAGCGTTTCGTTATATAGAGGGATACAAATAAGAGCAAGATCCACCCATGTTTAACGGTATTGCCATTTTGCCTCCCGTCAACCTATGGGTTTTATCTTGATGGGGATCTCCCCATACCCTCTCAATAACAGACGTTTCACTTGTTTGGTTCAGTCATCTTGACTCCTTTCCTCCAGGATTCAGGAAATAAAAAATGCCTGCCTGGAACTTTTATAGATAGTAAAGTTCCAAACAGACATTGCTGTTTGACCATTAGCTGTAGCTAATAGAATTGAATGGAATTTTGTGTCACGAACGTGATTAGAAAATAACAAAAGCGTTCGTTGTCAGCTAATCCAGCTAACATTTTCGAACGCTTTGAAGCCCGTCGCCAAGAGGATTTGAACCTCCGACCCCTCGCTTAGGA
>NZ_QTUL01000015.1:0-86093 GCF_003435675.1 Blautia sp. AM23-13AC | reverse complement strand
ACTTTTTATTTGCAGGCTGAAGTAACGAGAATGCGACGCGCAGTTTTCAAAAACGCTCCCCTAGTATCTATAACGCAAGGGGAGCGTCTATTTTCAATTAGTTCGCTTGTTCTGATAATCGAGTTTTGCTTAAGCTCTCTCCCAGCGGCCTCCCGGGGCTGAAGATATAACACAATAAGCAATATTCAAACTTGAGGTTCCAGCTTTAATATACGAACGACAGGACCGTCCACACTCTAAAGTCGAATATGTAATCATCTGCGTATTATTTGGAGTATAGTGATATGGGGTTCCTCCAGCAGGATTTGAAATTGTTTTTGTAATATCATCATACTGGAATCCCACCTCTGGTGAATATTTGGATGTCTGCATTAAACTACTTGCTTTCATAGAGGTTCCGTAGTTCAGTGTTGTTTCAAACCAATTAATTCGTACCTTTAATGCCTGACGGTCATTTGTCACGGATACTTTCATGGTTGCATAAATGCTGTACTGGCTAAGCTGCCCCGTATTGCTTACAATATCAGTGATTGCTACTCTTTGCTGATGCTCGTCTACAATCAACAAACCCGTTGAAATAATATCCTGCTCGCTGCCATTTTCATCCACTACCTGTGTGATTGACAAATAATCATCCGGCTTTGCATCAATGGCGCGGGTCTTCATCTGTTTTTCCTGATATTGTTCAATTGCAACCTTAATTACGTCACTTTCATTCGTGATGTGATTGTTTAAAACCTCTTCATACACTCTGTTTTTTAATTCTGCATTTGTTTCTGCTTTTACTTTGGATTACAATTTCGCTTCCAAATCCTTCTTCACCTACCCCACCATTTACAACAACATCTCTTCCTACAAATCCTGATGGTGGTCAAAGTTAATCAAATATTTTATTTGTCTTGACATAACTTTCCATTAACTTATAATTTGTTTGCATCTTATATAATCTTAAAAGATCTAAATCCTGTTTAAAATATTTCTTGCACTTTACATCTTTTTGTGCTTCTAAAATACAAGCCTCAACCATTAATGAAGTGTGCAATGATCCTCCTTTTCCGGCAAATAATGTCTGTTGAATTCTTTTTCGACAGACACCTATTGCTTTTTCAAAATATCCCAATTCTTCCAACGCCATCCCATAATTTCCCATACTCATACCCCAATCTAAGATGTGAAATACAGGTTTAATAAAACTTTTTTCATATTGTCCCACTAAAAATTGATATATTTCCAATGCTACTTTATAATTCTGTTCACCCCAATAAATCAATGCCATTTCTGTCAAAATACTAACTTCCTCTGTATTTAAAACATATTCTATTTTTTGTCCTTCTTCAACTTTAAGTGACATAGCAAGTAATTCTTTTAATTGTTTTATAAATTGTTCCGTATATTCTGCATTTTCCTTATATTTTACTTTTACCCTTTCTGTTTCAATATATTGGTAATTTTTCATCATATTACAGTCTAATTTTTCTTCAATTTTTGAAAGTACCTTTTCTGCATTTCCATACTCTTTTCGATGAATAAACTTCGAAAATTCAATCTTCAACTCCAGCGTCTCATACTCTTCCACTTGAATCCCCGTCTCAATTCTATCCCCACTCCTTCCCATCTTCTCCATCATCTGACGTAGATTTCCGCTTCGTGGTTTCTGATTTCCGTTTTCGATTCTTGCCAATGTTTCCTGCGCACAAATGTCTTCACTCAGTCCTTCCTGTGTAAGTTTTGCCGCATTTCTTGTTCGACGTATCAATTCTGCATCAATCTCGAAATTCCGAACCACATGGTCAAACAGACGGTAATTTTTAAAAGAAACTTTATAATCACTTTCCAATTCCAGAAGGCTTGCACGTTCCTGTCGCAGCAACCCAATAAATTCTGCGTTACTATTTTCTTTTTCCAGAATCTGCGCATACTGCTCCAGAATTTCCGGCATATAAAGCAGTTTCCCTTCTTCTCTCAAGTTTTCTAACGCCGTTTCTGTTATCAATTTTAAATAAGTATCCGCTTTTCCATCTCGGGCTGTTTTTTCTATTAACAATGCAGCATATGGAATTACTTTTACTCGTTCTGTCCTCTCAAAGTTTTTCTGAAAGATCTCCTCTACTAACTCCTGAAGTTCTTTCTCTCCTCGTTCACGATCTGTACCAAAACAGACTTCCCATCGAAATAGCAGAAGTTTGTATTCCTCTGCACTTAAAATCCCTGTCTTTCTCTGTATTTCCGCTTCTGGCATTGTCTGTACAATTGCCTTTTCCAAATGTTCACATACTGTCTCTACTGATTTACCACGAAGCCATGCAATCTGCGCATATTCCTGCTCAATGAACTGCTGATGCAGCGGCTCCTTTGCTCTTTTATTCTTCTCATATTCAAGCAGACATTGTTTTGCTTCTTCCCATTTTTTTTGACAAATTTTCTGTTGTATCTCCTGACGCAATTCATAGATATTGTAAATGTCCCTTGGCAATATATAAGTGAGCCTCTCCACCGATTTTCCCAACCGTCCCATAATTCGATCAATCAGAAAAAAATCAATTTCCTGCTGATCTGCTTCCATTCTTGCATATTTTGACACAGAAGAAATACCCAGGCATAATTGTTTTTGTCGTATTCCTTCTTTCTCTCGTAATTTCCATAGTAATTGACCAATTCCTTGCATCTGTTTCCCTTTACTGATTCCTTTTTCTATGTTATTTTTTGTGACTTTTATTATGATTTTAAAATTGTATTTACAGCAAGAGAAATTATCACCATATTTTAATTTGATTTTTATACAAATCCACGTTTTCTATTTTTATAAGTAAAAAAGTGTAATTTTTCCCTTTTTCATACGTATAATATGCTTTGAATTTATTTTCATATTTTTCTTTTAAAATAAAATATGGAATTGCCCTAAATCAAGGCAATTCCATGCATTATAATTTATCTTTAGTATGGAACCCTCCCATTCTTTACCCATAGCAAAGTAAAGCATCGGTGCATGCAGCAGCAGGCTGTCATATCCCATCAACGACATCGTTTCTGTCAATGCTTTGACCTCATCGGATGTTATGAGCGGAAGCCGCAGCGCCATCAGCCCAAAGCAGAGCGAATATCCCAAAAACACAGCCAGAAAGCCGCCGAAAGCCGTCATTAACACATGGGAAAAACTATAAACGCTGCTATGTACCCGCGGTAAAATACAGTTGATATAATTTTTCTGCACATCCTCCCAGTAACTGAGCGCGAACGGCAATACGACAAGAATTGTATTCGTCACCAGAAACGCACTTACACCGCCGCGCGCATTCACCAGATAATAAACCGAGCAGTTTTCTCCTGATCCTGCTGCTTCAGGGTAAATGCTCAGGAAGGTAAGTACGGCAATAAAGGCAATTGCGAGATAAAATTTCCACGATTTTATCATTCTGCTGAAATCGGAATGCAGCATTCGAAAAAAGACCATTTTTTTGTTCACCCCCGTCTCGTATGAATGTTCCATGATACCATTTTTATATTTTCATGATAGCGTAAACGCCTGAAATAGTTTATGACGTTTTCTGAAACTTTGAACAAAAAACTTTTTATTCATTTTATCAAGTTGGAACTTTCTCCACCAGATCTTCTACCGTACATACTAATGCCCGCGCAATCTTCAACAAGGTCTCTGTCTGCGCCTTGTTAATATCCTTTCTTCGCTGTTCATACTGCTGAATGGTCCGAACCGAAACACCTGCCTGCTGTGCCAGTTCACTCTGACTTAGATTTGCAAAAGTACGCAATTCTTTCAAGTTTGTCTCCGGTTTTGCTTCACGATATAATTCATTCATTTTATCTACAAACTGACGAACATCCATTTCATGATATGGCGTGTAGAGCATTCGCACTTCAGTTACAGGAATAGCCTGGTTTATTTCCGCAAAAGACAAACTGGTACTCCACTGATAATAGGCCAACGCCCAGCCTGTCCAATATTCAGGGCTGCGATCGTAAGAATAAGAGGGGGCTTGTTCCGGCTTTGGTTCCCCTGCTTCCTGTAATACTTCATATGCAATTTCAACTCCCGACATTCCCGCTACCACAGAACAGTCACCTCGTTCAAACCGTGACGCTGTATTACTCATACAAAACCACTGCCATACAGTTTCCAACGGCCGTTTTAAATCATTGACCATATAATCCAGCATGCAGGCAAGATTTTTTTGTGCAACAGAAAGATATAATTTATCGTAAGCGTGGATCATCTGGTTTCATCTCCTCATCTAAAATTGTGGTGATATATAAATCACCCCGCTGACGGCGGTTTCGTTCCAGATCAAAATATTGCCGACGCGCCATATGATCACGGGATGCTTTCCTCTTATACCATTCCTGCACACTTGCAATCTCATACCCTGTAAATTCCAAACGTTCAAATGCTCTTCTGCTTTTTAAAACAAACTGCTGGCCCAGTTTTCCCAGACGCATTGCATTACTCAACTGACGGTAAGAAATTGCACCATTAATAAAATCCGCTGCAAAAGAAAAATAGCTGTCGTCAGCACGATATCCAATGATAATATCTGCCTTTTCATAATCAAGATGAAAATTTTGTAGCAAATATTCTTTTGCTTCTGCCGCCAACGGTGTGGATGCATCAAATTCTCGATTTTCCAACAAAATCGTAAGCCAATGGAGCATTGTATAGTCGCGCATATTCAAATTGAGAACTTTCAATCCATCACATTCAATCTCATATCTATTTGCGTAACCATTTTTATCCGCACTGACACCCCATTCTTTGGCCATATTTTGGTTTTCTGTACAGTAAAATCCAACACCATAATCATTATAAATTTTTCCATAACCATATTTCGGCCGTTCAATAATATGATCCGAACCATGATAAACTGTTTTTTTCATTTTACCACCTCTGCTTCAAATTATACTCCTAAAGGCGTATAAAAACAACAAATAGAAAAATTCGGATTCAGAAAATACGTTTGAAAGAACTTTTGACATTTTTACAAAAGCGTGATGCTATGATGTCGAAAAAGAGCTCTGCCGACAGACGGTCAGCCTGTTTACTAATTATGTCAAAAATGGTCGCCTAGTTTGCAGACAGGGGTGGCTATTTTTGCGTCTTACCCTTATTTTTTCTCCACCATACGCTTCCTACAACAACTCCTCCCGCCAGCACAAAAATTATTTGTTTTCTCGAAAGCCTCCATCCGAATAACTCAACTCTTACTTCCTTCGGCTGATACGAATACCCCATCAAAATTCTGTTATCATCCCCCGTCCCCACCGACGCATGGCAGTATGTGGTTCCCATGAATTTCATCGCAGATCTCGGTGTTCCCAGCTGGCTCCCGGAATAGCTGGCGCCATTTAGCTGTTGATTGTTTGCAATAAGATTCCCACTGACTTCCCAGTCGCTCATTGTTCTGTCCTTATACCATAAGGTTCCGCCAAATTCATACGGTCTTATCGCCTCTCCCAACAAAAACGAAAAGCTGTCGTTTCCACAGGGTTTTTTGTTCTCTGCAAATTCATAGGTCGGATAAATATAAATCGTCGAACCAATTTGAAAGGCTGATGCATAGAACTCAATCCATTCGAAATCTTCCTCTCTTCCATTCATCGCCTGTTTTCCTACATCGATTTTCATATACTCAAATTTTCCATCCCCATTTTTTAAATCATCGACGATAAACTGCTTCACATGCTCATCCAGCTTTTGTATCTCATTCTCTGGCATCCCTGTTTCCTGCAAATAAGCATCGTAATCAGAAGGAACCTTTTCCTCTGCCTTCACATAAGATACCCCCGCATACAATGACAGTCCGCAACAACGTAAAACCAGAAATAACGTCCGCATTTTTCTCATACAACGCTCCTCCTTCCTGTTGTCATATTCGATAAACCCGTTCAAATATTCTCTCTTTATCATTATATTATCATAAGATTCAGAATCTTTATATGACGTTTTCCTTAACTTTTTAAAACGCAAAAAATCCCTCCCCACACATCACGCATGGAAAGGGATTTCTCTATTTACTCTATTTTTCTTTTAATCCATCAGCAGATCTCCGCCCCTGCCGGCATTGCTTTTTCCGGGGTCATGAGGCATACGTTGCCTTCGGCGTCTTCTGCGCAGAGGAGCATTCCTTCAGACATCATGCCTGCCAGTTTGGCCGGTTTCAGGTTGGTCAGGACCATAACCTTCATTCCGATGGTATCTTCCGGTTTGTAATATGCTTTGATTCCGGAGACGATCTGTCTTGTCTGGCTTCCGACTTTGACCTGGAAGCAGAGGAGTTTTTTCGATTTCTTCACCGGTTCGCAGGAGATGATCTCACCTACCTGGAACTGCATTTTTCCAAAGTCTTCGAACGTAATCTCTTCTTTTGGCTCTACATCTACAACAGCTTCTTCGGCTTTTTCCTCTTCTTCTTTTGCGGCAGCCATAGCAGCTTTCTGTTTTGCCTGGATCACTTCTACTTTTTCCATCACTTCTTTGACGTCGAGTCTCTGGAACAGGATCTGCGGCTGATCGGTTACCTGATTGCCCGATGTATACAGTCCGAACTGATCCAGCTCTTCGTAGCTGCGTTTCTCTGCATTCAACTGAGCCAGGATCTTCTCGGTGGTCTCCGGCATGAAAGACTCGAGCAGGCATGCGCCGATGGTGATGCTCTCTACCAGGTTGTACAGAACCTCTTCCAGACGATCTTTCTTTGCCTCGTCTTTTGCCAGTGCCCACGGCATCGTCTCGTCAATGTATTTGTTGCAGCGTTTGAACAGACCAAAGATTTCGGTCATCGCATCTGCCACACGCAGCTCTTCCATCTTTGCAGCAACTTTTGCTTTTGTTGCGGTAACGACTGCTTTCAGATCATCATCCACCTCTTCTGCTGCGCCGGTCTTTGTCACAACGCCGCCGAAGTATTTGTTGCTCATGGAGATGGTACGGTTTACCAAGTTTCCAAGAGTATTGGCAAGGTCAGAATTCATACGCTCAACCAGCAGCTCCCAGGTAATGACACCGTCGTTCTCAAACGGCATCTCGTGCAGAACGAAGTAGCGGACAGCGTCTACGCCGAACAGGTCTACCAGATCGTCTGCGTAGATCACGTTTCCTTTGGATTTACTCATCTTGCCGTCGCCCTGCAGCAGCCACGGATGACCAAATACCTGTTTCGGAAGCGGCAGATCGAGTGCCATCAGGAAGATCGGCCAGTAAATGGTATGGAAACGGATGATGTCTTTTCCGATCAGATGCAGGTCTGCCGGCCACAGCTTGTTGAACTGCTCGGAACTGTTTCCGTCACAGTCATAACCGATTCCAGTGATGTAGTTGGTCAGTGCATCCAGCCATACATAGGTAACGTGCTTCGGGTCGAAGGATACCGGGATTCCCCAGGTGAAGGAGGTTCTGGATACACAGAGATCCTGCAGTCCCGGAAGAAGGAAGTTGTTCATCATCTCGTTCTTTCTGGAAACCGGCTGGATGAATTCCGGATGAGTGTTGATATAATCGATCAGTCTCGGTGCATATTTGCTCATCTTGAAGAAATATGCTTCTTCTTTTGCCGGCGTAACCGGGCGTCCGCAGTCCGGGCATTTTCCGTCTACGAGCTGGGACTCGGTGAAGAAGGATTCACACGGTGTACAGTAAAGACCTTCGTAATATCCTTTGTAGATATCTCCCTGATCGTACAGTTTTTTGAAGATTTTCTGTACCTGTGCCTCGTGATCGGCGTCGGTGGTACGGATGAATTTGTCGTAGGACGTATTCATCAGATCCCAGATTCTCTTGATCTCGGTGGATACGTTGTCTACGAATTCTTTTGGCGTGATACCTGCCTCTTCTGCTTTCAGCTCGATCTTCTGGCCATGCTCATCGGTTCCGGTCTGGAAGAATACATCGTAGCCCTGCTGACGTTTGAAGCGGGCGATGCTGTCCGCGAGTACGATCTCGTAGGTGTTTCCGATGTGCGGCTTGCCGGATGTGTAGGCAATCGCCGTGGTGATATAATATTTTGGTCTGATTTTTTCCATTGCTTTCATTTCTCCTTTCAAATAAAAAAACTGCCTTATTCCGCTCTCTTGTAGTCGGAAGAAGACAGGTTTGTTTACCCGTGATACCACTTCTTTTCGTCCCTGCCTCACGGCAGAAACCTCTGCAGGTACATGTGCTATACCTCTCCGCTGTAACAGGCGGAACCTGTCGCAGCCTTACCGTTTCAGATTGTTGTTCTCACGGTTCGGTGCGCCTCTCGGAAGCCATGTTCGATCTGCCGCTCCTTCTCCCCTCTCAGCCTGCAAAACCGGAATAGTTTTCGGGGGTGTTCTCTGTAAATTCGCACATGCAGATGTACTCTCTTCGTCACTGTGTTTTGTTTTTATGCACTGGTTTTATGCTAACACATTTACATCAATTTGTAAACCGCAAAAAAGCCCGCCGTACGGGGATTTTTTCATATTCTCCCCATTCGGCGGACCTTTCATTCATCGTAACAATTATCTGTGGTTTGCTTTGATCACAGACATTGCTGCTTCATCTGCTACAACTGTCAGATCGTTGTGAAGCTGCAGGATGGAAGCCGGAACCTGCGGAGTAACCGGTCCGTACAGAACTTTGTCGAGGATCTCTGCTTTTCCTTCGCCGCTGACGATCAGCAGAACTTTTCTCGCCTGCATGATGTTCTTGATTCCCATGGTGTATGCCTGGGTCGGAACATCCTCTACTTTTTCAAAGAAACGTTTATTTGCCTGAATGGTGCTCTCGGTCAGGTCAACGCAGTGTGTCTCTTTCTCGAATGCTGCGCCCGGCTCGTTGAATCCGATGTGGCCGTTGTTTCCAAGTCCAAGAAGCTGCAGGTCAATGCCGCCGACGCTGCGGATGATTTCGTTGTATGCTGCACATGCTTTTTCGCTGTCCGGCTCCAGTCCGTTCGGAACGAAGGTGCGCTCTTTGTTGATGTTGACATGATTGAACAGGTTGGTGTTCATGAAGTAACGATAGCTCTGATCATTCTCCGGAGAGAGTCCTTTGTACTCGTCCAGGTTTACGCTGGTGACATTTGCGAAATCAAGGTCGCCTTTGTTGTACCACTCAACGAGCTGTTTGTAAGCGCCGACCGGGGTAGATCCGGTTGCAAGGCCGAGCACTGCGTGTGGTTTCATGATCACCTGCGCGGAGATGATGTTTGCTGCTTTTCTGCTCATATCATTGTAATCTTTTGCTTCAATTAATACCATTTGTTTTTCCTCCAAATTTCTTCTATATAATAAATTACATAATAACCTGTTTCAGGTTCAGTTCGTCGTCCACCAGAAGTACATGCGCTTTTTTGCCCGGTGCAATGGATCCTACTTCATCGTAGATACCGATGCTCTGTGCCGGATTTCTTGTTGCCGCAAAAATGGCATCTGCCAGCGGAATATCAAACGAAACTGCTTTTCTCATGCAGTCATACAGGTTCGTTGCAGAGCCCGCGATGGTCTCACCGTCGGTCAGGGTTGCTTTTCCGTCTTTCATCCAGACAGCCTGTCCCCCGAGGGAATACGTTCCGTTCGGCATTCCCGTTGCCATCATGGAATCGCTGATGAGAACCATGCGCTCACTTCCCATCATGGAGAAGGTCGCGCGGACAACCGCACCGTGAATGTGATAGCCGTCACAGATCAGCTCCATGCGGCACTCCGGATCGTCGAATGCGGCGCCGATGACACCAGGGTTACGGTGTGCGAACGGCGGCATGGCGTTGTACAGATGGGTGACATGGTGTGCTCCTGCTTTCATGGCAGCCAGCGCGGTGTCATAATCTGCTGTTGTATGGCCGATGGAAACCATGACTTCATCGGAAACTTCTTTGATAAATTCCAGAGAACCTGGCATGTTCGGGGCCAGTGTCACGAGACGGATTTTTCCGCCGCTCGCCGCATTGCATGCGCGGAAGAACTCAGCGTTCGGAGCCACAATGTTCTCCTCTGCCTGTGCGCCTTTTTTGATCGGATCGATGAACGGTCCTTCCATGTTGACGCCGGCGATCACTTCTGCTTCCGGCTCATCTTTGATTGCTTCGATGGTTCCGAAGATTTTCAGCAGATCGTCTTTTGGCAGTGTCATGGATGTCGGGCAGTAAGAGGTGATGCCGTGCGCTTTCTCGTAGCGCAGGATCTCTTTTAAACCTTCCACGTCTCCGTCTGAAAAATCATGTCCGGCAGCGCCGTGGCTGTGTACGTCAACCAGTCCCGGCAGAACCATCATGCCTTTCGCATCGATCACTTCCTGATCGATCACTTCTTCTTTTGTGGAAACGAAACGTTTTCCTTCTATATAAAGATCTTTTTCCGCAAACGTTCCGTCTTCCTGAAATACACGTCCGTTTTTGATAATCATTGTCTTGCCTTCTTTCTTTGATCTGTTCTGATTATAATTTATGTTGATTTTATTTTCAACTATTTTTATATTTTAGAAATTACTTTCACGTCATTAAAGTTCTTTCCATTTTTCCGCCCGCTTTCCCGTGCAATTCACACACAATTGAAAGTTGATTCACCACTCTGCCTGTGATACAATAAAGCAAGAACTGATCTGAATTTTTTTCAGATATTTACAGATACCAGGAGGACTTACGTTCCATGGAACACTTTGAAAAATCGATTATTCCTGTCATTGAGTCTGTCTATCCCTCGTTCACTCCCCTGGAACGGACGGTAGCAGATTTTTTTATTCATAATACCGACGAGTCGGATCTGTCCGCGCGCCACGTTTCGGAACTGCTCTATGTTTCGGAGGCTTCGCTCTCCCGCTTTGCGAAAAAATGCGGCTACACGGGCTACCGCGAATTTGTCTACCGTTACCAGGAAGGTCTAAACGCCGCACTGCCTGGCACGGACGATCACATCAAACAGGTGCTGAATACGTATCAGGAACTGCTGAATAAAAGCTACTCGCTCGCCGACCGCGCGCAGATTGACCGCATCTGCCATATTCTCACTTCGAAGCGTCGGGTGTATGTCTACGGTCTTGGAAGCTCCGGACTTTCCGCCCAGGAAATGAAGCTGCGTTTTATGCTTGCAGGCGTGGATATTGAAGCAATTACCGACATTCACATCATGAAAATGAATGCCGTTCTGCTCAATGAGAGCTGCGCTGCAATCGGCATTACCGTCAGTGGACAGACACCGGAGGTGCTGCGTGCGCTCGGAGCCGCAAAGGAAAAGGGAGCCTCTACCATTCTCTTTACTTCCCGCAGCTCCAGCGATTACGATGCCTTCTGCGATGAAGTCCTGCTGCTTGCGGTCAAAGAGCATCTGAAAAACGGCGGCGCAATCTCTCCGCAGTTCCCGATTCTCGTTATGATCGACGTTCTGTACTCGCATTTTCTCACGACCGACAGCGAGCGCAAGGAGGCTTTATATGAATACGCCGTCACCAAACTCCATGAAACGTGATCCCGGCCGCGGCAGCGCGTATCTTTCTTTTCTGAAGAAACGCTGCCGCGATTTCTTTTTCTTCTGCCTGCTCCTCGGCGTTTACGTCGCCTTCATCACCCTCACAGGCATCGGCTGTCCGATCCGGTTTTCCACCGGCATTTCCTGCCCGGGCTGCGGAATGAGCCGCGCGGTACTGCTTCTGCTCTCGGGTCATTTTCGGGCGGCATTTCGGATGCATCCGCTCGTCTATGCCGTACTGCCCGCAGGGATATGGCTCTTCTTCGGGCCGGAACAGACGGCGGGACTTCGGCGTTTTAAAAAGGGGATCATTACGGTGCTTGTCGTGCTGCTTCTCGCCGTTTATGCCTGGCGCATTTATTACCACGACCCGCTCCTTTCTATTGACCCTTCTCTCGGGCGCGTGCTACAATGGTTCTATCTTAATTAAAGGGGGTATTTACAAATGAATGTAAAAGACAACCGCAGTTTCTGGTTCTATCTTCTGCTCACATTTCTGACGTGCGGACTCTACTCGATCTACTTCTGGTATGTTTATGTGGAAGACCTGAACACCATCTTTTACGGTGACGGCGAAGACAGCCCGAACTACATTATTGTGCTGCTTCTGTCCTGGGTTACCTGTGGAATTTACGGCGTTTACTGGCGTTACAAGCAGGCGAACCGCATGTACCGCGAATCCTACGACCGCTACGGTGTGATGATTGAGGAAAACGGTTCCGCCATTCTTCTGTGGACGCTGCTTGGCTACCTGACCGGCGGAATCGGCCAGCTCGTTGCCGACTATTTCATGATCCAGAACCTGAATAAGACGGCACTCGTTTATAATTCACGTGCATATTAAGCAGGGGAGGCGTTTTTTATGGCAACATCTATGGTAAAGGGAAATCCGGTAAAGCTGATGCTCTCGTTTGCCTTTCCGCTTCTCATCGGAAATCTGCTGCAGCAGACGTATAACATCATTGATGCGGCGATTGTCGGCCAGGCACTTGGCCCGGAGGCACTCGCCAGCGTCGGTGCAAGCAGCAGTGTACAGTTTCTGGTGCTCGGCTTCTGTATGGGAAGCTGCACGGGATTCAGTGTCCCGGTTGCCAAGTATTTCGGCGCCGGAAAGCTTGATAAAATGCGCGATTATATTTTTAATGGTGCTGCACTTGCTGTCCTGATTGCGGCCATTCTGACCACACTCTGCAGTTTACTCTGTGCACCAATTCTGCACCTGCTGTCGGTTCCGTCCGATATCTTCGCGGATGCCTACGCATATCAGCTTGTGATTTTCCTCGGGATTCCGTTTTCGATTCTGTACAATTATCTTTCCAGCATCCTGCGTGCCGTCGGGGACAGCCGCACGCCGTTTCTGTTTCTGGCATTTTCGGCAATCCTGAATATTTTCCTCGATCTGTTCTGTATTATCATTCTGCATCTGGGATGCGCAGGAGCGGCGATTGCGACGATTTCCGCCCAGGCGATCAGCGGACTCTTATGTCTGTTTTTTATTTCCCGTAGGGTAAAGCTCCTGCTTCCGACAAAAGAAAACCGCACTCTGCGAAAGGATGCCGCGCAGGAACTCCTCGCAATGGGCATTCCGACGGGACTGCAGTTTTCGATCACAGCGATCGGCAGTATGGTAATGCAGTCAGCGAATAATGGACTTGGCAGTGTTTATGTTTCGGCGTTCACAGCTGCTATGAAAATCAAACAGTTTATGATGTGCCCGTTTGATGCGATCAGCACCGCGGCTTCCGTCTTCTGCAGTCAGAATCTCGGAGCCGGCCAGGCAAAGCGAATCCGTCAGGGACTCCGCCAGGGTGTGCTTGTCGGTGTCGGCTATGGTGCGTTTGCAGGTGTCATCATGATTCTGTTCGGACGGCCGCTGACAAAGCTCTTTATTGTCAGCTCTGCTTTTGAAGCAATCAACGCTTCGGCAAAATATCTGCGCTGCCTCGGATTTTTCTACTGGATGCTTGGTATTTTGAATGTCTGCCGTATGGTAACGCAGGGACTTGGCTACTCGGGAAGAGCCGTTTTCTCCGGCGTAATGGAGATGCTGGCACGAACGATTGTCTGCCTGGGATTTGTCGGTGCGTTTGGCTTCACCGCAATCTGCTTTGCGGACCAGGCTGCATGGCTCGCCGCCTGCTGCTATATCGCACCGACATGTCTGTACTGCGTGAAGAAATCCACGAAGATGATTGCGGATCGCGGTGCGAAATAATAACGTTATTTTCTGTCTTACAGCGGCTTCCAGATACTTCTCAGGTTATCGCGGCAATCACCAGAAACTTGTTCCATCACAGATTTTGGTTCATTGCCCGCAAAACAAGAAAAAAGATACTGTTCTGCATGGAATCATCTTCCCCGCAAAACAGTATCTTTTTTCTTGTTTTTTCAGCGTTACCGCTCGATTCCATCTCTTGCCGCAAGACCCTTGTCAAACGGATGCTTGATTTTTTTCAGCTCCGAAACATAGTCCGCCCGCTCAATCAGCGCCTCCGATGGTCCCTGCCCTGTCAGAATCACTTCCAGCTTCTCCGGCTTGTGATCCAGAAAATCCAGAAGGAGCTGCTCATCAAACAGTTTGCTTCCAATCGTATAAACCAGCTCGTCCAGAAACAGTACATCGTATTCTTCCCGAACTGCTTTTTCTGTCACTTTCTGAAACTGCTCTTCATAATACCGTTTCTGCTCTGCCTTCTCCTCCGGTGTCATCAGAAACGAAAACTTTATCTTGTCCTGCCCCGGCACAAACGTCACATTCGGCGACAGTAAGAGCACCTTCCGCTCGCTCGTGCTGTTATCTTTCATAAACTGATAAATCAAAACACGGTATCCATACCCTGCCGCACGCGTGCAGAGTCCCATACCACAAGTCGTCTTTCCTTTTCCATCCCCACAGTAGATGTGGACACAGCCTGTCTGTTTTTCCATGGTGAAAACCTCGCTTTTTCTTTCTATGTTCATTTGTAAACAACAGGTAATTCGAAACAAGTTCGCAATCCCAAGTAAAAATTGTAAACAACGGAAAAAGGAGGGCAGATTTTATTCCGCCCCCCAAAAAGGTTTCCTGATTATTTACCAAAATATCTGGCCAGCAGTCCGGCAAATGCTTTTCCGTGTCTAGCTTCGTCTCTTGCCATCTCATGCACGGTGTCATGGATTGCATCGAGATTCAGGGCTTTGGCACGTTTTGCAAGATCTGTTTTGCCAGCGGTTGCTCCGTTCTCTGCCTCTACACGCATCTGCAGATTTTTCTTGGTGCTGTCGGTTACGACTTCGCCGAGAAGCTCTGCGAATTTTGCTGCGTGCTCTGCTTCTTCGTAAGCTGCTTTTTCATAGTACAGACCTACTTCCGGATATCCCTCGCGGAATGCTACTCTGGACATTGCCAGGTACATACCAACCTCAGAGCACTCGCCCTCGAAATTGGCTCTCAGGTCTTTTTTGATATCTTCCGGAACATCGGATGCTACGCCAACTACATGCTCTGCTGCCCAGGTCAGATCCTCGCCCTGCTCGATAAATTTCTCTTTCGGTGCTTTACAGATCGGACAGACTTCCGGTGCTTCTGCTCCTTCATAAACATATCCACATACGCTGCATACAAATTTTTTCATAGTCTTTCTTTCCTTTCTTTTTGTTGTGTATTTAATTTTATCATTTCCAATTTTGTGGTTTATAACAGTTTTTTATTTTTGATATTAGTAACTGTTACTGATATTACTTTAACATAAGCTTCCCTTTTTGTCAATGCCTATTTTTAATTTTTTCTTTCTTCCTGGGGATGCTATACGTTCCCCGGGTGATTTTTGCAGTTCTCGCAGATGCCGTAAAAATTCACAGAGTAATCTTCGATCGTACCTCTGAAATTTTCCGCTGCTACGTTCTTGATTTCGCTGATGTCACGCATTGTAAGGTCTGTCACGCAGTGACATTTTCTGCAAATGAAATGGTGATGCGTGGAAGTATCTCCATCGAACCGGTCCGGGCCATCTCCTGTTGTAAGACGCTTGATCTCTCCTAATTCAGAAAGAAGAGACAGGTTCCGGTATACTGTGCCAAGACTGATATTGGGAAATTCTTTCCGTACATCGGTATAGAGCATATCTGCGGTCGGGTGATCCTTTCGCCCCTGAAGGCAGACTTTGATGCTTTCTCTTTGTCTGCTATACTTGAGTGTTGACATAGTTTTTTTCCTTTCGTATCTTTCGATAACAGTAATTGTTATTATATTTATACTATAAGGCTGCTTCTCGCAAAAGTCAAGAAAAAGATCACTACCCTGTCTACACAGATTTCCGTCTGTCCCAAGATCAAAAATTCCTCAAAAACGAGGAGTGCCCAGGAACCTCTCGGCGCCTGGGCTATTATTATGAAAAAATCTTAATTGTGTAGTGATTGCATACACGCTGTTCCTTTGGAACTGAGATAACTATACCAATTAATTATGAACAGATTATGAACGTGCAGTGAATCTTCTGTGAATCTGTACATTTTTTAGAATTATTTTATACTTTCTTTGTGTATTTATCACATATTTTATTTCTAATTCTGTCCCTTACTCTCTACTCTGTCTAGAAATCGTTTTTCTCCGTTAATTTTTCTATTCGTATTGCCCATCCCCGATTTTCCCTGTCATTTCTCTCTCATTTATGTTAAGATTGATGTACAGCCAATGCGGCAGAATGGAGGATTTTTTATGAGTACCGGAAATCAGGAATATATACGAGACATGAACCGCGCCCTGGTTCTCGAGGCAATCGCCAACCATCCGCCGCTTTCCCGCGCAGATCTGGCGAAAATGCTGCATCTGACAAAAGCAACCGTATCCACCATCGTCCAGGAACTGCTCGACCGCCAGCTCGTCATAGAACTCGGCAGCGCCGAAAAAACTTCCATGGGTCGAAAACCGATTCTGCTTACTTTTAATAATCGCTGCGGTTCCATCATCGCCGTCGATCTCGGCGTAAAAAAGATCACCATTCTCACCGGAGATCTGAAGGGAAAATCATGTACTGTAAAAGAATACCCGATTGATCCATCCCTCTCCCTGGAGGAATACCTGATTTCCCTCCTCCACAAAACCAAATCCGACCTCCCCAAGACCCCGTGCGGCCTCGTCGGAATCTCCATCGGAATCTACGGCGTCGTCTGCGACGACCTCGTTTTATTCACACCCTACTACGATCTAAAACACTCCAACCTGAAAAACTACCTCGAAGAAGAATTTCAGGTCCCTGTCATCGTAGAAAATGAAGCCAACCTCTCCGTCATCGGCGAAGCCGCCTGCGCAGAGCACTTTAAAAATATGATCTTCCTGAACATCCACGAAGGCGTCGGCATGGGAATCCTCATTGACGGCGAACTCTACACCGGCCAGAACGGCTACGCCGGCGAATTCGGCCACACCATCCTCTTCCCCGATGGCCGGCCCTGCCCCTGCGGCAACCACGGCTGCCTCGAACAGTACATCTCCGAAGCCGCCGTCCTGAACGATTTTGCCGCCGCCGAAGGCTTAGAAAACGTCTCCGTCGAACGCTTCATCCAGTATTACCAGGAAGGCAACCCCAACGCCCGCAAAGTAATGCAGGATTTCACCCACTACATCGGAATCAGCCTGAACACGGTTCTCCACACCTTCAACCCGGACGTCATCGTCATCAACAGCTCCTTCACCAACTACATCCCAGGTCTGATCGACGAAATCACCTCCGGAATCCAGAACCGCCTCCGCTGGTACCTCCACGTCCTCCCGGCTCACCTGCAGGATGTCTCCGTCCTCATGGGCGGAATCAGCCTCTGCTCCCGGAACTTCCTCGGAATTTCCACCTTTAAGCTGCTGGACCTGTAACTCAGAAATAAGTCCCTGTTCAGAGCCCCATCTCGATTCCGCTGCGCTGCATCTTGATGTGGCTTCTCGCCATATGAAATTTCAGAAAAAAGTGCTCATTCATGCAAGCATGATTCGCAATTTGTTCTGAAATTTCGCATGGCTCTGAATAGTCACAATTTGTTCATGATTTTTTTACAACATGAACACGCTTTCAACATAATTTACCCGTATACTAAAAGCATAAATAATGAATGCCAACATTATTTACACAATTTTCTTTTTCATATTGCCGATTAGAAAATCGGCTCTCCTTCCTTTAAAAATAAAAATGAAAGAAAGCACTGTTTCGCCAACGGTGCTTTTTTTCATGCCTTTTTCTCATTTTCTCCCATCTTCCTCACAACAATCTCACGCCGATCCGCCCATCCGGGCGGATCCAGACCTCCCCTCCCGCCCCCACTACCAGCCTCGCCGCCGCCCGTCCGTCCTTGCGTGATGCGGCATGGCAGCATTGGAAAAGCGGGCAGGAAAAACCAGAAAAAATGGAGGCCTTTCGAGAGACTGAAATCTGGTGCTCAACACCAGATTTCAAGGCATTCTGAGCTGGGAAAGCATCAGGCTTTCCTGGCGAATAATGCCGGTGTCTGTCGAAAGACCTCCATTTTTTCTACGTTTTTCCCCCGCTTTTCCACCGCTGCCATGCGCATCACGCAAGGGCGGACGGGCGACGGCGAGGCGTCCCCTCTATTTACACAATTCATCCGTCAACCGCGCAAACTCCTGTAAATTCAATGCCTCCCCACGAATCGTAAGCGGCCAGCCGCAGGCTGTGATTGCAGCCTCAATCTCCTCTTTCGAAAAATGCAGCAGCTCCGAATTTTTCAGTCCGTTCGCCAGCGTCTTCCGTCTCTGATTAAACGACGCCCGAATAATGGAGAACATCAACTTCTCATCCTTCGTCTCCACCGGCATCACCTCATGACGCGTCAGCCGGATCACCGCACTTCCAACCTTCGGCCGCGGCATAAAACAGTTCGGCGGCACATTCGCCACAATATACGGCTCCGCATAATACTGCACCGCCAGCGACAGCGCCCCGTAATCCTTCGATCCCGGCCCCGTCTGCATCCGGTCCGCAACCTCCTTCTGAACCATAACCGTAATCGAATCCACCGGCACATGATTCTCAAATAATCCCATAATAATCGGCGTCGTAATATAATACGGAAGATTCGCCACAACCTTGATCGGCCGTCCGTTGTTCTTCTCCTTCGCCAGCGCCGCCAGATCCACCTTCAAAACATCATTGTTGATAACCTCAACATTATCATAATCCGACAGCGTATCCTCCAGAATCGGGATCAGATTCTTGTCAATTTCCACCGCACACACACTCCGCGCAGCATACGCAAGATACTGCGTCAGCGTACCGATACCAGGTCCGATTTCCACAACAAAATCGTCCGGTCCGATACCTGCAGCGGCTACAATCTTATCCAGCACATGTGGATCGATCAGAAAATTCTGACCATACTTTTTCTGAAATACAAAGCCGTACTTCTGCAGTACGGCTATTGTATTCTGCGGCTCCCCGAGCCACGGTTTTACTTTCTCCATAAATTCTCCATGTATTTAGAACTCAAAGTCTTTCTCGTAAAGAATCACGCGGTCGTCCGCATCGGTATGCTTTCTGGACATGCGTCTTCCGAATTTACGGGTTCCCTTTTCTGCATGGGCGATGGCACGATCCACCATATCTTTGACCTGTGAAATCGTCATCGGCTCGCCCTCCTTCTGATTGTTGCCAATCTGTGTATACAGAGCAAGCACACCCATCTCGTCCATCTTGTATCCATTCTCACGCGCATACGTGCGGGCAAACGTAACCAGCTCGTCGTTCGTGAAAACAGGAATCGAAATGACCGTCTCAAACTTCTTCGCAAAATCAGGGTAATTCCGCAGAAGACCTCTCATGCTGACCTTCTCATCCTCGATGATCAGAACCAGACTGTCGGTACGGAAATCCATTGCCTGCGACAGCTTCTCGATCGTCTCCGGGTACATCAGACCGGCACGCTCGATCAGGAGGAAACCTCCCGCCAGCTTTGAAACAATCTGCGCACAGTCCTTTTTGTTCAGAACAGATGCATCCAGACGGGCCATCTTCGTTGCCGGAAGTTTTAAGTCAGCACAGATTGCACGGACGAGATCCTCCGACAGCTTCGTTTTTCCAGTACCGTATCCGCCCATAATGGCAATGTTTCCATGACGGGAAGTACGGTCGCCTGCGTAATGATAAACACCATGCATTGCATCCAGAATCTGGATATCCATGCCTGGAACTTTCGCAAAGTAAGTAAACAGCGCTTTCTGCTCGTCACTCAGCTTATCCGGCTGGGTGTCGTTCAGGATGCGGAGTCTTGCCTCCTCCGGCGTCTCCTCGCGGAGCACCTCTTCAATCGATTTCGCAACAGTTCCTTCCGGAATGTTGTCGCGGATCAGCTGAACGGTGGCATCCGTTGTTTTTTCGATGCTCATGTTGATCGTCGCATCGGATACGCGCTCACGCTTTGGCTCGGTCGGAACTTCGATTTCGATTTCCTCCGGGGTAATCTCGATCGGCTGGGTTCCTGCCGGCTCAAACGGATCGGCTGGCTCAGTCTCGGCCGGAGTTTCCGGCTCTGTTTCGCTTTCCGGCTCGTCAGCAGGTTCTGCTTCCGCAGTTTCCGGCTCATCCGGCAGTTCGATTTCCGATGCTTTTTCAGCTTCCTGCACTTCTGCGTTCAGCGCTGCCTGAAGCTCACTAAAATCGATGGTCGGCCGTGTCTCCTCTGCCGGTTTCAGATCCGCGATGACAACCGTTGCATCCATGGACGGTGTCTCCGCCGGTTCTACGGTTTCCTCAATTTCGGCTTCCGCCTGAGCCTTCTCGGCTGCTTCTGTTTCAGCTTCCACTGCTGGTTCTGTAACTTCTGCTTCTTCGATTTCAGCCTCGGCTGCCGGTTCTATAATCTCTTCGATCTCAGCTTCATCCATCGGCTCTGTAGCTTCTTCGGTTTCAGCCTCATCCGCCGGTTCTGTGATCTCTTCGGTTTCCGCTTCATCTGCCGGTTCTGCATCTTCTTCCGGCTCAGCTTCCGCCTGCGGCTCCTCTGCCGTTTCCCGTGCCTCTGTCTCGGACTCCGGATCCATCGGCTGCTCTGCGGTTTCGGCTTCTGCTGCCGGTTCCACTGGCTCTTCTGCTTCTTCCTCCGCAACTTCCTCCGACAGGTTTGCTGCGGTCTCCTGGAACAGTGCTTCGAGGTCCGGCTCTTCGTATTTCTTCTCCGGCTTCGGTGCTTTCGGCATTACCGGCTCGGCTTTTTCCTTCGGTTTTGGCTGCGGTCTTGTCTTGATTGTCGTGTTGGCATCCGGGGATACCTCTACGTTTACATCAAGCTGCTCCGGCTCCAGATCTTTTACTTCGTACTGTACCGGCTCTTCGCTTGTCTCTTCCTCGACTGCCGTCTCTTCCTGTTTCTTTCCGCGGAAGGAGAAGACATCGCGGATGCTCTTTGCAAGCTCTGCGTGAAGATCGATCGTATTTCCAAGGTACGTCGGCGTGCTGTCTGCATACGCCTGCTCTTCCGGAATCTCCTCGATCGGCTCCTCTGTCTGCTGCAGTGCTTCGTACTCCTGCACCTGCTCTGCATCTGCCTCGGCCTGCTGTGTTTTCTCATATGCTTCGTACGGCGAACCGGCTTCTTTTTCTTCTTCACCGGCCACATACTGGCTCATCACACCGCCGTTTACCGGTTTTACTTCCCGCGTCTCTGCCGGCTCTTTCGTCGCAGCCATTTCACCGGCTCCGCTCTCTCCGGCTAACCGCACTTTAAGTGCTTCCGGATCCTCGGATGGCTCTTCATTCTTTTTGTAGTCAAAACGATGCTCGTATTTGATCTGCTGGGACGGTGACAGCGGCTCGTACTTCATTTTCAGATCCATTGCCTTTGTCACATATTTGCCCTCGCTGAACCACAGGATCAGCTCATCACAGGCATCGATGCATTTCTGCGTCTCTCCGGCTTTGCTGTAAAGGTTTGCCAGTTCATATGCCCATCTCTCGGTAAATTCCCGCTCTTTGTATTCCTCCAGAAGGGAAATCTGCTCCTCAAGCGGCGCTTTCTGTCCTCTTAAAATCTTGTATTTCAGCAGATACCGGGAATTATCGTGACGTGCGACTGCTTCAAACTCGTTGTAAAAGTCAATCGCCTCATCAAAGTCTTTCATTTTTACGGAGACCTCTACCAGGCGGTACAGAATGCCCTTTCCGATGGAGGAATGGTCATACGCCATCAGCAGAATCTTCTTCGCCTCCGGATATCGTTTGTTCGCCTCATAGACATCCGCTACCATGCCGAGCGTGCGCAGACTCTTGACACGCCGCCAGTCAACGGCTTCTACAACTGCAAGTGCCCCCTCATAGTCCTCTTTTTTTACCAGACTGTTCAGCTCTTCCAGCCGGCTTTGATATTCAGCTTTATCCAATCTTTTCACCTCAATACATTTCAGATTGTTTTAGTTCATAGACACGAACAGTGTACCACACTCCCCGTAGAATGTCAAAAGAATGCCTGTTTTGCAGGCATTTTTCGGGATACAAATCCTTCCAGCGGGCATCAAAAAAAGAACACCCGCCCCTCCGGTTTTTCCCGGAAAAGCAGGTGTCCCCTAACTACTTATATTTGATTCCGATTACTTTCTGACAGTAATCTTGTCCAGATGCCAGATATCATCTACATACTGCTGGATGGTACGGTCGGATGTGAATTTGCCGCTGTGTGCGGTATTCAGGATCGCGCTTCTTGCCCATGCAGAAGTATTTCTGTATTTATCCTCAACACGCTCCTGTGCTGCCGCATAGGACTTGAAGTCTGCCAGGGTAAAGTACATATCCGGGCGCGGAGCATTCTTCGGTGTGAGCAGAGAGTCATACAGATCACGGAACATCATGGTGTCGCCGTTTGAGTATCTTCCGCTGATCAGATCCATCACTACGTTGTGGATGTCCTGATCGTGGATGAAGTAGCTCATCGGATCGTAGGTGTAGTTGTTCTCATATTCGATAACCTGATCTGCGGAAAGTCCGAAGATGAAGGCGTTCTCTTTTCCAACTTCCTCAACGATCTCTACGTTTGCACCGTCCATGGTTCCAAGAGTCAGGGCACCGTTCAGCATGAACTTCATGTTACCGGTACCGGAAGCCTCTTTACTTGCGGTGGAAATCTGCTCGGAAACATCAGCAGCGGCAAAGATCAGCTCTGCGTTGCTGACACGATAATCCTCGATAAATACAACTTTGATCTTTCCTTTGATGGTCGGATCGTTATTTACGACATCCCCAACGGAATTGATCAGTTTGATGATTGCTTTTGCACGCTCATAGCCTGCGGAAGCTTTCGCTCCAAAGATGAAGGTTCTTGGGTAGAACGGCATATCCGGGTTCTTTTTCAGACGGTCATACAGGTACATAATATGAAGAATGTTCATAAACTGGCGTTTGTACTCATGCAGACGCTTTACCTGAACGTCAAAAATAGAGTTCGGATCTACATCAATGCCGTTATGCTCTTTGATGTATTTTGCCAGGCGAACTTTATTTTTATATTTGATTTCCATAAATTCCTTCTGTGCCTGGGTGTCATCTGCCAGCTTAGCGATCTTTTCGATCTTCGGCAGATCGGTGATCCAGCCGTCTCCGGCGTACTCGGTTACCCAGTCAGCCAGGAGCGGGTTTCCGTGAAGCAGGAAACGACGCTGTGTGATACCATTCGTCTTATTGTTGAACTTCTCCGGAGTCATCTCGTAGAAGTCTTTTAAGGTCTGTTTTTTCAGAATCTCGGTATGAAGCTGTGCAACACCGTTGACAGAATAGCCGCCTACGATAGCCAGACGGGCCATATGAACCTGTCCGTCGTAGATCACTGCCATCTGGCGGACTTTCTCTTCATCACCCGGGTACTGCTCTCTTACCTGGATCAGGAAGCGGCGGTTGATCTCCTCTACGATCTGATAGATACGCGGAAGAAGTCTGGAGAACAGGTCAACCGGCCATTTCTCGAGTGCCTCTGCCATGATGGTGTGGTTGGTGTATGCGCAGGTCTTTGTGGTGATCTCCCATGCCTCATCCCAGCCAAGGCCTTCCACGTCCATGAGGATTCGCATCAGCTCCGGAACGGCTACGGTCGGGTGAGTATCGTTCAGCTGGAAGGTAACCTTCTCATACAGCTTTGTGATATCATCGTGATGTTTTTTATATTTTGCAACTGCTCTCTGTACGCTTGCAGAAATAAAGAAATACTGCTGTTTCAGACGCAGCTCTTTTCCTTCGTAATGGTTGTCGTTCGGATACAGAACCTCTACGATGGTTTTTGCAAGGTTTTCCTGCTCAACCGCTTTGTGGTAATCACCTTTGTCGAAGGAATCCAGGGAGAAGTCCTGAATAGCCTCTGCATCCCAGATGGTCAGCGTGTTTACAACATCGTTGTCGTATCCTACGATTGGCATATCGTAAGGAATTGCGTTTACAGACTGGTAATCTTTCTGTACGAAGTTTACGCGTCCGGTAGCCTCATCATACTCCTGTGCTACGTATCCGCCAAATTTTACTTCTTTTGCGTATTCCGGGCGTTTCAGCTCGAATGGATAGCCGTGTTTCAGCCAGTTGTCCGGTACTTCTACCTGATAACCGTCGCGGATCTGCTGTTTGAACATACCGTATTTATAACGGATACCGCAGCCGTATGCCGGATATCCCAGTGTAGCCAGGGAATCCAGGAAGCATGCTGCCAGACGGCCAAGACCGCCGTTTCCAAGCGCAGGATCTCTCTCCTGGTCCTCCAGAAGGTTCAGGTTCAGTCCCATCTCATCAAGAGCTTCCTGTACCTGTTTGTATGCAGTCAGGTTAATCAGGTTATTTCCCAGCGCACGTCCCATCAGGAACTCCATGGACATATAGTACAGAATCTTCGGATCCTGCTCATCCATTGCTTTCTGGGTTTTCAGCCAGTTGTCAATAATAACGTCTTTTACTGCGTAGCAGACTGCCTGGTAAATTTCCTGCTGGGAAGCCTCTTCCAGATTTTTTCTGTACAGCATTTTTACGTTTTCTTTGACACTGTTCTTAAAAGTTTCTTTGTTGAACTCGGCGTTTAACATCTGCGTCCTCCTCAATAGCAGTCTGCGAGCGGAGAGCTTGTCTGCATCCCCGCTCGCAGGCTGATTTTTATATTAACGATCGTCGTGGAAACGCATCCAGAAGTATTCTTAGATACGCTCTACTGCCATGGTAACCTTTTCGGAGTTGATATTCCACTCCTTCTCATAGCCCTTTGTCTCTCCAGTCACGATTTCTTCTGCCAGAACTTCAGATTTAATTTCATCACCATGGTTTTTCATGATGCTTACAATCTTGTCGTTGTCTTTTGCATATACTCTGATCTTGTCCATAACCTCAAAGCCGGCCTCTTTACGCATGGTCTGGATTTTACTTACCAGCTCACGAACAAAACCTTCCTCGATCAGTTCCGGAGTCAGATTGGTATCCAGAACAACGGTGATTGTATGGTCGGATTCGGATACATAGCCTTCCATCTGTGCCATGTCAATTAACAAATCCTCCTCTAATAATACAATTTCCTGTCCATCGATGTCAAGTTTAAGTTCGCCGGTGCTCTTGAGCTCTGCCATAGCCTTGTTTCCATCCAGCTCAGACAGGGTTGTTTTGATCTTGTTCAGGAGTTTTCCGTATTTTGGTCCTACGGTACGCATCTGCGGTTTGAAGCTGTAGCTGATGAAATCTGCGATGTCATCTTTAAATACAACTTCTTTGACATTCAGCTCGTCCTCGATGATCTCTTTGTAGAATTCGGAAAGCTGGAACTCGCTCTTCACGTACATGGTTCCGATCGGCTGACGGTTTTTGATATTGGCGGTGTTTCTTGCGGCACGTCCCATAACGACGATCTCCAGCAGGTCTGCCATATCCTCTTCCATCTTCGGATCGATCCAGTTCTCATGTACCTCCGGGAAGTCGCACAGATGGATACTTTCCGGTGCACTTGCATCGATGCTCTTTACGAGGTTCTGATAAATATCCTCTGTCATGAACGGAATCATCGGAGCTGCTGCTTTTGCAACGGTCACCAGTGCGGTGTACAGAGTCATGTAAGCATTGATCTTATCCTGCTCCATGCCTTTTGCCCAGAAACGCTCACGGGAGCGGCGTACATACCAGTTACTCATATCATCCACGAAGGACTGCAGTGCTTTTGCTGCCTCCGGGATACGGTAATTTGCCAGGTTGTCGTCTACTGCTTTTACAGTGGATTCCAGACGGGACAGCAGCCATTTATCCATAACAGCCAGTTTGTCATACTCCAGACTGTATTTTGTTGCATCGAAGTTGTCGATGTTTGCATACAGGACAAAGAACGCGTAGGTGTTCCACAGGGTTCCCATGAATTTTCTCTGTCCTTCGACTACGGTCTTTCCTGCGAAACGGCTCGGCAGCCACGGAGCACTGCTGGTGTAGAAGTACCAGCGGATCGCATCGGCACCGTAGGTCTGCAGTGCGTCAAACGGATCTACCGCATTTCCTTTGGATTTACTCATCTTCTGTCCGTTCTCATCCTGTACCAGACCAAGAACGATAACGTTCTCGTACGGTGCTTTGTTGAACAGCAGAGTGGAAATTGCAAGCAGGGAGTAGAACCATCCACGTGTCTGGTCTACAGCCTCGGAAATAAACTGTGCCGGGAACTGTTTCTCGAAGGTTTCTTTGTTCTCGAATGGATAGTGATGCTGTGCGAACGGCATGGAGCCGGAATCGAACCAGCAGTCGATAACCTCCGGTACACGATGCATCTCTTTACCGCATTTCGGGCACTTAATGGTCACTGCGTCGATGTATGGGCGGTGAAGCTCGATGTCGTCCGGGCAGTTGTCGGCTTTTTCTTTCAGCTCTTCGATACTGCCGATGCAGTCCTGATGGCCGCATTCACACTGCCATACCGGAAGCGGAGTTCCCCAGTAACGGTTTCTGGAAAGTCCCCAGTCCTGAACGTTCTCCAGCCAGTCGCCGAAACGTCCTTTTCCAATGCTCTCCGGAATCCAGTTGATGGTGTTGTTGTTGCGGATCAGATCCTCTTTTACTGCAGTCATGCGGATGAACCAGGTCTCGCGTGCATAGTAGATCAGCGGAGTATCGCATCGCCAGCAGTGCGGGTAGCTGTGCTCAAACAGCGGCGCATCAAACAGAAGATCTTTGTCTTCAAGTGCCTGCAGAACCGCCATATCTGCTTTCTTGCAGAAAGTGCCTGCCCACGGAGTTTCCTCGGTCATCTCACCTTTTTCGTTTACTAACTGTACGAATGGAAGATCGTATCTGTGACCGACCTTGGAGTCGTCCTCACCAAATGCAGGGGCGATATGAACAACACCGGTACCATCGGTCAGTGTTACGTAGGTATCGCAGACTACATAGTATGCTTTTTTGTTTCCGATTCTCTTCTCAGCGTACGGGAACAGCGGCTCGTACTCTTTGAACTCGAGATCTTTACCCTGATAATGCTCCAGGATTTCAGCGCCCTCACCGAGAACGGTGTCTACCAGAGCAGCTGCCATATAATAGGTATATCCTTTGCTTGTTACTTTTACATAATCCTCATCCGGGTTGACGCAGAGTGCAACGTTGGACGGAAGGGTCCACGGTGTGGTGGTCCATGCCAGGATGTAAGCGTCCTCGCCTTTTACTTTAAAGCGGACAACGGCTGAACGTTCTTTAACATCTTTGTATCCCTGCGCTACTTCGTGGGAAGAAAGCGGGGTACCGCAGCGCGGGCAGTAAGGAACGATTTTGTGTCCTTCGTACAGAAGACCTTTCTTCCAGATCTCTTTTAATGCCCACCACTCGGACTCGATGTAATCGTTATGATACGTAACGTATGGGTTTTTCATATCAGCCCAGAAGCCAACGGTATGGGAGAAGTCTTCCCACATTCCCTCGTATTTCCATACGCTCTCTTTACACTGCTCGATGAATGGCTCTACGCCGTATTTTTCGATCTGATCTTTTCCGTCCAGACCGAGTTTTTTCTCAACTTCCAGCTCTACCGGCAGTCCGTGGGTATCCCAGCCTGCTTTTCTCGGCACCTGATAACCCTTCATGGTACGGTATCTCGGGATCATATCCTTGATAACACGGGTCTCTACGTGGCCGATGTGCGGTTTTCCGTTTGCGGTCGGCGGTCCGTCATAGAACACGTAGGACGGATTTCCTTCACGCACTTTCATACTTTTTTCGAAGATCTGATTGTCTTCCCAGAACTTCTCAACCTGTTTTTCTCTCTCGACAAAGTTCATGTCGGTTGAAACTTTCTTGTACATGCTTGTACCTCCTGAAACTTAAGTTTCTCGTTTGATTTGCTCGCGTAAAATAAGAAAAAGCTCCCGCCCTGTAATAGGACGAAAGCTGTACTTATCGTAACCACCTGTTACATACTATCATATGCATTTCCTGTAACGGGGAACGGCCGGCAACTTCTTACCACTGCTCTCCGGTTTTCTATATTTTATGCGCCGGGTACGCAGATTCAGAACTGCAACTTGGAAGTGATGTTCACCTGCCGCTACTTGTACCGGACTCCCACCATCCCCGGCTCGCTTTCCACAGACCGTTCACGCGCAGACTACTGTCTTCGTCATCGTTTTTCATGCCTTATTATAACTAGGGGCTGTAAGCGTTGTCAAGAGTGGAAAGCATATTTTATCGGTTCTTTTCCGCGATTTTACGGGATTTTCGGGGGTGTGCGTTGCTATTTGGATGGGGGAATGGTAAAATCGGGGTATAATCAAAAAACGGAAGGGAAGTGAAATCATGGGAAGATTTGTGAATCCGGACAACAGTGCATTTCAGGTTGCTCTCAATTCCGAAATCTATGTGGACAAAACAGGACTTTTATCGTATACCAACAAAGTTCTGGACACCATGCAGGGCTATATCTGCAACAGCCGCCCGCGGCGGTTTGGAAAATCATTTGCTGCAAATATGCTGGCGGCCTATTACAGCAAGGGCTGTGATTCCAGAAAGATGTTTTCTGGCCTTGCGATCAGCCAGACGGCAGACTTTGAGAAGCATCTGAACCAGTACGATGTGATTCATCTGGACATCCAGTGGTTTCTTTCGAATGTCAGCGATCCGGAACAGATTGTGGCCTACATTACAGAATGTACACTGGCCGAGCTGCGTACCATCTATGCAGATCAGCTTCCGCCGGAAGTTTCCACCGTTCCCGACGCTCTGTCCCGGATCAAAGAGGCGACCGGACAGAAATTTGTGATTATTATTGATGAATGGGATGTCCTGATTCGTGATGAGGCCTCCAACCAGAAAATTCAGGATGATTACATTAATTTTCTTCGTGGAATGTTCAAAGGGACGGAACCGACGAAATATATCCAGCTTGCGTTTCTCACGGGTATTCTTCCGATCAAAAAATTGAAAACGCAGTCTGCCTTAAATAATTTTCATCAGTATTCCATGCTGAATCCAGGCCCGCTGGCTTCCTATATTGGATTCACAGAAGATGAAGTTTCCGCTCTCTGTCAGAAATACGGACAAAATTTTGAGGAAGTCAGACGATGGTACGACGGCTATCTGCTTGGAAATTACCATGTATACAATCCAAACGCGGTAACAAGTCTGCTTCTGGATGGGACATTCCAAAGCTATTGGTCGGAGACGAGCACATACGACTCGATGGTTCCTTTTATCAATATGGATTTTGACGGATTGAAAACAGCAATTCTGGAGATGCTTTCCGGCGCCGCAGTTCCCGTCATGGTTACCTCTTTTAAAAATGACATGGTCAGCTTTGTAAATAAAGATGATGTTCTGACGCTGCTGATTCATTTGGGCTATCTTGCCTACAATCAGCAGACACAGATGGCATATATTCCCAACGAAGAAATCCGCCGGGAGTTTCTGACTGCGGTGACTTCCAATCATTGGAATGAACTTTTCGCTTTCCAGCAGGAATCTGCGGATCTTTTAGATGCTACGCTCGATATGGATGAAAATGCTGTCGCTGCCGGAATTGAAAAGGTCCATGAGGAATATACTTCCGTGATTCAGTATCATAATGAAAATTCGCTCAGTTGTGTCCTCACGATTGCTTATTTAAGTACGATGCAATATTACTTCAAACCCATTCGTGAACTTCCGACCGGGCGCGGTTTTTCCGATTTTGTCTTTCTGCCAAAGCCGGAATACCGATACGATTTTCCGGCGCTTGTAGTGGAACTGAAATGGAACAAGAATGCGAAAACGGCACTGGATCAGATTAAAAGACAGCATTACCCGGCTTCCATTGCATCTTATACAGGGGATATTCTGCTGGTTGGTGTTAATTATGATAAGAAGACGAAGGTGCATGAGTGTCGGATTGAAAAATATTTGAAATCAGGAGAAAAATGATGAAAGTTGTGATTGCAATTGATTCTTTTAAAGGAAGCCTTTCCTCTCTGCAGGCTGGAACAGCGGCCGCCACCGGGATTTATCGTGTCGATCCGAAGGTGGAGACGGTTGTGCGCCCGCTTGCCGATGGCGGTGAAGGTACCGTTCAGGCACTGACCGAAGGTCTTGGCGGACGGCTTGTCTCCGTTTCGGTGACCGGTCCTGCCGGAAAGCAGGTTATCTGCCCGTATGGCATCATCGACCGAACGCAGACCGCCATTATCGAGATGTCGGGGGCTGCCGGTATTACGCAGGTACACGGCGATGAGAAAAATCCGCTGTACGCCACAACGTACGGTGTCGGTGAGGTTATCTGCGATGCCATCCGCAATGGCTGCCACCGCTTTATCATTGGAATCGGCGGAAGTGCCACAAATGACGGCGGTATTGGTATGCTACAGGCACTCGGTTTCGGACTGCTCGATGCAGAAGGAAAACAGGTTCCTTTTGGTGCTGTCGGACTGGAATCTCTTACCGCGATTACGGCAGATCACGTTCTGCCGGAACTTTTGGAATGCACCTTCCGTATTGCCTGTGATGTGACGAATCCGCTCTGCGGTTCCAACGGTTGCAGCGCAGTTTTCGGGCCGCAGAAGGGCGCGGATGCTGTCATGATCAAACGTATGGACACATCGCTTGCCTCCTACGCCGCACTCTGCCGGAAAACATTCCCGAACGTCGACGCGGAATTTCCCGGAACGGGTGCTGCAGGCGGACTTGGATTTGCTTTTCAGACGTTTCTTTCTGCTTCACTGGAACCCGGCATTCAGATCATACTGGATGAAACCCGACTTCGTGATGATGTGAGAGACGCTGATCTTGTCATCACCGGTGAGGGACAGCTCGATGGGCAAACCGTGATGGGAAAAGCGCCGATCGGAGTTGCAAAACTGTCAAAAGAATACGGCAAACCTGTCCTTGCATTCTCAGGCTGTGTTACAAAAGATGCATCCACATGCAACGCCGCCGGAATTGATGCCTTTTTCCCTATTATGCGGAGCGTCGTTTCACTCGAAGAAGCTATGGACATAGAAAATGCGGCAGAAAATATGACAGATACCGTGGAACAGGCTTTTCGGCTATTTTTGCTTCAGTAAAGCGGATATTCGCAATCCGCTTCGCTACTTGCTTGAGTCGGTTAAAATACAAGACCGTTTTCTCCTGCTTTAATTTTTGCAGGAAGGACAGAAAGCACGCCGCGCTCTCATCGTCTTAATTCCAGCAGATATTCTGTCGTTCCTGCTTCCAGCTGTTTCGTTCCTGCCCACCGAAATCCGTGGCGGTTGTAAAACGCAATGGCACGCGTATTTTTCTCCAATGCCCATAGATGGTCTGCGTCAAACTTTTCAATTACAAAGGTAATCAGCGCGTGGCCGACCCCGTTGTTCTGCAGACATGGATCTACGTATAGTTTACAGATTTCGGTTCCGATAATCGGACTCACTATGTGTTACTACATACAAATCCGACATCTCGACCCATCTTCATACAGAACATTTCGTATTATGCAATCCTGCCCATTTTTCAAAATTATGTTTTCTTTATATTTCATTTTACCGTCCCTCTATCCTCATGTTTTTTGCTATCTGCAGCGCCAGAAACAGCTTGTCCAGATCGTGGTTAGCGGCAGATAATCCATCCGTTTCATAGTTTCCTTCGATCAGCACATCTCCCGCAACAAGAAAATCATACAGTTCAAATCCATAAAAATCACTGATCGCCTGAACGCCTGCGAGTTCCATTTCCACGGCAATGCATCCTTCTTCTTTTCGTTTTCTTACAAGATTTACCGTTTCCCGAAGCATACTGTCTGTCGTCCATACGCGCCCCTGAACGTATGGCAGTTTCCTTTCTTTGAAAAATTCCGCCAGTTTGTCCGTGTTTTTTATTTTTATGTAGTCCTGCGGTTCTGCAAAATAATAGGACAGTCCTTCTCCCCGGTATGCCTCCGTTGGGAGAATAAACTTTCCATCGGTTGCTTCTTTGTCCAGACTGCCGCACGAGCCAAACATGATAAAGACGGATGCTCCTGTTAAATGATTGACTTCGGCAATCGTTCCTGCTGCAAGAGCGGAACCAATTGGTGTCAGGTAGAAAGCAATCGTTTCTTCCTCATATGGCAGAGTCCAAACCGGTATATTTCCATTGCATGCTCTTACTTCTGCAATCTGTCGGCATGGGAATTTTTCAAGCATGTATTCATATATTACTTTTGAAAAAATTACCATACATTTTTTTACCAGATGCTGCTTCTCCCCATAAAAATTCTCCAGCTTTACAATCGGCTCGCTGTTGATATCATAAGAATCAATAATCATTCTGTTTCCTCCATAAATTTTATTTATCTTTACCAAAAAGTCCCATATCCACCACCCTTACTGCGCAGACATGAGACTTCCGTTTTTATTTTTGCATTACTTCAATAACACATTCATGTTTCTTCGTTTTTTTATTATAATTGATACCGGCAAGCATTCGAACCACAGAATCTTTCAGGCCATCCATATCCATTTGAATATAAATTTTTAAGGCCTCATACGTTTCCGTCTGGTTCCAATGGGTTCCGAATTTGTGGCGCAGCATGGCTTCTACCACAGATTTCGGGCTATACATGGAATAAATTTCGTCTCCAGTCTGCCGATGCGCAATCAACTGATAACCATCGTACCACGTTTTTGCTTCTTCAAAGCTCATCTCATATTTTTCACAGAGGGCAGATATCTCCTGCTCTGTGAAGCCAAAATATTCCGCCAGATCACCGGGATCTGTCATGGAATACTCGGTAAATATATTTAGTGCAGAATGAGAACCATTTTTGTTTGTGAACTTTTCTTTTTTCAGACTTTTTAGCAATACCTTTCGATTATATACATGCGTATTCCACAGTATTTCCATGCTTCTGAATTATTTTCATTAAATCATCAGCCTGCATCCAAACGGTTGCTGTATTATCATTTGGATGAACACCAATTTTATTTCCGACAAATTCCACGTCCATGAAGACTTGAACTCTGTGTTCGGCATCGTTTAGAATACCAAGCGGCGTAACGGCACCGGGTATCAGTTTCATAATATCAAATAATTCCTCCGCAGATGCAAAAGAAAGTGCACGCAGACCACGTTGCCTGCGAAACGCTTTCAAATCTACTCGCTTGTTCCCTTTCATCGTTATCAAATAATAATTACGTTTTTTATCGTCGCGAACAAATAAATTTTTAGCGCTCCACTCTGGATATGGCAAATCAACAGCATCTGCTTCTTCCATATTGAAAACTGCCTTATGTTCCGTAATTTCATACGCTATATTTTGCCTTTTTAAATAATGATATATCTCTATCTTATCCATACTCTTTTATCTCTGTAAACTGAAATTGAAATATGCCCTTATTTTTCATACTTTTCAATCCGGCATTCATGTTCTTTTGTTTTTTCATTGTAGTTAATTCCCACCAGCAAAAGCTCCCCTGCATAGCATGCAACAGACTCCGGATATTTTCTGTCTCTGATCTGATCTAATGCTGCTCTGACGCTTTTGTCCCATTTCAGTTCCACAACAAGCGCCGGGTAATAATTCTGAAACTCCGGCTTTGGAATAAACACAAAGTCTGCAAATCCACGACCCGCGGGAAATTCGCGGATTGGTTTGAAATAGTATTGCATGGAACTCAAATAGGCAATGGACAGAACACTGCTGAGTGAGTTTTCATTGTTATACTGAATCACAGAAGTATATTCCCTGTGAATTTTTTCAATTTCTTTTGCTACTGCGTTTCCATTCATCTGAATTGTATCTTTCAGAAGCTGCTCTGATTCTTTTTGAAATACAATCAACTCATTCCATTTTTTCCTTTTCGTTGCCAGAATCAATTCCTGACGGATTTCCTCATTCGGAATAAAAGCAGTTCTAAATGTCCGGTCATAGGCCAGATATCCAAGGTGAATCAGATACGTCAGCACATCGTCTTTATTGGCGAAGCTAACGGTATCGTTCTGAAAAGAGGTAACATCAACCGGAACATGATCTCCTGAAAGCATTTCGATTACGGCACTTTTCAGGCCATCAAAATCCATATTGATCAGCGGAACAATCGCCTCATAGGATGCGGTTCCGGACCAGTAGCTCTGGAATTCGCCTTCGAGCATCAGGTTCACAACGGCATTTGGATTGTATACATGATATTTCCCAATCTGATAACCGTCGTACCATCGTTTGACTTCTTCAAACTTCTGACCATATACTTCACATAGTTTTTGAACTTCTGTTTCTGTAAAACCTACATATGGTGCAATCGGCCCGGCATACAGCATCGAATAATCTTTGAAATTGTTCAGCGCCGACTGTGTCTTTTCTTTTTTTACAGGCAAAATACCTGTCAGATATGCCAGTTGAATATATTTTGTCGGCTCCGTCCCTTTGAACATCGCCCGCAGAAAATTGATATATTCTTCCTGTGTTTTGAGATCCGCCGCCTCGTCACGAATCAGAACATCCCATTCGTCTATAATCACAATAAATTTTGTCCCGGATGCCGCGTTGATCCGTGACAGCGCCTCCGGCAGTGACCGGATTTCTTCTGGAAGTATATGGGGATAATATTCTTTTAACTCCGAAATCGTTTTTTCTGAGATATAAGAAACAATCCGCTCCGGTCCGCCTGCCGGTTCCATACACCATTGGATATCCCAGTGGAGCACATCATACTGATTCAGATGTTTTTCAAAATCCTTTGCCCTGCTGATTTCCAGCCCGGAAAACATTTCTTTCGAACTGCAGCCCTTGCTGTAATACGCGGTGAGCATGTTTGCCGTAATTGATTTTCCAAACCGCCGCGGGCGGCTGTTGCAGATATATCCCTGCAGAGTGTTCATGACTTTATTCGTATAAGTCAGCAGTCCTGTTTTATCAACATAAATCTCAGAATTTAATGCAACCGCAAATGCTTCATTTCCCGGATTCAGATAACTTCCCATGCAAATCCCTCCCGTCAACATTTTATATGACTCATTATACTTGATCCCTCTGACTATCACAAGGACAGGATTTTCCCACGCAGCTTCCGGTTTTTCACTTTCGTCCTCCTGTGAGAATCCCATACAATTCCGGTCTTCTGTTTTTCAGTCCGCATTTTTCCCGCTTTCTGCATTTCCTGCATTTCGTTGATACTAAAATCAGACATGTTATTATCCTTCATCCTCGTAAATAATGATTTGAAAATATTGTAACTATTCAGAGCCATGCGAAATGGAAGAAAAATCGCGAATCATGTTTACATGAATGAGCTATTTTTCTGGAATTTCATATGGCGAGATGGGACTCTGAATAGTTACAAAATATTATACCCTATAAATGCTTCAATGGTAAACTTTCATTTTGCCGCATAAAAAATACGCGCCGCATTTCTCATCCAAATCATGAGTATGCGGTGCGCAGTTTTTATTTTGCTTTTTTCTTCTCTCTTTTCACAAAAAGACAGACACATGCAACAACAAAAACAGCCGTTGCAGCGATCAGTACCGGCCATACCGGCAGTGGACAGACGCCTGCGCTGATCAGTTTCAGTCCCTGGTAAAGTGTGTATACACCGAAAATTGAAAAGATGACAAACGCCAGTGTATTCAGCAGCCCATCCGGTGTCTTGCTCTTTAAGAGGTAGCCGACCAGCATTCCGAGAATATCCGCTGCGAACAGTCCGAGAGAACATCCGATCCATACAACGAATGCGGATCCCATACCTTCATTTGCACCAAAGGTGATTGCGGTAAGCTGTGTTTTGTCTCCGAGCTCTGCTACGAAGAACGTACAGAAAACGGCGAGCGGTGCGAACCGAATTTTGGATTTGCCGCCTTCTTCCTCTTCCTCGTCATCATCACCAGAAATGGTGGATGCTGCGAAGTAAAGAAATGCGAGTGCTGCAATCGTCTTAATCAACCAGTCCGGAATGAATTCGCTGACGAGGCCGCCTGCGAGAACCGCCATTCCATTCAGTACCAGAATCGCGGCTGCGGTTCCCAGGATAATGTCTTTCAGCTTGTACTTCGAAGTAAGCGCAATCAGCATGAGCTGCGTCTTATCGCCCATCTCTGCGATGAACTCGGTAAGAAACACCTTTAGAAATAACACCATTTTCCATTCCCCTTATCTTATAATGATATAAATGGCATATGCGGCATAAAATGCAACCATACAGAAACCTTCGACTCTTCCGATTTTCTTTTTGGTTCCTGCAAAAATCCATACACATACCGTGAATACGATCAATACACACAAATCAATTATATTTTCCGTAATGATGGCCATCGGGCTGATTGCGGATGCAATGCCAAGTACCATAAGAATGTTGAAGATATTAGAACCGATCGCGTTGCCAAGTGCCATATCAACTTCATTCTTTCTCGCAGCAACGATAGAAGTTACGAGTTCCGGAAGGGAAGTTCCGATGGAAACAATGGTCAGTCCGATCAGAGTCTGGCTCATTCCGAGATCGCCCGCGATTCTCGCTGCGGCATCTACGGTCACATCTCCGCCGACTGCAATGGCGACTGCTCCGCCGACGATGAACACGATACTCTTCGGAACAGAAAGCAGCTTGATGTCCTCGTCGGAACCACCTTCAATTTCGACTTTTTTTCCTTCGCGGTTTGCCTTTAAGGCAATCTGAACCATGTAGACAATGTAACCTGCAAAGAATCCAATTAAGATCACGCCGTCCAGGTGACCGAGCATCATACCGGATTTATCGCCGAGTCCGCTGATTCCTAAAACCATTAAAAGTCCGGCGCAGATCAGGGACAGCGGGATGTCTCTTTTGATGGTTTCCTTTGCGACTTCTACGGTGGTCAGTACGGCACAGACACCGATGACAACCATCAGGTTAAAGATATTGGAACCGATGACATTACTGACTGCGAGCTCGTTGTTACCGGTAAGCGAAGCCGATACACTGACCGCGGTCTCCGGAAGTGATGTTCCCATGGCAACAATGGTCAGTCCGATGATGATCGACGGAACGTGCAGTCTCTTTGCTGCGCTTGAGCTTCCTTCTACGAAAAAGTCCGCACCTTTGATCAGCAGGACAAAACCAATGACGAGACAGACAAGCACAAGAGCAAACGGGGCGTTGTTGATGAAATTTTCCATGTTTTCCTCCTTTGTTTTCCATAATCGTATCATTAGCAGAAGCGGGGGTTCCTACTCATTACCCGCGTAAAAAAAGACCCATGTATATCAATAAACGGCCAGCTTTTTTGCAGGCTGTTCATTGATATACATGAGTCTCATTATTTAAGATTTGCCAGATTATACTCTTTTTTTATAATCAGAATGTTGACAAATCACACATTCGTGCTAACTACTCCCTCATGGAATATTACATTACTTGATAAATACTATCAAATGTCTTCAGGGTTGTCAACAAAATTTGACTTTTTTATCCGAAAGATTTCAGCCCCGCTTACGAATGCATACCAGTCATGGGTGCAGAATACTTTACAAAATATAACAAACCGAATATCCTAAAATGAGAAAAACTTCATTTTCATGATAGTCCATTTTTAAACTGATCTATCTTTTCTATGGTACTCACCTCTCTATTCGTCCTGTGTTTCCATCTCTTCGAGTTCCAGTTCCGTTTCCATCATGCGCTCCAGCAGGGATTCCTGTGTCTGATTTTCTTCATCTATTTTCGTCTGAAGCTCCATCAGCCGTTCGTAATTTGTGGAAAGTTCCGGGTCTATCATTTCCAGTTGGAGTTCTGACATTCTGCTCTCACTCTCCGCAAGCTGCTCCTCGTATTTTTCGAGCTGCCGTTTTAAGCGGGACAGAATTTTTCCCGGGTTATAATATTTCTTTTTGTCAAACACATCATCCAGTGTCGGAACGTCGGCTGATTTCCGTACAATTCCTCCCGCATTTCCCGTTTCTCTGCCCAGTGTCTGCCGTTTGATTTCTTCGAGATACTGTGCATAATTCATTCCGTAAAATTGTACGTCGCTCTCGCCGAACTCCAGAATGCCGGTTGCCACCTGGTTGATGAAATAACGGTCGTGCGATACGAACAGAACGGTTCCCTCGTAGCTGGTCAGCATTTTTTCCAGCGCTTCTTTTCCCGCCAGATCCATGTGATTCGTCGGCTCGTCCAGGATCAGGAAATTCGGTTTCGTATAGAAAATCCGGCAGAGCTCCAGCCGCACTTTTTCACCGCCGGAGAGCTGCCCCATTTTCTTTTCGACATCCTCACTGGAAAACAGAAAGGCTCCCAGTGCGCTTCGGACATCGTTGCGAAGCAGGTTCGGATAAAGACTCCAGAAATAGTCGAGCACCGTCTGCTCCGGGTCGAATTTCTGGTTGACTGCTTTGTGCTGATCGAAGTAGGCAAACTCCACGCGGTTTCCAAATTGATAACTTCCACCCAGTGGATTGATTTCGCCCACAACGGTTTTCAGAAGCGTCGATTTTCCTTTTCCGTTTTCTCCGATGATCGCAATCCGTTCTGCTTTTTTGATGACGGCCGAAACCTCGCTCAGGACGGTATCGTATCCGATTTTCAGTTTCTTCATCGTGAGCACATCCGTATAGCTTTCGCGTACCGGATGGAATAAGGCGTGGAATGTCCTCGTGTCAAACCGCCGCGGTTTCTCAATTTTTACCATGTGCTCGATCGCCATTCGTTTCGAACGGGTGGCCGCAACTTTTGTCGGTGTGTTTTTCCATTTTTCAATCCACGCCGTCAGACGCTCAATTTCTTTCTGCTGCGCTTCATAGTCTTTTTCCTGTTTGATCTGCGCTTCTTCTTTTAACTTCACAAACGCCGAATAATTTCCCGGATACCGTTTGATGTCACCGTATTCGATTTCATACGTCACATCAATCACGCGGTCCAGAAACATGCGGTCATGTGATACAATGACAACGGCATTTTCGTAGCTTTTCAGATAATTTTCCAGCCACTCCACTGCAGCGATGTCGAGGTGGTTGGTCGGCTCGTCCAGAAGCAGGATGTCCGGACGCTGTAAAAGAAGCTGAATCAGCGCAATTTTTGTCTGCTGTCCGCCCGAAAATTCACCGATCGGTTTTTCCAGATCTTCGAGCGCAAAACCAAATTTCTGGAACATCGTTTCCATATCTTTTTTCCAGCTGTACCCGTGCAGGCTCTCGATTCTCCGCTCCAGGTAATCATACTCCGCCAGCAGTTTTTTATGATCTTCGGTCTCGGCGAGCAGCTTTTCGATTTCCTTTTTTCGCGCTTCACACGCAAAGACTTCCGCGAAAGCCTTCTCCAACTCCACTCTTACCGGCACATCTCCATCGGTAAAATTAATCTGGCGCAAAAAACCGATGTTCTGTTTTCCGCTCATCGTAATTCCGCAGGTCTCGTCGCTGTCCAGATTACTCATCTCAATATCCCCGGCAATCAGCCGCAGCAGCGTCGTTTTTCCACAGCCGTTTCTACCGACAATTGCAATTTTTTCTGTATCGTGAATTTCGAAATTCACACTGTTTAAAATCGTATCCGCGCCAAACTGTACTTTTGCATTTCTGATCTGATATCTCATGTTTTATACCTTTTCTGTTGTGTGAACCTCACAGTCGGTATTTTCACGGAGTCTGACATGTCGAAAATAGTTCGACTGTGACTTACCTCATGTCAGTGGAGGATACCGATTTCTCTCCGCCCGCCACTGCTGTTATGTTTCTTTTAACAATTCATCCCACCGCTTTAGAAGCGGGGGACTTCTTGTCTACTGATGTTAAAATTCTGCTTCCATTATACCGTCTCCGCCCTTCGTTCTCAATGCCAAAAATTTTTCGAATCAAATTTGGTACGCCTGCGGCATAAAAATATCTCTGTTTTACTGATTTGCTCCAGTAAAACAGAGATATTTAACTTCCTATATATTCCGAAAGTCCCTTACGCAAAAATACTACTCATGAGTAGTATATAATATTCTTCTCTTTTTTTCAATGCTGTCTCTTAACAGATTTTCCCAACCAGCACTACAATCCCAGCTGTCACAAGTGCAATGATCAGATACAGAATCGTCGCCAGGCCTCGTTTTGTCAGCACGGTTTTCCATGGTTTTATGTACGGAATCCCTTCCATTCCTTTGATCTCCCATATTTTACTGTGTCCAACCCACACCCGGTCAAGCATAATTCCGTCGAACCAGTTCATCACCACAAGGAAGAGGTAGGATTGGAGATATGCCGTCTTGAAATCGGTGACTTTATTCCAGACAAAAATGATCGCGATCAGCACCACGAACAAAATGATGCAAAATGGAATCATAACCTGCTTTCCTTTTTTCATGACCGCATCTTTGTCGATCAGTCCACGTTTATCGGCTTCTTCTATATATTCCTTTGGGTAAAAATAAACACAGTTCATTCCATCATTTCTTACCAGACACTTTACCATCAGAATAAACAGAAGACAGTATAATATGTTTTGCAACAACAGCATCTCACATTCCTCCTCAGACTACCGTTTATGTTTCTTATAGCTTCATGTTAGTTCAGGCTAATCACATTGTCAAGAGGACTTGCTGTTTTTACATTAACACTGCCGCAATGGATAAATCATAATCGTTTATAAAGCAAAAAAAGAAACGAGCAAGTCCTGTCAGGCATAAACCTTACCCAGTGAAAACCCATTTCTTTTTTAGACAATGTCAAAGATACCATACTTCTTTCTCCCATCGAACTTTCTTTACACTCGTCCCTCATTTATTTTACAATTTCTATTTCAGATTGCAAAACTCATCCGCCGTCAGCTCATAGTCGACAGAAGATTCCATTTCCCCCAGCTGATTTTTCCAGGAATTGTAATGGACTGCGGTTTTACGGAAGCCGAGTTTTTCGTAGACATGCTGTGCTCTTGTGTTTTTGAGGTTGGTATCAAGAAAAATAACGTTGGCTCCCATGCGGAACAATTCTTCTATGAGCATGCTCAGTACAACTCTTCCAATGCCTTTTTCCTGGTAATCGGATTCGCAGATTTTGATTCCGATTTCATATCGATGATTTTCGAATACATAGAAACTCATTTCGCCGATTCGCACATCGTTGTATTCTATGATGAGTCTTCGTCTTGTTTCATCGCTGTCGTCGGCAATCTGTTTTTCAATTTCCGCTGCGCTTGTCCCAAGCCCGTTTGGAAATCCGGCGTGGGCCATGACGGTTCCATCGTTCCACCAGACGGCTAATTGTTCACAATCTTTCTTTTCGGCATTTCTAATGCACAGCTGATTGTATTTTATGTTCATTTCTTCTCTCTTTCTCTGCAATCACTTACAGCTTAGACTCATACCATTCCTCCGCCGTTTTCTCAAATCCGACCGACTGGAACATGCGCTGGCTTTGTCCATTAAAAGAATAAATATTGGCTTTTACCCGCTCCATTCCCTTTTCTCTTGCAAGCTTCAGCATCTCCAGAACGCACCGTCTTCCAATATGCTGATTCTGGTATTCTTTACAGACAACGACAGCGATTTCACTATTCTCTCTCAGCGAAACATCTCCCACCAGCACGCCCTTATATTCTATATAATAGCAGTCACCGTGCGCGGTAAGATAATCATACATCCGATGCAACAGCTCCACATCATACGGCTTCTCCCGGTTGTCCACCTGCCTACACACGTCCAGATCCTGATACCACGGAAGAGAGGCCTCGTCATTCCTGTAATATGGGATCAGCCGGAGTTCATTGTCTATGATTCGTTCGGTCATTTTGGTTTGGCTCCTTGTTTTTTGATCTTAAAGTGCTGCAATTTCCTCTGTAATTTCACAGACACTCTTATTACTCGTATCAATTTTTACCGTATCAAGTACCTGATACATCTGAATTCGTGCAATGCTTTTGTCCATAATCTCTTCCGTACGAATCTTATTTGCGATGTCGGATAATAACCGCTTCCGCAAATTTGCTTCATCCACGATCAGCGAAATTTTAATCACTCTGCATTCTTCCGTGTCCAGCTTACTGACGATTTCATCAACAATACTCTGCTCATGCATCACCCAGCAGAAAATAACGTTTTCATAAGCGCTGCAATGCAGAAAGTTATTCAGCAGATAACAGATGTTGTCCATCACCATCTCTTTCGTCTCATCCGTCACCTGAAACGGATCGGCGTCCCAGCACCAGTCGCCGTCAAGAAAAACGCTGTTCGCCAGATCTTTTTTCAGCTGCTGACTTACCGTCGTCTTGCCAACGCCCATCGTTCCGCCGATCAAATATAATGTTTTCATTTTTCTCTCCCCATAACACGAATATCCGAAAAAATATCGTTTTCAAAAAGGATTTCAAATCCATCTGCCGGCTGAAATCTGCCATTCAGGATTTCTTTTCCATGGAAGGATATTTTTCTTACTTTGTTTTCCGCATCTTTCACTTCAATTTCACAGTAAGAAAGCAAATATGCACAGATCGCCGTCGCATGAGAAACCACGAGTGCTGTTTCTCCTTCTTCCATCTGTCCGACGATAGAATCGATCGCGGTTTTCATCCGCACCTTCACTTGATTTAACGATTCCCCGCCCGGATTGCGAAAATCGTGATCTTCATACTGTTTCAGCCAGAAATCCTCCCTGGCATCCCCGATCGTTCTTTCATGCAGCTCCTTCACAATGACCGGGTGATCTGCGATGAATTCAGCCGTTTCCATTGCTCTCCGATAAGGTGAAGAAAAGCATCTGTCCACATTTGAAAATATATTTCTTTTTGATACAGCAAGCGCTTTTCCCTCTTCCGATAGAGGAATCTGCTCATTCGGCATATCCCCTTTTTCCGGGATGGAATGCCTCATTAAAAATATTTTTTTCATTTCACTCTCCCCTGCTGTTATTCCTAAAGTTTTTTAATCAAAAACATCTCCATCGGCTTTTTTCCATATCCTTTTTCTGATGTTCCCCAGCGATAAAAAGCATGGTGCAAAACGGAGTATTATCCCAGAAAAGATTATATTGCAGCAATCAAATGTTTCCAGCGGACCTGCTCTTGTGGATATTCTTGATAAACTGATACGAATGGATGTTGTTGCAAAAGAAGCTCCTATTAACGATGAAAATGATGTGTCGCACGGACGGAAGCTTCCCACAGTTCCACCAGCGTTTCCATCCGCGGCATTCTCTCCTGTACTTCATATATTGTTATCTTACTCATCTTCCTTCCACAGCTTTCCTTCTTTATAATGTTTCCTGCAAAGCGCCACATAACTCTCGTTCGATCCAAGGAAAATCTGCGCGCCTTCCCGAACGATTTTTCCGTCTGCGTATCTCGTATTGCACTGCGCCCGTCTTCCGCACCAGCAGACCGTTGGGACTTCCTCGATGATGTCAGCGATTTCCATCAATCTTCTCGAACCCGGAAACAGATGTGTCTGGAAGTCCGCACGCAGACCGTAGCAGAGAGCCGGAATCCCATAAAAATCCACGATGTCCGAAAGCGTATCAACTTCCTCCGGAGAAAGAAACTGCGCCTCGTCGATAAGAACCGCATCCACTTTCTTTCCGTGATACCGGTATTCCCCGCTGTCTGCACTCCAGGTCTCTGAAATTTCTTTTAAAAATTCATCTACATATTCCGCCGGTGCCTCCAGCCCGATGCGGGACTTGATTTCATGTTCTCCGTCGCGGTTGTCCGTCCGCGGCTTCAACAGGACAGCATACTGCCCGCGCTCCTCATAATTATAGCGAACCATCAAAATATTAGCAGATTTCGAACTGCCCATCGCGCCGTAGCGGAAATATAATTTTGCCATTGTTTTTCGTCCTTTTGTCTTTTCTTATTCTTTCAGTTCTTTCCGTAAAAACGACTCCTCATCAAGCCAAGTCTCTTAAAAATCATCGCCTTCTATTCCTTCCTCATTTTTCTTTGAATCACCCACCGAACCGCCAGCGTCACCGCAATCAGAACCGCCGCAATTACGCCATCCCGCAGAATCCCTGTATACCACGGTGCAGACCACGTCTCATACAAACCGGGGTGTGCTGTGTAGTCATAATACGTATAAACGCTCTTTCCAAGAAACACGCCAACGACACACCACAGAAAAATTCCGGAAATTTTATGGATTGTTTTCATTGCTCTGCCCCCATTTCTTCTCTATAACAGAAAACTACCGACAAACCTGCTTTTATCGATAGTTCTCTTACCTCTCAAGCACTCAATTTAAGCTTTCCACTCTACACCTGTGCTTTTTCTCCGTCTTTTCATACCCAATTCCCACAGCCAGTATTTTTCCTGTATACTTTTTCTGTTCTGCAAGCCGCGGCACAAATTTTAATGCATACTTCCTGTCTTTGATCTGCTGAATTGCTTCTTCCGGAGTGTGGTCTACTTTTAGTTCAAGAATAATTCCATCTGCGGTCAGATCATATGGATAGAAAATAAAATCCACATACCCAACTCCCGCCTTATCCTCACGCTCTACCCGGTAACTGTCACGCGCAGCCAGGTATACCAGATTGACAATGGCTGACAATTCTGTCTCATGGTTGTACGACAGCAACGGAACTTCCGTATCGTGCACCAGTTCCAGAATTTTTTCCATCGTATGCGTATCTCCCGCCAGAGTCGCTTTCAGCATTTTCTCGGACTCTTTCGCCAGACGATATACATATCCCAGAGATTCATTCTTCATCAGCAGCTCATCAAACTTCTCCATCAATTCCCTGTTCGGAATAGACACTTTTCCATTCAAATAGCTTAAAAATCCATACACCACCATCGCAGAGTAAATTTCATCTCTCGTAGACAGGTTCATGGAAGTGGCCGCATATTCCTGTATTTTTGCCGAAACTGACTCTCCTGCTGCCATCAGTGCAAGGTCATCCCTGACGTCGGATACATTATTTCGAATGTAATAATAAATTTCATCATATGGACCTGAGCTGGTCCAGTAATTTGCCAGATTGTTAAACTGTAGTGCAAAAACAACGGAGCGTGGATTGTATACCCGCTCTCCCGATTTTGTATAATAACCGTTATACCAGTCTCGCAGACCTTTTCGCGTCACATTTTTTATTTTTCTCTGTTTTTCGCATTCTCTACAGTACCTTTCATACAAATCATCCACTTCGTCATCTGTAAATCCAAAGTATGTTCCGAACATTGGTGAATTTACCATCGTGAACTCCGCAAACATATTCAGTTCCGATCCGCTGGAATATTTCGCAATCGGCAAAATTCCCGTCATATACGATAAAATCACATAGGGACGGTCCTTCAGCAGATTACTTAAAAATGCCACATACTTTGCTTTATCCGCTTCTGTTATAAATTCCCTGTGAAAAATAAAATCCCATTCGTCCAGAACAAAAATAAATTTTTCGCCATGATACTGTTGAAAGATCTCTTCCAGAATATCTCCAATCGCATCTGTTTCACTGGTTTTTGCATCCGGATACGCTTCCCGCAGATCACTGATCAGAAGTTCTTCCACACGCTCGATATACTGTCGGTAAGATTCACAGTTTCTCGGCATTTTACTGAAATCAATCCGAATGACGTTATACTTGTTTTTGTATTTCTGGCAGTCATCCGCTTCTGAAATTTTAAGCCGGTCAAAAAGTTCACCTGAATCAATACCCTTCTGAAAAAACGAGCTGATCATATTGGCCGCAATTGTTTTTCCAAATCTGCGCGGCCTTGTGACGCAAAGATGGCGATTCCCTGCAGCCACATAGGGAAACAGTTCCTGCAGCAGCATTGTTTTATCCACAAAATACGGGCTGCGGCTCTCACTCTGATACAGGGTATACGGTGTCTGACTGTTTAAATAAGCTCCCATTCTGCGCCTCCTCTTTTCATACGTTCCATTATTTTTTATTATAACCGATCCCGCTCTGTTTTCCAATTAAAAAGGCAGAAGAAATGAAACCTTTTATCCCGTTTCCATTTCCTCTGCCTTTCTTACATTTCTTTCCTCTTCTGATTCCTCTTCTTCCGCAGGTTCTCTTTCTTCTGCCGGATTTCCCCCGCCTCCTGTTCGCTGCTGATGCGGATGGTTTTCACGACGAAGAGTTTTCCTTCGTCCGAATGTTTCATGCGGGCTTTGCCTTTCAAATATCCATGCTCCGGGCACCAGGCTACGCAGTAGTAGTTTTTCCCGCCGGCCGAAAACCAGCGTAAGCGTTTTCTTGCCGTTTTCCCGCAGATGCAGCAGTGCGTGCTGCAGACCTCGCGGTCGTGCATGGCTTCTTCTTTTGTGTCGAATTCGCGGGAGATGAATTTCGTGTAGCCATTATAGACGGCGTGGATCTCCTCTTTTTTCGATTTCGGGTTCTGATATACGTCGATCGAGTCGTACGCCAGCACAACATCCATATCGATGCGTGCAAAAATGTCGGCCGTATATTTTGCATCCGAAAGCGCCTGATGAAAATGCTCGTCCTTCGGGAGATGGAGGAAGTCGGCGGCGTACTCGAGCGCCCGGCGGCTCTTCATCGTTTCGTACTGGATCGCGAACAGTTTCTGTACATCGTAAAAATGAATCGGCCCGCGGATCAGCGACAGGAGGTTATAAAATTTCATGTTCCGCTGGAGCTCCGTCAGGTCTCCCGGTCCCCAGGTGCCGAACATGCACGCACCGCCGGAGAATGCAAAAAATTCCTGCACGGCCTGCGCAAATGGGATTCCGTTCTGCAGATCCTCTTCTGTCAGTCCGACGACCTCGCGCGTCCGGTGATGGAGATGCTGGTAGACCACCGGTTTTACAATCCGGTGAAACGTTCCCACCACATTCCGCTCACCATCCATCTTCACCGCGCCGATCTCAATAATCTCAAACGGCAGCTTCGGGTTCTCTTTTCCTTTTCCATAGGGACACTGGTTCCATTCCAGGTCAAAAATCACATAGTCCATTGTATTGTCAATCCTTCATTCTGTGTCGTCTGTCCCTATTATAAATGATTTTGATATAATGAGCAACTATCTGGCAATTCCATTCTCCGCCCATTCTGGCAATTTTCTTCCTATGCATTACATTTCCCATTCATTTCATCCCGTTCTCTTTCAAACTTAACGCTTCTTTTATTGAAATCCCAGGGTAAATCCGATATAATATTTTTAACTCCGGCCTTCGTTTTTACTCAAAAAAATCACCTGAAAAAGCCGGAAATATTACGAATTTAGATGAGCATCCGATATGAAAACAAAATTAACGCAAAAACAGATTCGATTTCAGGCGCTTCTGCTGTTTTTTATTACATTTTTTCTTGTCGAGCTCTGCGCCGTTTTTCTGTATCAGAATCAGTTAAAGGAAGCAAAGCTGAAAGCTGACTATACCGCACAGACGACCATCGGCCGCGTGAAATCGCAGTTAAACCATTATCTTGCCGAATCCAATCTGATGAAACACATGATTGAAGCCGGTTATACCGTCGATGACGAAGAGTTTTCCGTCCTCTCCTCGCTGATGCAGGACGACCAGAATGTCATCAAAGCACATGAGCTTGCAAAGGACGGTATTGTCACACTGATTTATCCGATGAGCGGAAACGAAGCCGCACTCGGACTTAACATGCTCGAGCATCCTGCCCGGAAACAGGAGGCACGCCTTGCCAAAGAGAGCGGCGAATACACGATTGCAGGACCGTTTGAGCTGCAGCAGGGCGACATCGGAGCACTGCTCTTTGACCCGATTTATACCACCGATGCCAACGGTGACCAGACCTTCTGGGGCTTTTCGATTCTCGTTCTCGACTGGGAATCGTTTCTGAACGAAATTGAACTGAATACACTGGAAGAAGCCGGCTACACCTACGAACTCTGGAAAATTTCTCCGGCCACCGGCGAACACGTTTCCATCGCACACTCCGGCAATTCCCGGCGTTCCGATGCCATCGAAGTTCTCTGCACCGTGCCGAACGACACCTGGCATTTTGAAATTGTACCGAAAAACGGCTGGCTCAGTCCGCTGCAGGTTTTTGTTTCCTTTGCACTCGGGCTCATCCTTTCCCTGCTTACCTCTATTGGTTTTCTGCAGTTCCAGATGCGCCGCTATAAAGACGAGATTCACGCAGCAGAACTGGAAAAAGCCGTACAGGAAGCGCAGTCTGCCAACGAAGCAAAAACACGTTTTCTGTTCAACATGAGCCACGACATCCGAACCCCGATGAATGCCATCATCGGTTTCTCGGATCTGCTGGAAAAACACATCGACGAGAAGGACCGCGCGGTCGACTACATTGCAAAAATCAAGTCCTCCAGCAGTTTTCTGCTCTCACTGATCAACTACGTGCTTGAGATGGCGCGCATTGAGAGCGGTAAGGCCTCGCTGAAAATCGAGCTCGGCAGCTACAGCGAGCTGATCAATTCCCTGAATGCAGTGTTTGAGCCTTCGTTAAAAAGCAAAAATCTTTCCTATCTCTGTTACAACACGGTGGAACACGATGCCATCCTCTGCGACCGGACAAAAATACGGGAGATTCTGCTGAATATCATCAGCAACTCCATCAAGTATACGCCGGAGGGCGGAAAAATTTCCGTAAAAATCGAAGAGACACCGGCACCAAGGAAGGGCTTTGCCTCCTACCGCATCACCGTGAAGGACAACGGCATCGGCATGAGCAAAGAGTATCTGCCGCATATTTTTGAAGAATTTACAAGAGAACATTCCTCCACCGAAAGCCACATCACCGGAACCGGCCTCGGCCTTCCGATCGTCAAATCCCTCGTGAATCTGATGGGCGGAACGATCGATGTGGAAAGCGAACTCGGTGCCGGAACAATAACTACGGTCTGCCTCACGTTTGGACTTCCGACCGAAGAACAGCTTGCGGCTCACCAGCATAAAGACGAGATTCTCGAGCAGTCCCTGCAGACGCTTTCCGAAAAACGCGTGCTGCTTGCCGAGGATAATGACCTGAATGCAGAAATTGTACTCACCGTTCTGGAAGAAAACGGCATTCACGCCGAGCACGTAAAAGACGGCGCCCTCTGCTTAAAAGCAGTCCAGAACGCACCAGAAGATTATTACAATGTTATTCTGATGGATATTCAGATGCCGAACATGAACGGCTATCAGGCCGCAGAAGCGATCCGTGCACTCCCGGGAAAACGCGGGGAAATCCCGATTGTCGCCATGACGGCAAACGCGTTTGAAGAGGACCGCCGAAAAGCACTGGAATCCGGCATGAACGCCCATATCGCGAAACCCGTTGACGTTTCGGTTCTTCTCGAAACACTTTCCAGGTTTTCATGACCTTTACAGATCCCGATGCGCCGCAGCGGACGCTTTTATTTCTCGTTTTTCAGCAGCTCCAGGTTTTTGGAGATCAGCTCGCATCTCTGTTTTACGCAGTCCGGGGATCTGTGCGGATCCTGCGGTGTGTTGAACAGATAGTCCTCGAGTTTGTCGATTGTGGTGGTTGCTACATGCATTCTTGTATCGCAGGATGCATAGTAGATGTAAACCTCTCCGTTCTCACGCGCAATCGCGCCGTTTGTAAATACAACGTTGGAAACGTCTCCGACTCTCTCTTTTCCAAGCGGAACCAGGAATACACCGGACGGCTCTGCAATGACTTTGGACGGATCGTTCAGATCGGTACCGAAGACATACAGAACGTAGCGAAGGCCTGCTGCTGTATTTCTTACACCGTGTGCAATGTTGATCCAGCATTTCTTACCGCGGATCGGCACTGCTCCGGCACCGTTTTTGGACTCGGTCAGGGTATGATAAATACGTTTGCTGATGATCTTCTCCTCATCGATGACAGCGTGTGTGATATCATCGCAGAGTCCGAAGCCGATTCCTCCGCCGCTTCCGGTCTCAATGAAACCATCCATCGGACGGGTGTAGAAGGCATATTTTCCGTCTACGAACTCCGGATGCAGAACAACGTTTCTCTGCTGCGGAGAACGTAAGGTTTTCAGGTTGTCCAGACGCTCCCAGGTCTTCAGGTCTTTCGTTCTTACGATACCAGCCTCAGCAACAGCCGCGGACAGATCCGGATCGTTTTTGTCCTTGCTCTCAGAGCAGAACACTCCGTAAATCCAGCCGTCCTCGTGCTGGGTCAGACGCATGTCATAAACGTTGGTTTCCTCTGCGCAGGTATCCGGCAGCACAACCGGGTAATCCCAGAAATGGAAGCCGTCGATACCAGTATCACTCTCTGCAACAGCAAAGAAAGATTTTCTGTCATTGCCCTCCACGCGGACAACGAGATAATACTTTCCATTCAGATAAATCGCGCCGGAGTTCATCACAGCGTTGATGCCGAGACGCTCCATAAAGTACGGATTCGTCTCCTCATCCAGATCATATCTCCAGTGAACCGGAGCGAACTCTCTTGTCAGCACCGGATACTCATAGCGGTCATAAATACCGTTGTAAAAATCTGCTTTTGTGTTCTTTCTTGCCACAAGGCGGTCTACCTTGGCTTTTTCCACATAATACTGTTTATTCAGCATCTTTTAACCTCCCAATTACTTCCATACACATACGTCCATTGTGATACGGGCATTTCCACGGTTCTACAATCGGCTCATGAATCGGGCTTCCGTCTGCATTCACGCACCAGAACCACTCAGACCCCTCTCGTTTGTCGATCACATATTCCTTGATGTAGCCCCAGATGTCTTTTGCCGCATCGAGATACTTTGTTTCCTCCGGTTTTTTCTGCCATGCATTTAAAAATCCAACGACTGCTTCTGCCTGTACCCACCAGACTCTTGTGGTATCATCCACACCGCGCTCGCACTCATTCATCAGCGAATGATTTTTGTATGCCGTGTTGTAGATATTTTCCGCAATCTCTCCGGTGATCGGCAGCAGTTTTTCCCGGTAAGCCGGATCGCCGAGCACTTCTGTACCCCGGTCGATCAACCAGGAAGTCTCGATATCATGGCCATAAGAATACAGATCAATCAGCGTATTCCATGTCCGGTCGAAAAATACTTCCTGACGGCCTTTTTCTTTGTTGTATACTTTATCCGCGAAGAGATCCATCATAAAGCGGAGACGGTCACCGGTAAACGGATCCTTTGTCACGCGGTACAGCTCGGTATATGCTTCGAAAACATGCAGCAGCGTATTCATGGTCTTCTCTGCCATGACGCCGTTCTCCGAGAGCTTTTCATTGCTCTCCGGCTTGAAATCGCGGGTAAATGCCTCGAGATAACCGTGCTCGTCGGTGCAGTGTGTCTCGATGATCTGCTGCAGCGATTTTGCCAGCTCCAGCGCCTCGGTGTCGCCCGTCGCATCAAAATACGTAGACAGCGCATAAATTGCAAATGCCTGATTGTACGTATGCTTTGTCGTATCGAGCGGTTTTCCGTCGTAGGTGACAGACCAGAACACGCCACCGTACTCGCGGTCCACACACGCCTGTTTCATAAAGCGGTACGCATGCTCCGCATCGGCGCGCAGCTTCTCGTCCTTTAAGGTCAGGTACGCATTCGAGAAAAACCAGAGAATTCTGCTGTTTAAGATGCAGCCCTTCTCATACGTTTTCTGCACGTTCAGATCAAAGTCCTGATAGCCGTAAAATCCGCCGTATTCCTCATCTCTTAAGCCCTCCCAGAACGGAACGATCCGTCCAGTAAGCTCCTGCTTTACTTCCTTTGCCAAAGACTGCATCTTTTCTTTCCTTCTTTCTTATCTTCTTCCAATTTCGGTGTCAGACTCGCGTACGACACTGTTTTTCTTGATATAATCTACAATCAGATCTACGGTTGTGAATGCCAGTCCTACATACGTATCGGCTGCGCCGTAGTAGATCGCGATCTTTCCGGTCTCTGCATCGTGAATGGTTGCGCACGGGAAGGTTACGTTCGGAACGAAGCCTCTCTCCTCATACCACTCTTCCGGTGTCAGAAGGAAGTTCTGGCAGCGGTATTTTACGATGGACGGATTCTCTTTGTCGAGGATTGCGCCGCCGATGCTGTATACATAGCCATTGCAGGTGCCGCTTACACCGTGGTAGAACAGCAGCCATCCTTCGTTGGTCTCAATCGGAGCTGCGCCGCCGCCGATCTTTAAGGACTCCCACCACTCCGGGCTCTTGCTCATGACGTGGCGGTGTTTGCCCCAGTACAGCATATCCGGGCTCTCGGACAGGAAGATGTCACCGAACGGTGTGTGGCCGCTGTCGCTTGGACGGGACAGCATCACGAAGTTGCCGTTGATTTTTCTCGGGAAGAGAACGGCATTTCTGTTGAATGGAAGGAATGGATTCTCCACACGTACGAAGGTTTCAAAATCTTTTGTTTTTGCCATTCCGATGGCTGCACCGTAGAAGTCCTGGCACCAGATGATGTAGTAGGTATCTTCTACTTTTACAAGACGCGGGTCATATGCGTAAACCGGCATGAACGGTTTGCCTTCTTCGTCAACGAACTGGATTTTGTTCTCATCGAAATTCCAGTGGATCGCATCTTTGCTTCTTCCAAGGTAGATGTACGGGATTCCGTTTGTCTGCTCACCACGGAATACTCCGATGAACTCGTCGCCGTACGGCATAACGGCGCTGTTGAAGATTCTTGCTACTTCCTTCACCGGATTTCTTCCGATAATCGGATTCTCGCTGTATCTCCATACCGGTGCACCGGAAAACTCAGCCGGGCCTTCCTGCCATGGCATATTTTTGACAGCATCTCCAATAATTTTAACTTCGCTCATTTTTTGAAACCTCCATGAAAAATATTGTTTGTTTATGAGTTGTACTTTGTTTTTTTAAGTTTCTGTTAGTGGACAGAATCTTGTTTTTTAATTCTTTTTTCTCCGAACCGCCGTGTTTTATCACCCTCACGCCCAGTCCTTTAGCTTAATTTTAACATAGATGATTAATTTTTCAACTGGAAATCACTTAAAAAAAATAAGTTCCGTTAGATACTGTCAATTTTTAAGTGACTTTGTTGTGTAATATGTACAAAAACGGGGCATTTCAAAATGCCCCGTTTCTTAATTTATAATTCAGTTATAAAAATCAAAGCTTTACGCTCTCTTTCGGCACCAGCTGTCCGGAGACAATTTCCATATTTTTGCCGGATGCCGCGCCGCGGATCTGCTTCAGCGCTTTTTCGAGCGCTACTTTTACCATCGCCTTCGTATTGATCTCATACGAAGTGATCTTGAGATCCGGGAAACCCGGATACAGGTAATTGTCGAAGCCGACAACGGAAACGTCCTCCGGCACGGAGATGCCGCGTTTTTCCAGCTCGAGCATCAGAAGGCCGGCGGTCAGGTCGCAGTTGCAGACGAACGCTTCCGGCATCTGTTCCGGGAGATGAATTTCGATCTGGCCCCGCTCATCACGGTCCTCCAGAATCCATTCCGCCGGTGTCACATCGCGGTGTTCCAGAACAGCCTTGGAAAAACCGCAGTACCGATCCATGATACTGCTGGAAAAATGAATCGAACCGACAAAAGCCAGCTTGGTCAGGCCATGCTCATACAGGTATTCCGTCATCAGATACATTCCGTGAAAGTTATCTGCGATCACGGCATCTTTTGCCAGCTCATTGTCATAGAAATCCAGGAATACGATCGGAAGATCCACGCTTTTCTTCAGATGACGGATGTAATCGCGGTTCGTGTCTCCCATCAGAATCAGGGCATCGACCGTCTGCTCCCTGGCGATGCACGGCACGATTTTCTCGTCCTCCATCTCCTGTTTCAGGATTTCCACCGTCACCATACAGCTCTTTTCCGTCGCCGCAAGTGCCATCTCCTGATACATTTTCCAGTAAAATGTCGTATACTCTGCCAGATACCGCTCCGGAATCAGCACACCGATGCAGCGCAGGCTCTTTCCCTGTGCATTTTTTGGACCGCTTCCCGGCTGGCGGTATCCCATTTCCTTTGCAATTTCCAGAATCCGGGCGCGCATCTCATCGCTGACCCCTTTCTGTCCTGTAATCGCGTTATGCACGGTGACGGCGCTGACGCCCGCCACCTTTGCAATATCTGCCAATCTTACTTTTGCCATATCCGCTGCTCCTTAGTCTACTGCAACAAAGTGATACAGTCTGCTGACGAAATCACCCCAGAAATCTTTCATCCGGAAACCGGCATTCATCAGCATCTCGCCGCTGTAAACCTCATCGGTTCCCTCCAGACAATATTTTTTCGCCGGATCAAAGCCGCGCAGGCGAACCTTGCGGGACGGCATATTTGCCTGTGCCAGCACCTGTACGTAGGTCACAAGCACTTCGCTTTTATCCTCCGATGCTACTGCCCAGCAGTCGGATCTGTGGTTTTCACGACTGGAAAGAATACGGTAATACTCTCCCTCGCGGATCAGTTCATGATATTTGTGATACATTGCGGTCTGCTCCGGAATCAGCTTTCTCTCTTCTTCCGGCAGTTTTGTGATATCAAGCTCATAGCCGAACGTTCCGGCCAGTGCCACATGGCCTCTCGTTGCAAACGGAGTTACACGGCCAACCGTGTGGTTCGGGCATACGCTGACGTGTGCACCCATTGAGCAGAGCGGGTAAATGAGGGCTGTTCCCTCCTGGATTTCCAGACGCTCAATCGCATCGGTGTCATCGGAGCACCAGATCTGCGGGCTGTAGTAAAGCATTCCAGGATCGAAACGTGCACCGCCGCCGGAGCAGTTCTCCAGAAGCAGATCCGGGAACTCCTGTACCAGACGCTCCTGCATCGCATACATACCGAGCACGTAGCGGTGGAACAGCTCCTGCTGGGAATCTTTGTCCAGGTAGGTGCTTCCCAGGTCGCTTAACTGACGGTTCATATCCCATTTCACGTATTTGATGTTTGCACTGCGCAGGATTTTTGCCACACATTCATACGCATAATCCTGCACTTCCGGGCGGGAGAGATCCAGCACGTACTGGCAGCGGATCTCAGTCGCTTCTCTTCCCGGAATCTGAATCGCCCATTCCGGGTGCTCTCTGTAGAGATCAGAGTCCGGGGAGATCATCTCCGGCTCGAACCAGATACCGAATTCAAGACCGATTTCATTCACTTTGTCAACCAGATTTTTCAGGCCGCCTTTGATCTTCTCTTCGTTGACAACCCAGTCACCGAGGGAAGAATCGTCTTTATTTCGTTTTCCGAACCAGCCGTCATCCATAACAAGCATCTCGATGCCGTCTTTTTTTGCCTCTCTTGCGATATCGAGGAGTTTATCGGTATCAAAATCAAAGTAAGTTGCTTCCCAGTTGTTAATCAGAATCGGGCGTTTTTTGTGGTTGTACGGGCTGCGGATCATATGTCTGCGATAAAATGCATGGTAGGAACGCGTCATTTTGCCAAGTCCCTCGGCAGAGTAGACCATAACAACCTCCGGCGCCTGGAATTCATCGCCGGCTTTTAAATTCCAGCAGAACTCCTCCTGGTTGATACCCATGACCATACGAACGGTATCAAACTGGCATCTTTCCACCTGTCCGATAAAGTTGCCGGAATATACGAAGTGCATTGCGTAAACCTCGCCGCGCTCCTGATCCGTTCCCGGTGTCACCAGGGCCACAAACGGGTGCTCCTGATGGCTGGACTCTCCTTTTCCGGAGGAAACGAGCTGTTTTCCGTAACGGAGCGCACCCTGCTGGATGTGGCGTTCTCTTCCCCAGGATCCATGAAGAGAAAGCATCTCAAAGTCTTCGTTGTCCATATCGAGGCAGGCACTGTAGATTTTCTCTACCTTCAGCGCTTCACTGCCTTCATTTTTCACGCGGACACTTCGGGTGATAACGTTTTCTTTTGTAAAAACAGAGTAGGAAAGGACAACAACAAGATCAAGAACAGGATCTTTGCAGGTGATTTCCAGAGTTTCTACTTCGTCCTCGGTTCCAAAAGAAGCCGGAAGACCGGTCAGCGGGCGTTTTCCTTTGAAAATTTCATAGGAATCAAAGAAAATCTCACATCCCATACAGCCCTGTGCATTTCTTATATTCAGACAGCTCTCACGGTAATCGCCGACTCCTCCGGTCGGGTATTCCATTGGAAAACGGTCGAGGAACGAAGATTTCTCTCTCTTATTGACGGACGGGGTGAACGGCGGCTCATCCATGCGGAGCGGATACAGATCCGGCTCTCCGTGCAGAAGGGGTCCGTAGTAAACATGTCCGACGTAGCCTTCCGGGCTCAGGCCGATCACATACGTCGTATTCTCTGTATTTAACTGAAAAAGCTTTTTCTCATCATAATATAAAATCGCCATTTTCTTCTCCTTATTTCAGGTAAGCTTGATCCGCCGGGCCGATTTTTGTACAAAAAGACCTCACCCGCCGGGCTGAGGCCTTTTTTTGTTTCTATATCACACAGCGTTTAAGCAGTTACCATTGCATTTTTTAATTTTTCCAGTTTCTCGGCTGCATCTTCAAGGGATGTGCCTTTTACGCCGAAATAGAATTTGATCTTCGGCTCAGTACCGGATGGGCGCACACAGCACCATGCGTTGTTTTCCAGCTCATAGTAAAGAACGTTGGAGGACGGAAGTCCGGTCGCGCTCTTCTCTCCGCTTACGAGATCCACTCGTACGTCTGCTTTGTAATCGCGTACGGCAAGAACCTGGAAACCGCCCAGCTCTTTTGGCGGGTTCTCACGGAAGTTGGTCATCATGGTCTGGATCTCTTTTGCACCGTCGATACCTTTTAAGGTCATCGTTGCAAGACCCTCTTTGTAGTAGCCGTACTCCTCGTACATATCCACCATGGCATCCCACAGTGTTTTGCCCTGCTGTTTGTAGTATGCAGCAACCTCGCAGAGCATCATAACTGCCACGCAGGCATCTTTATCTCTTGCATATGTTCCGGCCAGGCAGCCATAGCTCTCTTCCAGACCAAATACATAATTGTGTGCACCGCTCTGCTCAAAAAATTTGATCTGCTCGCCGATGTATTTGAATCCGGTCAGAACCTCGATCAGTGCCACGTTATAAGCTTTTGCGATTGCTTTTGCCATATCGGTCGTAACAATCGTCTCAACGAGTGCCGGGTTCTCCGGCATGGTTCCGTTCTTGGTGCGCTCACGCAGAATATACTCTGCGATCAGCATACCGGACATGTTTCCGGTGAAGCTTACGTACTCGCCGGTCTTGCTGTCTTTTGCATAAACGCCGAGACGATCTGCGTCAGGGTCGGTTGCAAGGATGATGTCAGCGTCTACTTCTTTTGCCAGTTTCAGCGCCAGTGTCCATGCTTTCTCGTCTTCCGGGTTCGGGTAAGCCACCGTCGGGAAGTTTCCGTCCGGCACTTTCTGCTCTTTTACAACGTAAACCTGATTAAAGCCAAGCTCGCGCAGAACGCGGCGTACCGGCACATTTCCGGTTCCGTGAAGCGGTGTGTAGACGATCTTTATATCTTTTGCCGCATCTTTGATGATTTCCGGATGAATGCTCTGCTCTTTTAATTTTCCGACGTAACGGTCATCAAAATCGGTTCCGATGACCTGGAACAGGCCTTCTGCTCTTGCATCATCTTCTTCCATCGTTTTAACGGCAGAAAACTCGGTTACTTTTGCTACCTCTGCGAGAATGTTTTTGTCGTGCGGCGGTGTAATCTGTGCGCCGTCCTCCCAGTATACTTTGTATCCGTTGTACTCTCTCGGGTTGTGGCTTGCGGTAATGACGATACCGGAAATGCAGCCGAATTCACGGACAGCAAAAGAAAGCTCCGGTGTCGGACGCAGGGACTCGAACAGATACGTTTTGATTCCGTTTGCATTCAGGCAGAGTGCTGCTTCGCGTGCGAATTCCGGAGACATTCTTCTGGAATCGTGTGCGATGGCTACGCCTTTTTCCTGTCCGTTCTGGGAAATGATGTAGTTGGCAAGGCCCTGGGTTGCCTGGCGTACGGTGTAGATGTTCATGCGGTTGGTACCCGCTCCGATGACACCGCGGAGTCCGCCGGTACCGAACTCAAGCTGACGGTAGAAACGGTCTTCGATTTCTGCCTCATTTCCTTCGAGTGCTTTCAGCTCTTCTCTGGATGCCTCATCAAAATATGGATCATTGCACCATTTTTCATATACTTCTCTGTAACTCATGTTTGTTATCCTCCCTGTCTGTTGTACTTTATTTAACTTAAGACAGCAGACTTTTTCTGGATTTAAGCTCGTTTCATCACAGCTTAAAGTTACTATTTGTTTAGTCTGCTGTCAACTTAAAAATTAATTTATTTTTTCTAATTCTCTTGGTTCCTGATAAAGCTCTTTTAGATCACTGAGAACCTGTACTTTTCCTTTGCGGTCTGCGGTGCTCCAGGCTTTTCGTCAGTTCCATGACAGCCTTCATATAGCAGGCATGATCCTCTCTTAACCGGCCATACCTTCCGCAGCGTTCCGCGCAGACGGTACATCATATTTTTCAGTGCTCCGTACGGATTTTCACTCTTCTCATCCGTCCAGAGTGCTTCGGTTAACTGTTCCAGTGTTACGATATGGTTTTTGTTGCAGATCATATAAACCAGCAGCTTTGTGATCATCGGGGAATGAATCGCTTCCTCGTTGAGGCAGCGTGTTTCATCGTACATGCGGAATCTTCCAGGCAGCTGTACGCGAATCATAAAACATCGTCTCCTTCTAAGAACTCAAGCTCTTTTTCGGTCTGAATTGCCGGCAGTGCACTGTATTTCAGATTCTTTGCCCAGCCTTTTTTCTCCTCGGAGAAGCGCTCGCTGATTCTCTTGTAGACGAGTTCGCATCCTCTCTGGCTGCCGCCCTGCAGCAGAATCACATACTGGGACGGGCTGTATTTTGCAAAGAAATCGGAATGACGCAGGCTGCGTTTCATTACCTCAAGCAGCTTTTCGGACATACGGTCAAGGCGCGGACCGCCTTTTGCCGGGTAACCTTTTCCGTCTGTAATGGTGCACAGCATCAGCCACGGCATCTGTCCGTTCAGCTCGGACATACGGTAAACAAGTCGGTAGCAGTCACGGAATCCGGCGAGGGAACAGAAGAATGCTCCGCCCTTTTCTCCCGGGCTCTCCTGAAGATCTGCCTGTACCTCTTCGATCACGCGGTGTCTGCTGCCCATGCGGCTTCCCAGATAGCGGTACTGCTCCACCAGTTTCTCGCTCGGTGTAACGCCAAGCTCTTCAAAGTAATGTTTCGAGGTCTGCTCGTACAGTTTCATGGCCTCTTTGTATCTCTCCAGGCCGATCAGCGCCTGCATCTGGACTGCCTGCCACTCGTCGAACGGATACAGTTCGGAAGCAACAGAAGTCAGTTTCTGCAGCTCATCGAACTCCTCGTTTTTCAGAAGATACTCACTTACTTCTTTCAGTGCATCGGAATATACTTTTTTCAGCTGCGCGCGCTCCGCCTGTACCCACTCTTCCTCGCCGAAATCTGCAAGGAACTCTCCGGTGTACAGCTCCAGTGCTTCGATCATCTGATCCATGCGCGCTTTCTCGTCCGTCTCTTTTCCTGCTTCCAGGATCTTATTTTTGATATCAATCGCATCTACCTCGACCGGCATCGGGCTGGTCCAGTGGTAAACGCCTTTCTGTGTATAAATGTACTCAAACTGCGGAAGTCCTGCCTCGACAAGGCTTCTTTTCAGGCGATGTACGCCGACACGCAGGCTGTTTGCCGCGTCCGCCACATCTTCTCTTCCGTATGTGCTCTCCAACAGTCTTCCTCTGGAAATTCCATTGTCCTTGTTATAGAGGAAAATCTGCAGAAGTCTCATCGATTTTGTTGCCATTGTTTTCCGGAAGGAAATCGGCTGGTCGCCGTACTCCAGGAAAAAACTTCCCATCATGTGTACTTTTAAAAGCGGTAACTGTTCTGTTTGGTTTTTCATTTCTTCGTTCATACTAACTCCTGTATTGCCTGTTGTGCTCTAATCTCTGTTGTCGGTTGCGCTGCGCTCCGCAATCGGCTGCGGTAACGGGCCGGCGGTTCCCTGTTCGTTCATTTCAAAAACAATTACGGACGCCGGATTTCTGTTTTCTATTTTACATCATTTTAATCAAAAATCCTACTATAAAATGTATAAAATATTAACTTTAACACCGAAAAATTCCTGCTTTTTCTTCTTTTGTCTTGTTATCTTTTTGTCAATCCCATCTCATCCGTAAATTGCCCGCATGATTTTAGCCATCAGCCGCCCTGCAGGCGCCGAGAGCACCAGTACTACAGCAAGAGATACCATGCCGCACCCGAGCAGTGCGCGGTTCACAAGTCCCCGTGCTGAGCAGAATCCGAGGCAGAATCCCTTCTTCCAGGGCCAGAACAGCTTTTCCGGTTTCCGGTTGAAAAAATCGAGCACCAGATGGGACAGAAAGCCCACGGCAAAATAAGCGGACGCATCCGGGTAGATGATGTCCACGCACGCCGTCAGCAATGCCAGCGCCGCAAATGAATGCATGAAGGAGCGGTGCGGCTGCTGTTTCCCATAGGCGCAGATCAGCAAAAATGCTGCCGTTCCGGTGAGGAGACGCAGCACGCTGCTGTCGCTTGTGAGGCGGCGGTAAATTCCAAGATTCAGTTTATACTCCGCAAGAATTGTGAGCACCGCAACTGCAACTGTTGCCGTAATAATCTTATCGGCATCGCGGTGCGCCTGTGAAGTGCCGACATCAATGTCACTGATCAAACCGCCGATCGCGGCAGCCCCGGCACCGGCCACAAGCGCGGGAACCGTCTGCGGCTGTAAAACAGCAAGTGCCGCTGCTGTTCCAATAAAAAAATGTGTTCTTCCAAGCATTTGTCTGTTTTTTCCTTTCGTAAAATTTCCTTTATCATAGCACATTCCCGCCCTTTTATGCAACCATTTGTTCGATTCTTTTACGACCGTATGGTCCTATCAGGATCAAAAAAGAACCTCCTGCGACCGTTTATCGCCGCAGGAGGTTCTCCTCTGTTTCTGCCTTTATTCCATACTATTTCCAGGTTATCTTATTTCACGTTTTTCCCTTCATTGTATGAATTTTCATTTGACATTTATCGCTCATTTGAGTTATATCTTTATGCTTCATATACCAGTTCACCAGCAAGATACGTCCGGCACACCGGAATGTCTTTGATCGTGCTCTCATCCACCTCAAACGGATTCTGACCCAGTACGACGAAGTCTGCCATCATGCCTTCTGCGATCTGGCCTTTCACGTTCTCCTCGAAACTTGCCTCGGCACTGCGGATCGTGTAACTGTCGAGTGCTTCCTGTACGGTGAATTTCTGATCCGGCAGGTACGGGCCGACATGGTCGCGCAGCGTTGTTCTTGTGACAGCGCACTGCATGCAGGCGAGGGCATCCGGCAGCTCTACCGGGCAGTCAGTTCCGTTGCTGACGGAGACGCCGTTATTCATCAGCGTCTTCCAGCTGTAGCTTGTGCTCGCAAGCTCTTTGCCGACGCGCTCCTCTACGATATGGTTATCGTAATCGAGGAAGATGCTCTGTGCGTAAACGTGAAGATGCATTTTCGCGATTTTTTCAAGCTGATCGGCTCTTGTGATCTGGCAGTGCACGATGCCGTGGCGGTGATCTTCTCTCGGGTTTTCAGCAAGGGCTTTTTCATAGGCACTTAACACGCGGTCGAGGCACGCATCACCGATCGTGTGAACTGCAGCCTGCATGCCGTGTGCATTGGCGTAGCCGATCATCTCATCCATGGTTTCCTGGGTGAATACCGGGATTCCGCAGGTGGACGGGTCGTCTGCGTATGGGCGACTGAGGAATGCTGTTCTCGCACCGAGTGCGCCGTCGCCGAGCATTTTCAGCGGTCCGATTTTAAAGCGGTCTGTGCCGATGCCGGTCACATTTCCAGCCTCAACGAAACCTTTTAAGGATTCCAGATCGGTAAAGTTGCTCTGCTCGTAAACGCGGACGGTCAGCTCGCCGGAATCCTCGAGTTCTTTGTATGCTTCGTTGACGGTCTGCCACGGAACGGCGCGGTAAACGCAGTAATCATCACTCTGGCTGCTGGTGACGCCGTAGCTGTTCAGGGCTTTGCAGGCGCTGCGGATCATATCTTTGATTTCCTCTTTGCTCGGCACCGGAATGCTGTCGTAAACCGGTTCCATTGCATTGTCGAAGAATCTTCCGTCCGGCTCACCGTTTTCCATACCGATCTCTCCGCCCTCCGGCTGCGGGGTATCTGCGGTGATGCCGAGGAGTTCCAGCGCTTTGCTGTTGACTACGAGGCAGTGGCCGCACGCTCTCGTCGCGCAGATCGGAACTTCGGTTGATACGCGGTCAAGATCGTAGCGGTTCGGCATGCGGTCCACGTCCGTGAAGTAATCCTGATTCCAGCCGCGGCCCATCAGCCATGCGCCGTCTTTTCGCGGATGCTCTTTCTGGAAGGTGTCGAGGCAGGCGAGCATATCTTCCAGGCTTTCGGTATGTGCGGCAAGCTGCGCTTTCAGCAGGGAGCTTCCGTAATTTAAAAGGTGCATATGGCTGTCGTTAAAACCGCTGCAGACGAATTTTCCGCCGAGGTCTACAACTTTGTCGCCGGCTGCTGCAAGGGCATCTGCCTCTGCGCTGCTTCCGGCGAAAACAAATTTGCCGTCTTCTACTGCAAACGCTTCGACAAGCGGCAGTTTTCCAGTGTAGACAGCTCCGTTTTTGTAAATTGTTTTCATATCATTATCCTCCTACTGTCATCTAAATTTGATTCTATTCTTTTCTGCCCATTTGCGCAATATACAAATTCAGACACGCCATTCTCATGCGTGTCTGGATTCGCTTTTGAATATTTTTTATTTCGTTTTCTCTTCGTAGAACAGGCAGGCGTTCTTGTCTACCGTGCCCTGGCCGAAGTTTCTTGCTTTGTAGTCTTTCAGCAGTTTGAAATACTGGTTCGAGAGAATCAGGATCACTGCTACGTTGACGAAGGTCGGGATCGCAGATGTGATATCAACGACAGTCCAGATAAAGCCCTGGTTGTTGGTCTTTACCAGATAGATCGTCCACAGTACGCCCGGCAGAGCGCGGACTGCGTAGAAGATTTTCATGACGATATCTTTCATCTTGCCTTCTTTTTTATACAGATGCTCCAGAATTGCCAGATAGTAGGTGAACCATCCGCCGGAAGTCGTTACAGTGAAAATGACCATGATGACTGCCAGAAGGATGCTTCCAAATTTGCCGAATCCGCTTGCAAATGCACTTAAAGCAAGTGTTCCGCCGTTCGTTCCGTCGGTCCAGTTTCCGCTTAAGATAACGGAAAGTGCGGTGATCGTACAGATAACCATGGTATCAAAGAATACCTCGAAAGATCCCCACAGACCCTGCTCTACCGGATGCGGTGTTTTTGCGGAAGCATGGATCATTGGAGAAGTACCCCATCCAGCCTCATTGGAGTATACGGAACGCGCCATACCCACACGGATAATCTCGCTGACTGCGCAGCCGGCAAAACCGCCGATCGCTGCTGTTCCGGTAAATGCGTTTGTTACGATGGCTGCAAATACGCCAGGAACGCGGTTGATGTTGATGATGATCATGCCAATTCCCATCAAGATATAAAGAACGCTCATAAATGGAACGAGCTTGCTGAACAGACTTGCGATTTTCTTCGTACCGCCGCTTGTAACGACATAGGTCAGAATGCAGAGCAGAACGCCCATCACGATAACGCCTTCTACTTTGAAGCTTCCAAGATTGATATTCTCAATACCGAACGCACCGGCTACGACCTGAGATGCGGTCAGGTTGGAAGAGGTTACGAAGAAGGTGGAGAAAATACCGATGCCGAAGATGAGCGCCGGGATCAGCCACAGCTTGCCCCAGTGGCGCTCCTCGCCAAGTCCGCACTCCATGTAGTAAGTCGGACCGCCGTAGTACTCACCTTTTTCGTTGGTGTGACGGTAGTAGCAGCCGAGGGTAACCTCAACCTGTTTTAATATCATACCAAGCAGAGACGAAAGCCACATCCACATAATGGCTCCCGGGCCGCCTGCTGCAACTGCAGTTGCAACACCGGCGATATTACCGAATCCTACGGTACCGCCGATAGCGGTCGAAATCGCCTCAAACGAGGAAAGCATACCCTTTCCTTCACTTGCTTTGTCTTCTTTCTGGAACAGTTTTCCGCCGGTTCTCTTCATAATCCAGCCAAAGTGACGGAACTGGAAAAATCCAGAACGAACGGTAAAGTACAGACCGGTCAGAATCATCAGCGCGATCAGCGGCACGCCCCAAAGGACACCGTCCAGCCAGTTAAGAAATGCTATCATGTCAAAATCCTCCCTTTTTTCTTTTCCGGCAACAGTTTTCTTCAGACGTATCCTGTAACACCCGTTTCGTCTTTCGTTCTCCAACCAAACAGATTTCCACCCCTGGAACCTTTTGTCACGGTTCCAACTGCAGTACAATAAAAAGAGCAGCGGTCTTCACCACTGCTCCATTAAATCTACGTTCATGAAGCAATAGCTCCTCCACCAGTACGGTGAGAGTGCACAGCCTGTTCGACTGTACCCCAACACAGACAGTTTTTCGGGAACTGCCCCGTTTCGGCGAATGCTCCTTTCCCTGCCCGTCCCAGACCCCGTTGTCTCAGGACAGCTACTCTTAGCCTTCGCGCCTCTATTGCCGAATATGTATATTGACAGGTATTATCATATGTTTCTTTTCGCCACTTGTCAATCGTTTTTTCGACATTATTTTACAAAAATTTTATATTTTCGAAATTTGTCCTGATTTATTTGACTTTCTTGTCTCCCTCTGACGGCTTCAGCTGGTTGAACTTCCACAGACGCTCCATATAGCCGGACTGCTCTTTGGCCAGCTCTTCCACATTCGGGTTGTAAATGATTCCTTTTACCATTCATTCTCTGTCTGTCATACTGTCCTCCTGTCTGCTGTAGGATCTAAATAAGTATCCCTTCCAGATGATCCATCTCATGCTGGCAGATCTGGGCTGGCCAGCCGGTGAATTTCTGGCGTTGTTTTTTCCAGTTCCAGTCGTAGTATTCGATTTCGATGTTCTGGTACCGCTTTGTTTTCCGCACGCCTGGCAGGGAGAGGCAACCTTCTTCTGTTTCGTAGGGGCCGCTTTTGCGGACTATCACCGGGTTGAACATGATGATGTCGCGGAATCCGGCGTTTACGATGATGATGCGTTTTTTCACGCCGATCATATTTGCCGCCATGCCGACGCATGCCTCGCGGTTTGCTGCCAGTGTGTCCTGCAGATCTCTTCCCACCTGCAGATCTTCCTCTGTCGCCGGGATGGATTTCTGTCCGAGGAAGAGAACGTCTCTCATAATTGGTTTTACCATTTGTGTTTCCTTTCTCTTTCGGCCTTAAAGGCCGAAATCGTTTAATTTTCTATTTGAATCCGCATATCGCACGATGTGCATCCGATCACGGTTTTTCCGCCTTCCTGCTCCAGTCGTTCTACTTTTCCGCCGCAGAACGGGCAGATCCAGTCGATCTGTTTTCCGGCTTTGACAACCTGCATCATGTTGACGAATTTTGTCGTATCTACATTTTTCGAATTGCAATTCTGCGTCCAATCACCGGAGAGTACTTTTCGCAATTCGCCGTTTTCATTCAGAATAACGGTGTCGCCCTCCTCGATGTTCCAATCATACAGCATCTGATCCTCCTGGCGGATGCGCGATTCTGTTCCGTTTTCATCTTTCAAAACAACAACTGCCATGACAGGCTCGTCGGCACCGCGCTCCTCACAGCCGAAATCAAGGTCTTCCTCAATTCGCATTACCTGATATTTCATAAAAACGCCCTTTCGTCAAATATAATTCATGCTTTTTTGTATTCCACACGGTTTTTGCTGTTACAAAACTTTTTATTCCTGAATCGTAAAAATCACAACCCGCTCCCGGCTGTCCCCGCCCGGAAACAGATCCATACAGTCGATCTCATCGAGAAATTCCAGTTCCGGCACCGTCATCAGATACGAGATATAAGCATCCGACGGGTAATAGAAAAACAGCTGGATCTCCCGCGGATTTTCGTAGTACGATTCCAGCAGTCTTGCCATCGCTTTTCTTAAGATTTCAAGCGAAAACGGGTTAAAAAAATACACCCGGTCCACTTCCACAGGAACGGGAAAATTTTCGGCGCTCTCCAGCACAAACTCCGTCCGCGCACCAGAGGCCGCCGCCTTTTTGTTTTCCATTGCCTTCGCATAAATCCGGTCATCATACTCCACACCGATGGACCGGCACCGGGTCTGCGCCGATAAGAAGAAATCCACGCGGCCCTTTCCGCATCCGTAATCGAGCAGCGTATTTCCCTTTCGGATCATCCCTGTGTTTGCCATCCGCTCCAGCGCGCAGTATGGGGTCGGCTCATACGGATACCGGTACAGATCCGACCGGCTGTCGTCCCGCCCCATTGTGTGGATCTGAAGCAATCTGTCCCAGCGGTTCTCGTTTTTATCTTCTCTCATCGCCCGTCTCCCGATACTGATACTGTTCAAATAATTCCAGATATTCTTTCTCCACTGCAGCAAACGGCCGCACCGTGTAGTCCAGCGTGATGTGAAGTTTCGGCGCATCCCCCGCCTGCGGTTCCTCCAGCAGATTTGTCAGATCGTACCACAGCAGATCATTGTCGATCTGTTTCATCATCCGCTGCTCCTCCGCCGTCAGATCACTGCCAAGATATTTCTCATAAATCACCGAAAGCAGATGGTCCTCGATCTCGCGGTACCGCGGCATTTCCTGTTTTAATGGCCGCGGCACGTCCGACATGTAACACTCGCTCGCGTCATGCAGAAGGCACGCCAGCACCAGCCGCCGGGAATAGCCGCGCGCGGCCGCCTCTTTCGCACAGCAGATGCAGTGCTCTCCCACTGACCAGAACGTCGTCACATGGCCGTTTCCGCGGCAGATCATCGGCAGCGCATGCGCAAAATCCTCCACACAGAGCAGTTCCGGAGCGGGATGCACAGGGTCAAAATGTTTTCTTGTATACGTTGTTATTGTGCTCATTCTTTTATCTCACTATATGATTTTACTGCCGGCTGTCCCGCGTGCGGCTCGCCGATGATTTTTTCCATCCAGACCATATCGTACCAGCGGTCGAATTTGTAGCCGCAGTTGTGGAAGGTTCCCACGAGTTCGAATCCGAGATGCGCATGGAACTCGGCGCTGTTTTTCGTCAGATATTCATCCTCGACCTGCGGATAGCCGATGCAGGCGTAGAGGTTCAGAATGCCCATTTTTTTCAGGCGGTCCGCCAGCTCTTCATACAGTCTCCGGCCAAGGCCTCCTTTTCTTGCATTGTGATCGAGATAAATGGTCAGCTCGCTCGACCAGTCGTATGCGGCGCGGCCGACAAAGGCATGTGCGTATGCATAACCTTCGATTTTTCCATCCTGCTCGATGACGAGGTATGGATATTTTTTCATGATATCACGCATGCGGTTCTCAAATTCTTCCAGAGACGGCACGTCCCACTCGAAAGAAATGACGGTGTATTCTACATAATAAGCATAAATCTCCAGAATGCGTGCGGCATCCTCTATTTTTGCATCTCTGACAGTAATTGTACTCATAATAAATTCCTCCTCTGACCGTACTGCTTGCGTTTTCTGAACTTTATCTTATCACTCCGCTGAAAAATGGACAACATGATTTCCAGATTTCCTTTTTTTCTAAATTTTTCTGTGCTCTTTGCTTTCTTTCCTGTATAATAAAAGAAACAAGACGGATCACTATTTTTCTTCTTAATGAAAGAAAGGAACGTGCCTATGAAAATTTTAAATCTCGAAAACGAAAACCGGAAATTCACCAAGTCCATCGAAAATTTCCACGTCATGGAATATCTCCAGGATTCCAGCGTCTCGCCGATGACTGCCATGGAGGAGTATTACATGAGCAAAATGAATGTGCGCCGCCGCCAGGTTGTCATTGAACTGGACAAGGAGCACTCCGCGATTATCCAGTCCGGTGCGATGCAGTGGATGGGCGGCCATGTACAGGCGACCGCCGGAATCAAAGGGATCGGCGACCTGTTCGGAAAGGCCATCAAAGGCGCCATGACAAAGGAATCTGCCGTAAAACCGGAGTACGTCGGCGACGGATATCTCGTGCTGGAACCGACCTACAAATACATCATTCTTGTGGATGTCGAGAAATGGGGCTCCTCCGGAATGACGATTGAGGACGGCATGTTCCTCGCCTGCGACGGCAGAGTCAAAACCAAACTGACCGCCCGCAAGAGCATTTCCTCCGCTGTCCTCGGCGGCGAAGGCTTCTTCAATCTGAGCCTCGTCGGCAGAGGCGCCGTTGCCCTCGAAAGCAACGTACCTGAGGACGAGCTGATCGAAGTCGAACTCGAAAACGACGAACTGAAAATCGATGGAAACCTCGCCGTCTGCTGGTCCTCCAACCTTGATTTCACCGTAGAGCGCTCCACCAAAACCCTCGTCGGCTCCGCCGTCAGCGGTGAAGGCCTCGTCAACGTCTACCGCGGAACCGGCCGCGTCCTCATGAGCCCGGTCGCCCCGACAGATTCCCTGCCGACTGCAACCAACACGACCCAGGCGAACCCCGCTGTGAAGAACAACCTTCCGCCGGAAAATTAAATTCGAATCCTCTCCGCCCCTATGCCTAATACGCATAGAAAAAAGTCAAATTAAACCTCGTTTTTGATTGACACTTTCTTCAAAACATGTTAGCGTAAAATACGCATTTATCTTTACATTCTTAAGAAAAACCATACGATAAAATACATGTTCTGGAGAAAATGATGAATAGAATAAACTGGACTGAACTGAAACCGCAGATTCAGCAGGTCGGGCGATTAAGTCTGCCTGCGATTCTTACACAGATTACTACGATTGCGATGCAATACATTGATTCCGCGATGGTCGGCGCGCTTGGGGCGAATGCTTCGGCGGCGATCGGACTGGTTTCGTCGACGACGTGGCTCCTCAGCGGTACGATTTATGCGGTTTCAGCCGGTTTTTCTGTTCAGGTAGCGCATCAGATCGGGGGAAATCATGACAAGAAGGCAAGGGATGTTGTGCGGCATGGCATCGCGTCCGCGCTTGTTGTGTCGGCTGTTTTGTGCCTGATCGGGCTTCTGATCAGTCATCCGCTGCCGGGGTGGCTCGGCGGTGCGCAGGAGATCCGGCGGAATGCCACGCTCTATTTTATGATGTTTGCCATCATGCTTCCGTTTTCCCAGCTCAACTCGCTGATGTCGTCCTTCCTGCAGTGCAGCGGTGATATGGTGACGCCCAGTATTTTAAATGCCGTCATGTGCGTGCTCGATATCATTTTCAATGCTCTTTTGATTCCGGTTTTCGGTGTCATGGGTGCCGGTATGGGAACGATGCTGGCCTGCGCCGTCATCAGCCTCACGGGTGCCTGGTTCTGTTGTGTCCGCAATCCGCGGCTGCGTCTCCGCCGGAAGGAAAAAACGGTTTTTGATACGAAAATTCTGAAAACTGCATTCAAAATTGGTGTGCCGGTTGCCGTACAGGAAATCGCGATGAACAGCGCCATGGTTGCTGCCACCATGCTGATTGCCCCGCTCGGCTCCATTGCGATTGCGGCCAATTCGTTCGCCGTCACCGCCGAAGGCCTCTGCTACATGCCAGGCTACGGCATCGGTTCCGCCGCGACAACGCTCGTCGGCAGAAGCTACGGCGCCGGAAATTACAAGCTGGCGAAACGCTACGGAAATATCTGCATTGCCATGGGCGCAGTCCTGATGGCCATCACTGGAGGTCTGATGATGATCTTCTGTCCGTTCGTCTTTAGCATTCTGACTCCTGACCCGCAGGTGCGCTCGTTTGCCGCCGAGGTACTCCGCATCGAACTGCTCGCCGAGCCGTTTTTCGGCGCTTCCATCGTTGCCGCCGGAGCCCTCCGCGGAACAGGCGATACGTTTGTGCCAAGCCTTCTGAACCTTGGCAGCATCTGGGTCATCCGCCTCGGTCTCGCGGTGCTTCTCATCACCCCGCTCGGCCTGCGCGGCATGTGGATCGCCATGGCTATCGAGCTCTGCATCCGCGGATTGCTGCTGCTCTACCGCCAGCATACATCGAAATATTATAAACTGCCCGCAGCCTGACTTGGCGGCAGCGTATAGAAAAAGCGCTTATTTGAGATTTCATTCCCGCCTCAAATAAGCGCTTTCTATTTTACCTTATCCCTTGTTTCAATTCACAGTCGGTATTTTCACGGAGTCTGACATGTCGAAAATAGTTCGACTGTGACTTACCTCATGTCAGTGGAGGATACCGATTTCTCTCCGCCCGCCACTGCCGTTATGTTTCTTTTAACAATTCATCCCACCACTTTAGAAGCGGGGGACTTCTTGTCTACTGGCATTAAAACTGAATCACTTCCGGCTCGTCCGTAAAGGAGCTGATCATTGCCGTTGCGTTCTGGAAATTTTAAACGTCTCAACCTCCACAACCCGCTCTTTCCCTCTCGTTCCCCAGATCATCAGATGGACCTTATATTCCACCGAATCCCGTGCATAAAAGAATGGCTCCTCGCGCAGCAATGATGCGCGTTTTCCTTCGGCTTCCAGTATCTTTTTCCGTTTCATTGCCTGCTCCTGGATTTTTCGGATCTGGGTTCCTTCTTCGCCGGTGAAGCGTCGTTTCGGATAATTCTGTGCTTCGCGGGCCAGTTTTTTTTCCAGTAAATCCACGACTTTCGCGTGGCGGCTCGTATGCAGCAGTTTTGCGATCTGTTTTGCGAGGAGTTTTCCCTGCCATTTTTCATAAAGTGCAAGATACCACAGCAGCACTTTATCGCCTGCCTCCGATGCCAGTTTTTTCATCTCCGTAATTGCCTCTTCCGTCGCTTCCCACCACGGGCATGACGGTACGAGATACTGATCCGGCACGGCCGGGTAGCAGCAGAAATTGAGCGGCGGGAAATTGGCCAGCGATGCCAGACGCATTTCTTCCTCGGTGCAGAACGCCTCGCCGAGGTATTCCAGCTTGTCCCGCAGGATCGCAATACGGAACTCAATCTGCCGCAGATACTCGTATCCGTCCACCCAGAAATGACCCGTTTTTCCGTAATCAAACAGATGCACTTCCAGTGAAAGGCGGCTGAAAAACAGCGTGCACACCGTCTCTTTCTGCCGCACGATCAGAACGTACTGCTCCCCGTCTTTTTCCAGTGCGGCATCTATTTCTCCCTCGTATTCCTTCTGATACGTTCCCGTCAGCTCCGCGTCATGAAAAACGAGAAAGCTCTCTGCCGCATCGTTCATCAGATAGACAAGCCAGATCTCCTTTTCTCCTCCCCCGTACCGCTCACCCGGAAGCAGCAGCTCGAACTGCCCCTGCGAAAGAAGCACATCCAGCCTTTCCAGTTCCTCGGTCCATGTGATATTTTCTGCAATTTCCATTCCGTGATTCTCCCCTGTTTTCTTTTACTTCCTATGATACACCATAAAAAGGCTCCACTGCAATCCAAAGCAGTAGAGCCCCTTCTCCAAATTTTTCTGTTATTAATCCGTCCCGTTATCCGGCACATGCCGTCCGCACTTTCTCGTCCAGCGTCGTCTGAATCTCTTTTAAATTCACCGGTTTCGGAATATGCCCGCGTCCGCGCACCGCTTGCGGTCCGTTGCAAAAGTATTTGCTGTCATCGCAAAAATCGGAACATCATTGTCCTCACGCACACTGTTTCGAATTTTTTTCGTCGCCTCGATGCCATCCATCACCGGCATCTGCATATCCATGAAGATCGCAAAATAGCTTCCCGGATCCGACGCTTCAAACTGATCCACGGCCTTGGAACCATTCTCCGCCCAGTCCACGACAAGGCCGAGGCTTCCGAGCAGCTCCGTCGCAACCTCTGCATTCAGTGCATTATCCTCCGCAAGCAGAACAGCAGCACACCTGCAATCAGTGCCACCAGATACAGCGGGTGGTCAAACAGATACGCCACGATGGTCGGTGTCTCCACGTTCATGCTCGTAAATGCGGTGATCGCCGGATGGCGGGAAAATGCAAACTCCTCCTCTCGTATTTTCTTTTCGCAGGCAATAAAAAAGCACCATAGATTCTCCTACCGTGCATTTCAGTCATTTCTCCCTATTTATTTTATAAGAAATGTTCCATATTTACGCAGCTGGCTGCCATTTTACAGGCCTTGTAGCTTTGCGTCACAGCCTTTCGACTGCTTTGCCGAGATTCTTTTTTTATTTTAATTCATTGCTGTAAGACTCTCTTCTCCTTTCCCATCGGAATATGATATAATGACCTCTGGATTTTGGCAGATTACTGTTTTTAACATTGGAGGTGTACGATGAAATACAGACTCATGACAGAAAACGATTTAGAATATGTTGTCGAAAAAAATAATGAATACTACAACAATGTCGAAGGCTGCTGGACCTATGAAAAAGCCTATAAGAGAATTTATCAGGTACTCACAATGGAAAATTCCTGAAGTAAACTGCAGAATCGCAAGTATGTGTTTCGTCTTGAAAAAGCAGCAAAAATATAGTATAATATTTTTGTTGCTGACCTGGCTGAAACATTTATAATTTTTGTTTCTGTAGCTCAGTAGGATAGAGTGTCCGCCTCCTAAGAGAAAGCCGAGGCATTCCCCAAAGGGAAAAAATGAAAAACAACTTTCAGTTCGAATCTATTCTGAAAAATGCCAAAGGTGACAACAAAGCATTCCCCAAATTGGGGAGCATTCTAATGTTACCAAATCGAAAAAATCTGTAGATTGACAACTCGAAATAGAGTTGATAATCTTATATATGGCCGAAGGGAAAAATCCCAGAAACCCAGTAAAATCAAGGGTTTGCGGCATGTGTCGTCATAGCTCAGCTGGATAGAGCACTCGCCTCCTAAGCGGCAGATTGTTCGATTCCTTCGAGCAGTGAAAATTGAATAAAACCAATAAATGTCTCAGTAGCTCAGTTGGATAGAGCACACGCCTCCTAAGCGTGGGGTCGGAGGTTCAAATCCTCTCTGGGACGCCAGAAAGCACCGCTGCAAGCCTTTTTTCAGGGTTTGCAGCGTTTTTTTGTTTCTCCTTCTCCCGGTAATTTCACTTCCGTTACCGAGAGATTTTTATACGCCGCATGATGTATATTTGCTAATTGGACTCGAACGCTTTTCAGAAATTTGCTAAGAAAATTCTGCGTTTTGCTAATTCGATTTTTCGGATCACTTTGCCGGGGCTTGCGCCGCTATCAGGGCTGCGAGCGCACTCGCCAGCTCCGGCGACTTCTGAAGCTGCTCCACAAGGCTTTCAAGGTCCAGGGTCGCAGGCTCCGATTTTGTCGGTTCCTCCGGCGGACGGACGTTGCGAAGATCAGGCTTGGCATAGAAGGCAGTCTCGAATTTCTGAGCATTGACCTTTCTATCCTCGTCCAGAATGTGAGCATAGATACTGGTTATCATGTCGATCTCGGCATGACCCGTATCGCCCTGGGTGGCTTTCAGATCGCCGTGGTTCAGTTTCAGTTTGTAGGTGGTACTGGAATGACGGAGAGAATGAAAGACCACCTTCGGCAGCCCTGCGTCCTCACGGAGCTTTGCAAACTCTTTGAGGATGATCCGATCCTCGCAGGGCCGTCCATTGGGAAGTGCCACCACCAGATCGAAATCCTGATACTCGTCGCCCAGGAAGCCTTTCAACTCGTCTTGGGACTTCTTCCATTCCCGCAGAATGTAGGCAAGCGTTTTCGGCAACCACACCTTACGGATACTGGAATCGGTTTTCGGCTTTTTCAGGATAATTCTTGTGCTGGTGTTCGGCATGAGCGGAGTGAAGATGTAATAGATGTCCTTCTCGCCCAGCGTTTCAATCGCCCGTTTGGATGCCCGTGTCAGCTCCTTGTCGATGTAGACATCCGGGGTAAAGCCGTATTGCTCCATAGCGGCAACGGTAGCCGCCATCTGTTTGAGATTGTGGACAGCCGCCCAACGGTCATAGCCGATACCTTTTCCCTCGGCTCGCTTCGCCGCACGGTCAACCATTCTCTGAATGCTGCCTGTCGGGGCGATTTTCTGCGTTTTTCCTCGCTCTGTGCGGTTTGTTTCAGCGGTATGGTATTGGGGTATGGGTGCGGTCTTTTCGGCGGCTCTGTGGGCGTTCTGCTCCAAAAGGGCAAGAACGGCGGCACGGTTAAAATCATCTCCCAGTTTTCGGGCAGTAATGGGTTTCGTCCTGTCCGGGGTAAGGTAGGACAACCGCCCTCGGCTCTCTTTGACGATCACACCCTGCCGCAGAAGTAAAGCGGAGAACTCGTCAAAAGTAGTAGCTTCGCTCATGGCGTTCCGTATGGTCTGCCGCAGCTTCGCCTTGTCGGTTTCAAACTTGGTCTGCTTTGCAGGCTGCCCCTCGGCTGCAAGGGTGGCATTTTCCTTGTCAAGTTTGGCTTGTCCTTTCTTCTGCGCCCAATACTCACGCTCGGTAATGCGGTTTTTACTGCCATGGAGCAGGTCGATTTGATAGAGATTTTCCCGGTAGCACATCTCCATGACCTCGGCTTTGAAGTATTCCATAGCAGCGTCCGTGCAGCGATGTTTGCACCCGGCACGGGTATCTGCCGGTCTGTCCATGTAGGGCAGCAAGGGTACTTCCTCAATACGCAGAGAATTGATAACGATATGAACATGGATATTGCCGCTGTGGTTGTGTCCGTCCGGGTGGGTGCAGACAATGGCTTGGTGTCCGGGGAAATGCTCGGCACAAAATTCCTCTCCCAATGCTTGCGCCCGGTCTACGGTCAAGCCGTTGTCCGCTGCGTCCCGTGGGTCAAAGGAAATGATATAGTGGTGGCTTTTCACATCTTCCCGTTTTTGGTTTTTACCGTATCGGAGATTTGCCCGCATACAGGCAACGGCAAAATCTTCCTTGCCGCAGTTCAGCGTGGCTATCCGATAATCCTCCCGGAGTATGAGCCGCCCGGTTTCGTCAAGGGTGGGCTTCATGGTAAACTCGTCATGCTCAAAGGTTAGATACTGCTCGGCTGCACCGTAGTCCGCATTTTTAGAGCTGATATGCTTGAATGTTGCCAACAGCGTCACCTACCTTTCGCAAGACTTCAAACTTCAAGGCGGCAAGGTCGGAAACCGCCGCCCGTACCTCCCCGGCAAGCTGCGGGTAGGGGCTGTGCCACTCGTTCAGCGTCCGGGCTATCTGGTTTAAGTTGCCGCCGATCCTGCCGTATTCGGCGGTTAGCTTCCCGACGGCGGCAAGCAGCTCGTCGTTGACGGGGGAAACGGTTATGGTGGGGCGTATGGCTGCCCCGGTTATGGCTTGCCGGATAAACTCGGCTTGGCTCATGTGGTAAGCAGAAAGCCTTTCCGCAAACTCGGCGTATTCTTCCTCGGTCATGCGGGTTTTGACCACATGGCAGCGGTGGGGTGTGTTGTATTTTTTCTTCAAGCGTTGACCTCCTTTCTCGCCCGACAGGGCGCATGAGCAGGGTTTGGGGAAGGCACTCCCCAACAAGATTTACCAAAGGGGCAAAACCGCAGATATGCGGATTTTGGCACCGTGGTAGAATCTTGCTCTAAAAAACTACCGCTTTCCTCGGCGGCTCTGGTTTGCGGATATACTGGCTTGCTCCACCAATATAGCGATTGCGGCGGCGTGTTCTGCCCGCTGTTCACCACTACAACGGTGAAAAGGGGGCGTTTTGGCAAACGCACGGAAATTTTTTTGTTTTCCCTGTCTGCTCCCTACAACAATCCGGCGGTGTGGTTTGCCAAAGATTTTTGAAAATGGGCGCAAAAAAAGCAGTAAACCTTTTCAAGATTTACTGCTTATCTGCCGCTGTGATGGGCGGCGGTATTAAATTGTCAGCCGTTTTTCAAATGGAATTTATCTGCAATCGCTTTCTGTCCGCTTTCCAATTCCTTTTCTGTAATCTTCCATAATCCTAACGCAATGATCTGCTATCTTTTGCATTCCGAGTTCTTCAAAAAAGGCAATTTGTATTTTCATCAGTTCTTCACAAACAGTCAACTTCTGCTCATCCATATTGCTAATAGCAAGCCATGGGAACGCTTTATATTTCTTAGTGTCCCCAATGAGAAAATTGTACCCTATCAACTCATTTTCACGGAAAACGAAATAGAATTGTGGGCCTGAACCTGGAACTGACTTTTCCATAATTTGCTGCATTGTTTTCACGCCGCCGTATGCCGGAAAAAAACCTATTCGCTCAAGAGCATTTAATATGTCAATCCTTTTATCTGTGGGTATGTCTCTATAATTGATAATCTGTTCCATTTGCTCTACCCTCATTGAAGTTTAATTTGTCAGGCTCTAATTATACAACTTTTCTGTTTAGCGGTCAAAGCGGAACTTCAACAGGCTTTCTATCAGTTGCCTGACGATATGCTCCTGCATATCCGTGTTAATCTGTCCGTCCATTTTCGCACAAGAGCGGATATATCCGGCATAATGAGATAGAACGGCGGCAACAGCTTCCGGGTCCCCCTCGCTTGCCTTAACGATTGTTTCATAGGGAAGTAGCTGGTTCATAGGACAAGCCCTCCAACTCTGCCCGTAGCCGCCGTAAAATCATCTGAATACGCCGCCCGGTTGTGTTGCCAGCCCGTCCATATCTCCTTCCAATCTCCCTATGCGTCAATCGTTGGAAGTAGTACAGGAAAATGATTTCCTGTTCCATCTGTGATAGTGCGGGCAGCGCTGCGGCAAGCTCTGGACTTTCCAAAAGCACCATCTGACCACAGACGAAAAGCGGATAGCTGTTCATGGCAGCTTGCTCCGCAAAGTATTTATCTGTGGTGCTGAATGGATAGTGTTTTTCTTCTATCAGATATTCAAGCGAGATTTCCCGCTTGCGGCGGCTGCGTATGCTCCGGGCTGCGTCTATGGCAGCGTGGCGAATAACGGTCTTGCAAAAGGCATCGTGTGTATGCCGGATATGTTCTTGATACTTTTCGTGTTCGGTCATGGAAAATCCCCCTTTCTGAATAATGGCAGAGGGCGGCAGCACTCCGTGCTGTCGCCCCTTGATTGCCTATCTGCAAAGGCAGACGGGGCTGTCAACGGCGGCGCAAAGCAACGTTCATTTTACTGTTGACTGGCTCAGCTGGCTTTGTACTATTGCCTTGTAGTAAACACAAATAGAAATGATTGCAGTAATCGCTTCCGTGATCCAAAACGCATTCCAGACGCCAACCGCTCCGAAAAACCTGCTGAGTAAAAACGCAGCCGGGATGATGACCACTACATACCGGCAAAGGGAAATCAGTAAGGAGGGAGTTCCTTTCCCAAGTCCCTCCAATGCGCCGGAAGATGTAACAGAAACCGCCGAGACGATAAACCCGGCCCCGATGATGCGTAAGGCGGTTTCCCCGGCCTGAATCGTCGCTTCTGTGTGGGTAAACAGCCCCATCAACTGTCCGGGGATCAGCAGACATATTACTGTCCCAAACACCATAATGATACCACTCATGCACAAAACAATCTTAAAGATCTGGCTGACCCGTTGGTGTTCCCCCGCGCCGTAGTTATAGCCGATCAGGGGGCGCATCCCCTGCACAATGCCATTCGCTGGAAGATAGACAAATGTCTGCAATTTGTAATAGATTCCCAAAACCAGAATATACACTTCGGAATATGCCGCCAAAATCACATTGAGCGCCGAAATCAAAAGAGACGGAAGCGCGAGATTCAGGGTTGCGGGAATGCCAATGGAGTACAGCTTTATTACCATCTTTTTGCTGGGGAGAATGTACTGCCTGCGGATATGCACGCGAATTGGCCGCGCAAGATAGACTACAAGGTAAATCGTCAGCGTCAGAACCTGTCCGATGCCGGTCGCCAGCGCAGCGCCTTTGATTCCCATTTCCGGGAATGGGCCATAGCCAAAAATCAGAACGGGATCTAAGACAATGTTTATGATGCACCCGCACATCAAGCTTATCATGGTCGTTTTCATGTTTCCTACTGTCTGGAACAATTTCTCAAACGCCATGCTGACGGTAACAATGAGTGTAAAGGCGAACGCAACGACAGAATAGCGAACGCCAAGTTCAATGACCGCTTCGGATGAAGTGAACATCCGCAGGAAAACTGGCATGATTGTAATACAGCAGACTGTCATAACAACGCCATGAATCACGGCAAGCACAAGTCCCTGCGTGGCTGCCTGATCCGCTTTTCTGTGATCCCCCGCGCCCAGATAGAAGGCGATCGCTGCATTGATGCCAACGCCAAATCCAATTCCGGCAGCATTGATAAAATTTTGAACCGGGTAAACCAACGATAATGCCGTCATAGCCTCCTCGCTGATCTGCGCGACGAAAAAACTGTCCACAATGTTGTAGAGGGAATTGACCAGCATAGATAAAACCATAGGCAAGGACATGGATAAAATCAGCGGTAATACCGGTTTCTCTTTCATGAAAGTGTCGTTCATCATTTTTCCTCCCTGGAACACGTTATGAGATATTTTTGCGGCGATGCCATGCCATCATCACAAGAGCAACGAGCAAAGTGGCAGTTTCGGCAACCGGAAATGCAAGCCAGATTCCGTTCAGATGGAACAATTTGTCCAGGCACCATAAGGCGGGAACAAGGAAAAGCATCTGCCTGCATAATTGGATTGCCATGCTGGAACCTACTTTTTCCGTAGCCTGAAAATAGGTGGAAATCATAGTAGAGAGACCGCAAAACAGATAGCTTGCCGCCATAATCCGCATAGCGGATATCCCAAAGGAGCGCATGGTTTCCGACGCCGTAAACAATCCCAAAATCTGTGCTGGAAAAAGGATGACGGCCAATGTCCCCAGTATCATCATACCAGTGACCAAAGCGGTTCCGTATCGGAAAGCGGAATGTAGCCGTTCGCTGTTGCCTGCGCCGTAGTTAAACCGCATGACAGGCAAACAGCCTTGAATCAAGCCGTTTACCGTCATAACAATCAGCTGCTGCACCTTAAAATATGCGCCGAAGAAAGCGATCGCCGTATCGGAATACGCCACCAAAAACAGATTGACAAAGGTCACCATAAACGAACTGAGGGCGTTCATAATAAAAGATGGCAGGCCAAAGGCAAAAATACGGCGGATCATCTGCTTTTGCAAATGAAAGCCTTTGATTTTTACCTGCACTTTCTGCTTTTTGCCCAGCAGCAAAGCAAATGCCAAAATCATGGACAGCAGATAGCCTGCAACGGTAGCTACCGCAGCGCCGCGGATTCCCATAGCTGGGAAAATACCAATCCCAAAAATCAGAATGGGGTCGAACACGAAGTTGACGACCACGCCCGCGATCTGGAACCACATGGGAGCGACCATGTTCCCGGTGGCCTGTATCATCTTCTGGATGGCGATATGCACCATATTGGGAATTTGCATGAAGGAGCACACACTCATATAGGCGATGCTCAGCTGATAAATTTCTTCATTATTGGTGAATGCCCGAAAATAGGGTTTCATAATCAGTAATGCCAGAAGATTGAGCAAAGCACCAATTCCAAAGGCCAGTAACAATCCATGTGTGACGGTTGTATTTGCATCATCCTGCTTTTTCTGTCCAAGATATCCTGCTATCAGCACATTCACGCCGACACCGATCCAGATAGACGCTGCATTCATCAATGTTGTAATCGGGAATGCCAGAGAAACAGCGATCAGTGCATTCTCACTCAACCGTGCCACAAACGCGCTGTCTATCAGGTTATAGGAATATTGCAGGAACATGGAAATCAGCGGCGGTATCGACATTTGCCAGATGAGTTTTCCAACAGGAGCGACCGCCATTTTATTATTGGTCTGCATACTTTCCCTCCTCTCCACAAAGTGTCCGGCGCAAAAAATTGCGCCGGACAGCGGGACATTAAATCCGAACGATATAGTTTTGTTTGCGTGCTGCGGGTTGACCGGCTTCCTTGGCCGGATAGCCCAATGCAATCGCCCCGACGCCACGCAAGGTTTCCGGTAGCTTCCACTCCCGCAGGAGAGCCTTGCCACTTTCACTGTCAAAAATCTCACGTTCCCGATGTACCCATACAGTTCCCAGCCCAAGGGCATGGGCGGCGAGCATCATGTTTTCGAGGACGCAGCTTCCGTCCTCCACAAAGGTACTTGCGGAGCCATCTGCCAAAACTAGGATCACGACAGGTGCGCCATAATAAGGGTCTGTGTTGCTCCCCATCACTTCTGCGTTTAGTTTTGCAATCTCCCGCCTATATTTGGGGTCTGTAATTGCAATGATGGTTGGAGATTGATGTCCTCCGCCGGTAGGAGCGTAAGTCCCTGCTTCCAGTACAGCGTCCAAAGCCTTGGAAGGGACAGGTTCCGATTTATAAGCCCGTACACTACGGCGCGTCTTGATAAGAGACAAAAAATTTTTTTCCATACAGATATAGTCCTCCATTCTGCTAATACTTCCGAGATGCAGGCAACAAAAAAGCCACACAACTATCACAAGATAGCTGTGTGGCAAAAAGATGACCGAATCCGGAAAAAGTCCACTCAAATTTTACGCGTATTATTATAGCATTCTTTCAGGAGACTGTCAAGCATCAATCATTACGGAATTGTGGCGGCTGTCTGTTGTTTTTTGTGTTACTTTATGGCACATGAGAAATTCTGTCTGGTTTTGTACTCGTAGTGAGTGGGCATGTTCTCCCATTGGGAGGCCACCCACCAGTCCAATTCATTCAGTACGATATTGGATAGGATATTCAAGGCTCGGAATGCTTCTCGATATGGTAAAATATCCGGATCTTCCTTGACTTTTCTTCCCTCAAAACGCTGCATTGCAGCTTGGATACTTTCATCTAAAAATTGTTCAATCTCTGGGTATGCGTTATTATTATCAATGCCTCTTGCCATAACAACACCAAAACAGGCACTCGGCAGTTCTTCAAAAATTTCTTTTTTAACAACGAATCTCATTTTATGCCCTTCTTATCTGCACTTGACCGGAATACATATTTCAGTCACAAATTTTTCACTGTCATTAGTAATGCCATAGTCTATGAGCGTGATTTCTCGCGAAAAACCAGCAATCTGTATCTGTTCTTTTGTGATGTAGTCAAGGAGCTTTTCATAGTGCGCTGGAGCTTCTATATGACTGCCTCGAAAACGCAGCCGTACACAAAGTGTTTTGGGAAGAGTAATGGTTTCACCTGTATAAATGTCCTCTTGATCCAGTATTAGAAAAATGCTGTCATAACGATTTACTTTTGATTGCTGCAAATGTTCCGCGGAAATGCCAAGTCCGACCTTTCCAAGAAATACAACGGCTTCGGCATCAGATTGATCCAGCTTTCTAATCGGCACTTCCATATCATGAGAGCCATGTACTTTCAGTGGAGCGTCTACCCAAACAATGCGACAGGACGGAAGCTCTATTAAGGAAACGGTATCCAAAGGCACACTTTGTGCGTCTCGCAGCCAATTTAAGCGGTGGTTAATCTTTTGTTCTATACGTTGTAATTCTTGTTGCTTTTTCAGGACTGCATGCTTTTGCTGTAACAACTTTTCCTCAATACGGCTGATATCCTTATTTTTGAGAAAGTCCTCAATCTCGGACAAAGGCATATCCAATGCCCGCAAATACCTGATTGTGTTGAGTACTTCAAATTGTTCGGTGCCATAGTAACGATAGCCAGAATCTGAGGAAATGTATTCTGGTGTAAGCAAACCGATATGTTCATAGTGCCGCAAACTACTAACACTGATATGAAACAATTTTGACACTTCACCTATTGGGAAGAGATTTTTCCGATCCATATCTTACTCCTCCACCAGAACAAGCGTTGATTTGCGCCGTATGACTCCAAAGGCGATTAGGCAGATCACGACCGATAGCAGTGAGCCTGCCGCGGTAGCCAGTCCCATCGGGAGAAGCGTTGCCGGGAATAATTTTGAGGTCACATAAACGCCAGGCACACGCATCAATACAATGGCGAGAATATTGTGTAAAAACGACAGGCCGGATTTCCTGCATGCGCAAAAAAAGCCGCTAAAACTAAAATGAATGCCAGCAAAAATACAGTCAAAAATGTAACCACGCAGATACTGGCCGCCGAAACGGACCACCGCCGCTCCGTCCGCAGTGCTGGGATCAGTGAACAGCGAAACGATGCCTTCCGCTGTAAACTGGATCGCGATAGAAGCAAGCACACCAAAGCCTGCGGCGAGCATCACCGCATAGCGCAGCGTTTGAATGGCCCGCTCCGGTTTGCCCGCACCGATATTTTGCGCTCCCAAGGCAGAAACGGTAGACAGCATAGAGGAGGGGACCAAAAAGAGAAAACTGATCACTTTCTCCACAATCCCGACTGCCGCTGCGTCATTCAGTCCACGCTGATTGGCAATAATCGTGATAATAATAAAAGCAACTTGAATCAGGCCGTCCTGAAACGCAATCGGGATGCCGATCCCCAAAATTTTCCCCATGACCGCACGGCAAGGCTTGAAGTCGCTTTTTTTCAGAACGATGCTCCTGCGTTTCAAAATAACGGTAAGGGAAACAACTACACTGATTGCCTGAGAGAGAGTTGTACCAAGGGCTGCGCCCGCAGGCCCAAGGTGCAGCACACCCATAAAAAGATAGTCTAAAGCGATGTTGGCAGCACAGGCTGTGGCAATAAAGCACATCGGGCTTTTGCTGTCGCCCAACCCTCGAAAAATAGAACTGATAATGTTGTAGGATGTAATAAACGGAATCCCGATAAAGCAGATGGTCAAATAGGTGATCGTACCACTCACCGCATCCGTTGGCGTAGACATGGCAACGACAATGGGATGAACAAGGGATAACAGGATGGCCGTAAGTGCAATGGAAACCACCAGAAACAATATTACCGTATTCCCGATGTTATGCGCTGCCTGTTTTCGATCTCCTGCCCCCACCGCCTGGCCGACGCTGACGGTTGTTCCCATCGATAACCCTACAATCATAACCGTAATCATGTGCATCACTTGTGAGCCGATAGAAACAGCGGTAGTACTGGCTACACCCTCGAACTGTCCGATGATAAATAGGTCAGCCATGCCATAGAGCGTTTGAAGAAAATACGAGAGCAGATACGGCAATGAGAATAATACAACATTTTTGAACACACTGCCGATAGTAAGGTTCTTTTCCATATTGCCTAATCCTTCTTTTTTGTTAAACTACCAATATTATAATATCTACAACAGATGTAGAGTCAAGCGCTTTTTCTCATTTTGTAGTACCGTTCAAATGACTTTTTATAAGTTTATTTTTTTCACGCAAATTCTTGAGAATATCTCGTGTTTCCATGTCTGTCCCTCCTAAGGAATATGTTATTATTTATTATAAAACTGCAAACCTTATTTTAACAAGCAACTCGCTGTTGCTATGGAATAGTGGATGCTGTCAATCAAATTCTTGCGTGTTTCTTTATGGCACATGAGCATTGGAAGCAGGGTTGTCCTGGCCGTAACCTTCCAGAAGGTTGATAACGCCCCAGATACCAAGACCTGCGCCCAGGGCCACCACGAGAGTCTGCAAAACACCAACTGCGCTGTTGAAAAATTCCATAAAATAATCCTCCTAAAAAATGTTTTTGATTTTGGGTTAAGTTGTTGCGTCAATCTCGTACACATCGAAGGTGTCCGTGGGTTTTACCACGGCACGCTGCTTCTTCATGTACCGTTCCATGTCAAAGACATTTTTAGGGTCGGCGTCGGCCGTGTATCTGTAATTCGGGTGCCGGGTGAGGTCGTACTTGTCCGAAAGGAACGGGCGCACGCCCCGCAGCATGAAAATACACTTGCCGCCGTCCATTACTGCCAATTCGTCCTAGGTCATCAACTCCTTTCCTAATTTCTGATAACTGAGGCCGTGGGAAACCTGGCTGCCCCGGTTTTCGGACTGGTTATAGAGATCAATGGTCTCTTTCCCCAGCAGTTCCGAAATTTCCTTGAGCATGGATTTCTCCTTACCTCCCAAAAACAAAGTGCTGTCACAGTTACCGACGATGGTATCTGCCGCGTCCTTGTAGATGGTCTTTAACTGGCTCTGCGACTGCAAAATAATAGAAGCCGATATCTCACGGCTTCGGATAGTGGCGATCAGCTTATCAAAGTTCGGTATCTGGCCGATGTTGGCAAACTCGTCCAGGATCAGACGGACATGGACAGGCAGCCGCCCGCCGTAGAAGTCATCCGCCTTGTCGCAGAGCAGATTGAAAAGCTGACTATACATGAGGGCAGCCACAAAATTGAAAGTGCTGTCTGTATCCGACAGGATCACAAACAGCGCTGTCTTTTGGTCGCCCAGGGTGTCCAGTTCCAGTTCGTCATATTCCATCAGGTCCCGCAGCTCCTTGATATCGAAGGGAGCAAGCCGGGCACCGCAGGAAATCAATATACTTTTGAGTGTCTTGCCAGAGACGAAAAGTCAAGGACTTTTTCATCAAATTCAAAAAGAAGTCACATTTTGCGGACTTCCTCACGGAGCATACGCTTGATTTTGTCCTCCATCGTCTCCTTGGCGGTCTCGCTGAAATGGACACGGACGATATAGGTGGTCTTGCCAATCTGCTTTCTGACAGTCGGGCAAGTGGCGGTGTTGGTTGCGGTATTGTTCATTCAAAATCCTCCTGTAAATGAAAAATGCCCGGTGACTGTTCATCATCTGGCGGTGTCGGTATGAGGGAACAAGGCAAGGCGGCAACATTAAGGTATCTATAAAAACCTTGCCGTCTTTGCCACGCTTGCCGTGTTCCTGTTGTCAGTCTCGGAGATAGCAGACCCATGCTGTGCCGTCTTTCTCGGTCACAAGTCTGTCCCCGATACGGCTCTTTGCCGTTCTCATGGTGCGTGAGGAAATCCCACGCTCATTGACCGTCTTTTCCAGCTCTGCGCTCGGCATACGCTTTCCGTCTGCAAGCAGTTCCAGAATGAGCATTTGCGCCTGTGCGGTCTTGCTTTCGGTCTTGGCGGTGTCTGTCCCGGCAAGAAGTTCGTCAGCGGTAATGTCATAAGCCCCTATCCACTCAAAGCCTTTCTCGTCTCCCAGAGAAAAGGCAAGGGACTGTCCGGGCGGCGCAAGGGAACTTTTCTCATGGATAAGCACCCTCGTTGTGGGGCTGTCCTTCAGCTTGCCGATAAAAAGCAGACTGCGGACTGCCGCCGTAATGTCGATAGACCCCAATCCCCGGTAGGTGCTTTGCGTTCCTGCGGCTTTGTTCAGGTGTCCGATCAGCACGATAGCGCACCCGGTAGCCTGTGCAATGTCTCCCAGACTGCGGAATATCGGGCGCACCTCGTTTGCCCTGTTCATGTCCACATCTACGCCCAGAAACGCCTGTACCGGGTCAATGATAACAAGCCTTGCGTTGTTCTCCCGGATTGCCCTTGCTATGCGCTCATCGGCAAGGGTCAGCGGTGTGTCCCTATCGTCAATGACAAGCACTCTTTCAAGGTCTGCTTCCGCTTCCATCAGTCGGGGCTTGACGGTATCGCCCAGACCGTCCTCTGCGGTCTGGTAGATGATGTTGAAAGACTCAAGGGTCTCCATACCGGGTAAAGGCTTTCGGTTGGTGCAAGCCGCCGCAAGACGCATGGCAAAGTAGGTCTTGCCCTCGCCGGGGTTGCCCTGTATGATGGTCAGCTTTCCAAAGGGAATATACGGAAACCATAACCAATCCACGCTCGTCAGCTCCACATCTGCCATACGGAGCATGGGGACAGGCTGGGCAGTGGGCAGCTCTCGCAGCGTGATTGTTTCCGCTATAAATTTGCGGCTCGGAATGTCCCCTTGCTGACGGAGAACATCGTTCCAGTCTTTCCTTGCCGGGACAAGGCGAATGACGGCGATCTCGCTGGGAATGGACTGTGCCAGTCGGGTACAGGCTTCGCTTCCTGCGGTGTCGCTGTCAAGGCAGAGGAATACTTTTTGGGTGTCCTTGCGTTCAGAAAGAAAACGGTCAAGGGCTTTGCCAGAAACGCCGCCCAGGGCAAGATAGCTCCTTGTCTGCCAATCCTGCGGATAAAGGCAGATAAACGATAACAGGTCAATCGGCGCTTCAAAGACAAAGAGCTGATTGCCATTACCCTCGTGTCGGAACGGATAGGATTTGTCAGACCCGGCAATGTCCTGTCTGAATGGGTCTGCCGTTCCTCGCACATGGGCGTATCTCGGTGTACCGCTTCGGTCTCTGCCGACAAACACAACATTGTGCCGCTTTGCGTCCTCGTAAATATCCCCGGAAAGAAGAAAAGCCTCAACAAGCGTTTTGTTGAGACCTCGGCTTTCTGTGAGATATTGGATTGCTCTGTCGGCTGTCCTGTTGTGCAAGGGCAAGTGAAACGCTGTGGGCGGTGCTGTGGTGGCTTCGGTCTGTCCCTCGCCGTTTTCGCCTGTCAACATCTGAACAGCTTCGGGAAAGGACTTGCCGTAAAACTCCATGACGAAATCAATGGGATAGCCGCCCTTGCTCTGGCTGTGGCGAAACCACTTGTTTCC
>NZ_QTUL01000014.1:0-86130 GCF_003435675.1 Blautia sp. AM23-13AC | reverse complement strand
TTGACTTTTTATTTGCAGGCTGAAGTAACGAGAATGCGACGCGCAGTTTTCAATAAACGCCAGGATATCATCCAGTGATCTGTCACTATGAGAATACGCTTCATAAAGAGTAGTTTTTATCTTTTCAGATTTTCCGTATTATCCTTCTTCTTTTCCGGTATACTTCTTCCATTTGACACTCCCCACAGCAAGGGGTTTTACGACGCATTGGATAAGCAGCAAGCTTTCGGATCACGCCATTATCCCTTACAGAATAATGGATTGCATCGATGTGGAGAATAGGATAGACCTCGTCCAGTGGCCGGTTCTTCCAGTCTTCAATCCGTGGCAGAATCTTATCCGTCACATCAGAAATTTGAACGCAAAGCAAAAAAATTCCCCCGCACCAGCTACTTCCGGTACAGGGGATTTGTCATACTTTATTTTGTTTTCTTCTTTAAAAATCCAATCGATGTCTTACAGATCAGTTTATCGAAAATCATAAACATTGCCGGCAGAATAAGGATAACAACGACCATACTGATGATCGCGCCCCGCGCAAGCAGGGTACAGATGGAACCGATCATCTCAACCTGAGAGTAGCAGGCTACACCGAAGGTTGCGGCAAAGAAACTCAGGCCACTGCTGATGATGGACGGCATACTGGTCTTATGCGCAATACTGATAGCTTCTTTTTTGTCTTTTCCATTCTGGCGCTCTTTCTGATAACGGGTTGTCATCAAGATCGCGTAGTCCACGGTTGCACCGAGCTGAATCGCTCCGATTACGATGCTGGCCACGAATGGAAGGCTGGTTCCCTGATAATACGGGATTGCCATATTCAGCATAATTGCAAACTCGATGACTGCTACCAGAATAATCGGCAGAGAAATCGATTTGAAGATCAGCAGAATGATAATAAAGATTGCACCAATGGAAAGCACGTTTACGTTGACAAGGTCAGCATCGGTAACATCCTGCAGGTCTTTCATCAACGGTGCTTCACCGATGACCATTCCATCTTTATCGTAGGATTTTACGATTTTGTCAATCGCTTTGACCTGTTCGTTTACTTCATCTGTTGCGGACTCATATTCAGAGCTCACAAATGCAAGCTCATACTCATCGCTCTGCAGCATGCTTCGGAGATTTTCCGGGATCATGGATTCCGGAATCGTCGGCCCGAGCAGGGAACTCATGCTGATGGTCGATTTGACACCTTTTACGTTGCCGATCTCATCCATCATTTTCTTTTTCTGTTTGGAATCCATATCGCGATCCATCATCACAATATGCATGTTGCTTACGTCAAACTGCGCTTTTACCTCATCATTTGCCACGTTGCAGTCCAGGGTAGCCGGAAGAGAACGCGCAATGTTGTAGTAAATCTGGGTATGATTGTTTCCGTAGATCGACGGGAACAGCAGAACCAGGAAGATCACAACCCATACTTTATAATGTTTGGTGATAAAGGCGGACGGTTTATCCAGACTCTTTACCAGCGGTCTATGTCTCGTTTTCTCAATTGCCTTGTCAAATACCAGAACCATGGCCGGCAGGACGGTGACACAGCAGACAACGCCGATCAAAACACCTTTTGCCATAACGATACCAAGGTCGCGGCCAAGGGCAAAGGTCATAACACACAGTGCCAGGAAACCGGCTACGGTGGTAACGGAGCTTCCGGCTACGGATTTGAACGTGTTGGCGATTGCATGGCCCATCGCACGCTCTTTGTCATCCGGGAAACGCTTTTTATTCTCCTCGAAACTGTTCAGCAGGAAGATGGAGTAGTCCATCGTAACACCAAGCTGCAGCACGGCGGTCAGCGCTTTTGTGATGTAGGAAGTCTCACCAAGGAACACGTTGCTTCCCAGGTTGTAAAGGATTGCAAGTCCGATACTTAACAGGAACAGGATCGGAACAACGAAGGAAGTCGATGTCAGCTCGATGACAACGAGGCTCAAAACTGCGGCGATGACAACGTAAACCGGCAGCTCTTTTAATGCTACGTTTTTGATATCGGTAACAACACCGGTCATACCGCCGATGAAGCACTGCTCGTTCGCAATTTTACGAAGATCCTCGATTGCCTCCATGGAGTCATCGGAAGAAGTCGTATTATCGAACAGAACGAGCATCATGGTTGCATCCCCATTGTAGAATGCTTTCCGGAGTTTTTCCGGGATCATCTCAACCGGCACGCTGATGTCTGCCACATCGTCATACCATAAAACTTCTTTTACGTGGTTTACCTGCTCGAATTTTTCTTCGAGTTTCTGTACGTCCTTCATTTCCATGTTTTCCACAACAACCATGGAGAACGCACCCATGCCGTATTCATCTACCAGAATGTCCTGTCCTTTTACAGTTTCCAGATGCTCCGGCAGATAGCTGAGCAGATCATAGTTTACTTTCGTTGCTGCCATTCCGATGACTGACGGAATAATCAGCAGAAATCCAATGATCAGCATCAGAATCCTGTGCTTGGCAATCCATTTGCCAACTTTAACCATTTTCATTCATCTCCTCTGATTCATTTTTAACTTGTTTTTCTAGTACCACATCTTACAACTTAAATGACTATTAGTCAATATTTGAAATGGCAAAAAATGAATTTTGGTCATTTTTTGTTTACTTTTACAAAAAATAACGGAAATCGGAAATGGGAATCGTTGATTTTTCTGCGCATCAAAAAAGAGTGCCTGGCTCCTTCGTCCTGACACTCTTTTTATGCATTTTTTTATTTCACTTCAACCAGCTCAATCTCAAAATTCAGCTCTTTTCCAGCCATCTCATGGTTGGCATCAAACGTGATATTGGTCTCGTCTTTTGCGGTAACTTTTACCGGGAACGGCTGGCCGTACTGGTTCTGCAGATAAACCTGCTGTCCGACCTCTACTTCCTCTGCTCCCGGAAGCTGTGCGATCGCAACGGTGAAAATTGCGTTCGGATCCGGCATTCCGTAAGCCTCCTCCGGCATCAGATGGATGTTGACTTTTTCGCCGACTTCCATCTCTGCAACGGCTGCATCGAAGCCGCGGATCATCTGGCCCACACCGCAGATGAACTCGAGCGGTTCGCCGCGGTCGTAGGAAGAATCAAACTGGGTTCCATCGTTGAAGGTTCCTCTGTAGTGGGTACGGCAGGTTTTTCCGACATTCTTACCTTCCATAACCGGAGTCGGTGCACCGCATCCGCCGCCGCAGGTTCCGCAGGAACCGCCGCAGGAGCTCTCCTCTTCCTCATGGCTTCCGCAGTGGCCGCCGCAGGAATGGCCTTCCTCGTGATCGTGGTGATCGCAGGTTGCACCCGCAGATGTGAGCGTTCCGTTTAAGTAAGCTTCCACCGCTGCATCTACATCTCCCTCCGCTCCGGAGCAGAGCTCTACGCCTGCCTCAGCAAGAGCAGCCTGTGCACCGCCGCCGATGCCGCCGCAGATCAGAACATCCACGCCCTGCTCGGAAAGAAGGCCTGCCAGTGCGCCGTGGCCGGTTCCGTTGGATCCGATCACTTCGCTGGAAACCACCTGATTGTCTTCTACTTCGTAAACCTTAAAATTCTCTGTTTTTCCAAAATGCTGGAAAATATTCCCGTTATCGTATGTAACTGCAATTTTCATCTAACTAAATCCTCCGTAGTTTTTTTCTTACGCCTCTTTTTCCTGCATAAAGGCTTCAATCTGGTCTGGATCACGCATCAGATTCTCGGAAAGAACCTCGCATCCGTCCTCTGTAATCAGGATATCATCCTCGATCCGGATTCCGATCTCCCACTCATCAATATAAAGACCCGGCTCATCGGTGATGATGGCGCCTGGACGCAGCTTGTCGTTCCATGCCGCGGTCACATCGTGTACATCGATGCCGAGGTGATGGGAAACGCCGTGCATGTAATAGGTTCCGACCTCCTCTTTCTTCTCGATCAGGCCAAGTTTCACACAGCCCTCGCCGAGAACATCCTTTGCGATATCGTCGAGCTCTTTTAATGTCATACCCGGTTTTGCTGCTTTTGCAACGGCGCGGTTTGCTGCCAGAACAACGTCGTAAACCTGTCTCTGACGGTCCGTATATTTTCCGTTGACTGGATACGTTCTGGTGATATCTGCGCAGTAGCCCTGGAATTTTGCTCCGAGGTCCATCAGAAGCAGGGTCTCATCCTCGCACACGTCACGGTTGGTGTCGTAGTGCAGCATCGTTCCGTTTGCACCGCTTCCTGCGATCGTCGGGAATGCGGTTCCGTCTGCTCCCTCGTGGAAAATCTTGTACTCGAAATCAGCCTGTGCCTGATACTCGGTGCAGCCCGGTTTCAGGTTTTTCATTACAAATTTCAGCGCATCATCCGTGATTTTGATTGCCTGGCGGACAAGTGCGATCTCATCCGCATCCTTCTGCATACGCAGTGCCGCGATGACAGGCGCAATGTCTTTGATCGGTCTGCCCGGGAATTTCTTTGCGAACTCCTCTGCCTTTACCATGTTGTAATCCGGCAGATCCTCGACCTGATAGCGGTAGCAGTCGAAATACAGGGTTCCGATGTCCTCGCGTGCCATCAGACGGTTTACCACGCCCTCAAAGGAATCCAGGAAACGAACGTCATCGATTCCGGTGATCTCCTGTGCCTCGGATACGGTTACTTTTCTTCCAAACCATCTCTCCTGGTTCAGATCCGCTTCCTCGATAAACAGAATGGATTTCTCCTCTTTTGCGGTCTTTTTCATCATCAGGATCATGTGATCTCTGCGAAGGCCGGTCAGATAGAAAAAGTTGCGGTTTGCTTCAAACGGCAGATATTCGTCTGCGCTGACATGCAGCTCGATTCCAGAAAACAAAAGCAGTGCGGAATCCTGGTCCATTTTATCAAAAACCTGTTTTCTTCTTTCTGTAAAGTTCATCTGTCTTTCCTCACTTTCTTTTAGAGCCTGCCAAGATCTGTTTTCGGCTCCTCTACTAAGATAACACGTTCGTGCTTTTTTTCCTACCTTTTTCCTGCTTTTCTGTAAAAATTCTTATTTTATTCCGCACTTTCCAGTCCTTTGACAACTTCCAACGCTTTTTCGAGCTGCACATCGCTCGTCGCGTCATCCGGCAGCTCCACCTCGACATCCGGCGTAATGCCGACCTTGTGGATGTCGTTTCCGAGCGGCGTGTAATAATGGGCAATCGTCAGTTTCACCACGCTGCCGTCCGAGAGCTGGAATGTATTCTGGACAATGCCTTTTCCGAATGTCGTCGTTCCGACAATCGTTCCGATGCCGTAATCTTTGACTGCTCCCGTGAAGATTTCTGCCGCACTTGCCGTATTTTCATTGACCAACACGACGAGTGGAATCGAGATCGGGGTATCGCCGTCGCAGGTATACTCTTCCCGTTTTCCATTTTTATCCTCGGTATACACGATGAGTCCCTCCGGCAGGATCTGGCGCAGGGTGTCACAGACTGCCGTCACGAGGCCGCCCGGATTGCCGCGCAGATCGATGATCAGGCGCTCCATGCCCTGATCCTGCAGTGACTGGTATGCTTTCTGGAACTGCTCGGAGGTAAGCCCTGTAAACTCGCTGATGGCCAGATAGCCGATCTTGTCGTCCAGCATTTTACCGTCTGCCACAATCGCCGCAAGCTTCTCTTTTTTGACTTCCGTTTCAATCAGATCCGCCTCGCCTTCCCGCTCGATGGAAAGCGTCACGGTATCGTTCTCGCTGTTTTTCAGAAGACCGACCGCATCGTTGAGGCTTAAGCCTTCGAGTGTCTGCCCGTCAATCTTCACAATGCGGTCATCCGCCTGAATACCGGCCTTCGCCGCCGGGGTATCGTCCTGTACGCCGGTGACCTGCAGCTTATCGCCGTCCAGCGTCACCGTAACACCGATACCCTGATAGTAGCCCTCCTGCGCTGTCTTGATCGCTTCGTATTCCTCTTTCGTGTAATACGTAGAATACTTGTCGCCGAGGCCGCTGATCATCCCTTTATACATCGCATCCGACAGCTCTGTGTCATCCACATCGCCCGCGTAAAGCTGGCTGATCATCGCTTTGATCGCCGCCGTCTTCCGCCACGACCAGAAGCCGCCGGGGTGGTCCGCACTGCTTCCCGGCCAAAGAAACGTTGTTCCGACAAGCACGATCATTACAAGCGCCAGCATGGAAATCATGCCCGCAAAGTAGCTCTTCCGCATCTCATTTTTTCGGTTTTTCTTTCTGTTTCTGCGCTTTTTCGGTTTTTCCTGCTCTGCCGCTTTTACGCCCTCTTTTTCTTCCTTCATCAGTTCTTCCAAAATATGCCTCCCAATCGAAAGATCCCGGAATCTTTTGACGGATTCCGGGACTTATTTTTACTTTATTATATTGTCTAATCCTATCAGACTTTCAAGTGTTTTCGAATCGTAAAGATACTGCCGACAAGTCCGATTCCCATACCGAGAATGAGTCCGACCGGAAGCAGAATCCGGAATACGGCCGATACCGGCATGAATGCCATAAAGTTCGACAGTACGCTGAACTCCGTCATAACGTAGCTGATGACTCTGTTGTATACAACGTACAGCAGCCCCAGCGGAATCGCTGCTCCGACGAGACCGATCAGGATACCCTCGATCAGGAACGGAGCCCTTACAAACAGGTTCGTCGCACCGATCAGCTTCATGATACCGATCTCCTCTTTCCGGACCGAAATACCGATCGTGACGGTATTGCTGATCAGGAAAACAGATACGGCAAGAAGAATCAGGATGATCGCGATGGAAACGTAGCCAATGACACGGTTCATCGTCGTCAACGTTGTTGTTGCACCCTCGGCCTGTTTAACCTCACGGACACCGTCCAGCGAGCGGATATACTCAGCCAGTGCATCCTGCGTCTCTACCTGGTATACGTAAACCTCGTAGTGAGCAGAAGTTGCGAGCGGGTTGTCGTTTGGCTTAAAGCCGTCCTTGTATTCCTCTTTTCCTTCGAAATACTGTTTTGCAAAGTTTTCCCACGTCTCATCCGCGGAAACATACTTACATTCCTTGACCACATCGGTCTTGGCCTTGATCTCCGTTCCGATCTCATCGATCGTCGCCTGATCCACATCTTCGTTGAAGAAGACGGTCATGGATACGTCTGTCTCGGCATTTTTTACGATGTAGTTAAAGTTGATGACAACCGCAAAGAAGATACCGAACAGAAAGATACAGGCTCCCATGGTTGCGATGGATGCCAGCGAGAACATCTTGTTTCTCCAGATGTTTTTGACACCCTGTTTGATGCTGTAGCCCAGTGTACTAAACCTCATGGTACTCGCCCTCCTTCTCATCGCTGACTACCACGCCTTTTCGCATGGTAATAACGCGTTTTTTCATGGAGTTGACGATCTCACGGTTGTGGGTTACCACAAGAACGGTCGTTCCTCTGTTGTTGATTTCCTCCAGGAGCTTCATAATCTCCATGGAGTTTCCCGGGTCCAGGTTTCCGGTCGGCTCGTCCGCCAGAAGAATGTCAGGCCGGTTGACAATGGCTCTTGCCACAGCAACTCGCTGCTGCTCTCCTCCGGAAAGCTCCTTCGGGAAGGATTTGTACTTCTCTGCCAGTCCGACCAGCGTCAGGACTTCCGGCACGCGCTTTTTGATGACGCGGTTCGGTTTCTCGATGACACGCTGTGCGAATGCTACATTTTCATAGACATTCCGGTCTTTTAAAAGGCGGAAATCCTGGAATACGACGCCGACACCGCGGCGGTATTTCGGCACTCTCCAGCGTTTCATTTTATTTAAGATCTGTCCGTTTACCTTAATGGTACCGGATGTGGGCTCGAGTTCTTTCAAAAGGAGCTTGATCAGCGTCGATTTTCCAGAACCGCTGTTTCCCACGATAAAGACGAATTCCCCCTTCTCGATGTGTAAGGATACGTTGTTGACGGCCGGCTGGCCTTTCGCGTAACTCTTACTTACACTATCCAATGTTATCATGCAATTCCTCCTTCAAGGGTTCTCGCTTAATAATCGAGCGTTTCCATGTATTTCATGTACTGCACAACCATAAGCGCAATCTTGAATGTGATCGCATCTTCAAAAACTCTAAGATCGAGTCCCGTGCTCTTCTGCAGCTTATCCAGCCGATAGACAAGGGTATTTCGGTGTATATAAAGCTGTCTCGAGGTTTCCGAGACATTCAGAGAATTTTCAAAGAATTTATTGATCGTTGTCAGTGTCTCCTCATCAAAGTCATCCGGCGATTTGTTGCCGAAAATTTCTTTGATGAACATTTTGCACAGTGGGATCGGAAGCTGGTAAATCAGACGGCCGATGCCCAGTGAGCTGTATGCATAGATATCATTCTCAGCGGAGAAAATTTTTCCGACGTCCATCGCCATTCTGGCTTCTTTATAGGAACGCGATACTTCTTTGATCTCCTTGACAATGGTACCGTAAGCAACGTGGGTTTTCCCCTCCTCATCTCTTCCTGCTGCTTCCAGAATGGTGGCTGCCACTTTGTTCATCTGGGCATAATCCTCACCTGGAGCAAGTTCTTTTACGATGATGATGTTTTTCTCATCAACTGCAGTGATAAAGTCACCGGATTTGGTACCGAGCAGACTCTTGACGCTCTCGAGCGCCCCGCTGTTCTTATCCGGATTTGTCTCAAGAATAAATACAAGGCGGCGTGCTTCCACTTCAATATGTAACTTCTTCGCCCTGTTGTAGATGTCGACCAGCAGCAGGTTGTCGAGCAGCAGGTTCTTGATAAAGTTGTCTTTATCGAAGCGCTCCTTGTAGGCGGTAAGGAGGCCCTGAATCTGGAAGGTAACCATTTTCCCGATCAGGTGAATGTCATCGTTTCCGCCTTTTACAACCAGAATGTACTCCAGCTGGTGTTCATCGTATACTTTAAAAAACTGATAATTTTTCATGGTCTGGGAATCTGCCTGAGACTGCGCAAACGTTACAATATCATTCTGGCTGATCTCAACCTCCGGAAACGTCGTTACCAGAACCTTTCCTTCTACATCAGTCACGCAGAGTTCGACACGCGAAATATTTTTGATTCCCTCAATGGTACTCTGTAAAATCTGATTTGAAATCATATTTTCTTCCCTCTTTCATCCTATAGTTTGTCTCCGGCTGCACCCGCTTTCATTGCCAGGCATATCCACACCCCTATGGTTCTGCGCCTGATGCAAAGTACCTCACAGATATACTTATTTTAATACAAAATAGACAAAAAAGGAAGAGAAAACACAACATTTATACCACAAATTACGTAAAAAGGTCAGGAAAAATCCGTCTGGAAGCCCTCTCCTAAGACCTCTCTTGCATCCGACACAACGACAAACGCGTCCGGATCGATCGTTCCTACGATCTGTTTGAGCTGCGGGATCTGTTTTTTGCCCACAACACAGAATACCATCATACGCTCTTCGCCCGTGTACATTCCCTTGATGTGGATGCCGGACGCGCCGCGGTCGAGTTCTTTCATGAGCTCATCGGCTACCTGCTCCGGATGCGCGGTAATGATAAACGCGGATTTCGCATAATTCATACCTTCCATCAGGGCATCCGTCATTTTCGTCGTCACGTAGATTGCCACGATCGCATAGAGCGAAGCGTGGATACCGAAGACAAAAATACCGGCGATGACGATGATTCCATCAAGCACCTGCATAACCTGTGCAACGGAATAGTGGCGCAGCTTTCTCTGGATCAGAGCCGCCATCATATCCGTTCCGCCCGTCGTACCGTTTCCGATGAAGACGAGGCCGATGCCTGCTCCCATCAGAACGCCGCCGAACAGTGCGGAAAGCATCCTGTCATCCGGCACCAGCTGCAGCACCGGGAGAACGGCAATCCAGAACGTATTCATCAGGGTTCCGAAGATGGTTTTCACCAGAAAATCGCGGCTCATACGGATTCCGAACAGAAAGAGCGGAATGTTCAGCACAAGGTTCGTCACCCAGAGCGGAACTCCTTTTCCGAACAGCATCTGGCTCAGTTGTTTGATGACGATTGCAAGACCGGAAAATCCTCCGGTAACAAGCCCCGCCGGGTCGTAAATCGAGCTGGTCGCAACCGCCATGACCGCGGTTCCCAGCGTAATCAGCAGATAATCTCTCCACTGCTGTTTGTTCCGTATCCAGTTCATGAACTTCAACCGTCCTTTTCGCTGTTATATTTTGTTACCATCCACTTGAACGTATTCTTCTTTAGCAGAGTTCCCCACCAGCTCGTTTTTATACCGGCCTCGTTCTGCAGCGTCGAATGCTCGCCAAGGCTCAGCCAGATTTTTGCGCTGATTTTGCTGCTGTTTTCCAGAACGAAACGATCCTGCCGCGTTCCTGCAAGGCCGCTCACAATCACGTCCGTCGTCTGGCTGTTGATCTCGTTGACCAGGCTGTCAAACGCGGATTCCTCCAGCGTCTCGACGACAGCACCGCCTCCGATCTCAATGCCGGGATACGTTTCTGTCAGATATTTCTGCAGTGTCTGCAGTTCTTCCCCAGTGTCGCCCAGTACGAAAATCCGGCTTTTCTTCTGAATCAGTCCCCAGAAAAAGCGTGCGATGAACTCGTTCGTCTCCACTTCCTCATAGGACGGCGTCTCCGGGTCAATTCCTGCTGCCTCCAGCACCTCGGTTTCCCCGATGACCGTCAGATCCAGATCTTCGATATACTGTTTCCACGTCGGTTCCTTGCTCGCCTGCATCAGCATCTGCATCGTAACAATCCCGATGGTGTTCAGCTTATCGTTTGAGAGGTATTCCTCTGCAATCTCCATCGCCGCATCGACGCGGTAATGTTTCAGCTTCACACCTAAAATTTCCAGTTCTGCATTCATTGTTCTGTATACTTCTGTTTTCCTTCGAAATCCAGAAGCGTTTCCTCCATGTTTTCCTGCCGTTTCTTCCGGCAGCGCTGTCCGCCTTTTTCTTCTGGCAACAGCTAATCTTCATTATACTAAAAAAAGAGGCTGTTGTCAAAAACAGCCTCTTTTTCTGCCCTGTTTTCACAGAATTTTTACAATTTATCAGACCGTCTGCGGATTAAACCTCAAACATCAGATCGCCGTAGGACGGCATCGGCCACATCTCTTTGTCTACGATCATCTCCAGTTTGTCAACCGGTGCACGGAGTGCCTCCATAGCCGGAGCAACTTTCTCGTAGTAGTATTTTGCTTTTGCTTCGCCGTCTTCCATCTCGCATCCTGCATTCTCGATTGCGATCAGCTCGTCGAGTGCTTTCTGGGTTTTCTCAAGCAGTGCACTTGTCTCGTTCAGCAGATTTTTCTGTACACCAACTGCTGTAACACCTGCTGCGGTGATGGTGTTGATAGATCCAGCCAGGGAAGTCGCATATTTGATGACTGCCGGGATGATCTGTTTGCTTGCCATGTCGATCATGGTCTTTGCTTCGATGTTGATGGTCTTTGCATAGTTCTCGAATTTAACTTCTGCACGGGATACCAGCTCTGCCTCGGTGAATACTTTGAAATCGCCGAACAGTTTGATTGCGGTGTCAGTGGTCAGTGCCGGGATTGCATACACCATGGATTTGATGTTCGGAAGTCCTCTTCTCTCTGCCTCAGCTAACCACTCATCTGCATATCCGTCGCCATTGAAGATGATTCTCTGATGCTCACTTAAGTTCTTCTTGATCAGATCATGGACAGCGTCCTCGAAGTTTTCAGCGCCTTCTAGTACATCGCATGCATCGCGGAATGCTTCTGCAACGATGGTGTTCAGTACGATGTTCGGAGCTGCAACGGAATCACGGGAACCAACCATACGGAACTCGAATTTGTTTCCGGTGAAAGCAAACGGTGAGGTTCTGTTACGGTCGGTAGCATCTTTCTTGAGATCCGGAAGTGTCTTAACACCAGTCTCCAGAACGCCCTCTTTTTTGCTCTTTGTTGCATTTCCGGTGCTGATGAGCTGCTCTACAACATCCTCCAGCTGCTCTCCAAGGAATACAGAAATAATAGCTGGCGGCGCCTCGTTAGCTCCCAGTCTGTGATCGTTTCCCGGATCGGCTGCGGACTCACGAAGCAGATCTGCGTGAACATCAACGGCTTTCAGAACGCAGCTTAATACGAGCAGGAACTGAATGTTCTCGTGCGGTGTTTTGCCCGGCTCAAGAAGGTTGATGCCGTCATCTGTGGTGATGGACCAGTTGTCGTGTTTACCGGAACCGTTGACACCTGCGAACGGTTTCTCATGCAGCAGGCATTTCAGTCCGTGCTGGCATGCAACTCTCTTTAAAGTCTGCATAACGAGCTGGTTGTTGTCAACTGCTACGTTTGCCTCGGAATAAATGGAAGCCAGCTCGTGCTGTGCCGGTGCAACCTCATTGTGCTGTGTCTTTGCTGTAACACCCATCTTCCACAGCTCAATGTTGACATCCTTCATAAAGGAAGCAATTCTCTGACGGATGGTTCCGAAATAGTGATCGTCCATCTCCTGTCCTTTTGGAGGCATTGCGCCAAACAGGGTACGTCCGGTGTAGATCAGGTCTTTTCTCTGCAGGAATTTCTCTGCATCTACCAGGAAGTATTCCTGCTCCGGTCCTACGGAAGGAGTTACTTTCTTGGAAGTGGTGTTTCCGAACAGTTTTAACAGACGCAGGGACTGTACATTCAGAGCTTCCATGGAACGAAGAAGCGGTGTTTTCTGGTCAAGCGCCTCTCCTGTGTAGGAGCAGAATGCAGTCGGAATGCAGAGGGTTGCGCCTGCTGCGTCCTGACGAACGAAAGCCGGTGAGGTGCAGTCCCATGCTGTATATCCTCTTGCCTCAAAGGTAGCACGCAGTCCACCGGACGGGAAAGAAGATGCATCCGGCTCGCCTTTGATCAGCTCTTTACCGGAGAAGCTCATCAGTACTTTGCCGTTCGGCATCGGTGCTGTGATAAAAGAATCGTGCTTTTCTGCAGTTGCACCGGTCAGTGGCTGGAACCAGTGTGTATAGTGTGTTGCTCCTTTTTCAATTGCCCATTCTTTCATCTCATGTGCAATCGTATCTGCAGTAGCAAGATCCAGCTCACCGCCTTCTTCGATGATCTTTTTCAGCTTCTTGTAAACATTTTTTGGAAGACGTTCCTGCATTACAGTGTCATTGAATACATTTTCGCCAAAAATTTTGGCTGGATTTACATATTCTCCCATTTTCTTTCTTCCTTTCCATTTGTGAATTTTGCGATGTGACCTTCCCGCCGGATTCTAAAAAGATCCTAATACAAGAAAAAGGAGTTCTCAAAAAGGTAGCTAAAAAAGCTATATTTTTTGTAGAACGCCCTTGTTTTACATTCGCATATGGATTTGATTTCCAACTGATACTAAAATAACTCAAAAACTTAAAAAACGCAAGTGCTTTTTTGAACTCAGTCCCTTTTTCGTATTATTTTACAAAACTTTCCTAATTCAGGCGAAAAAATTAGCGGATTCGATGAAAGCTTTCGCGGCAGTCGTCAAGGTCTCGTGCAAGCACAGACTTTGACTCGTTGCTCGCGAAAAAAAATACTGTGCGGACCCTGAGGAGGAAGTCCCCCAGGAATCCTGCACAGCATTTTCGTGCTTAAACTCAGGCTTTGTTTGCAGAACCGAACAGTTCGATTTTTTCTCTTACAGTAGCTTTGATAGCTTCTGCGCCAGGAGCAAGCAGTTTACGAGGATCGAATCCTTTACCCTGCTGATCTTTTCCCTCTTCGATGTATTTACGTGTAGCTGCTGCGAATGCAAGCTGGCACTCTGTATTTACATTGATTTTGGAAACGCCAAGGTCAATGGCTTTCTTGATCATGTCATCCGGGATACCTGTACCACCGTGAAGAACGAGCGGCATAGTTCCTGTCAGCTCCTGTACAGCTGCCAGAGTCTCAAAGCTCAGTCCCTGCCAGTTAGCCGGGTATACACCGTGGATATTGCCGATACCTGCTGCAAGCATATCTACACCGAGGTCTGCAATCATCTTGCACTCGTTCGGATCAGCGCATTCGCCCATACCTACAACACCATCTTCTTCTCCACCGATAGAACCAACTTCTGCTTCCAGAGACATTCCTTTCTCTTTGCAAACAGCTACCAGTTCTTTTGTTTTTGCAACGTTCTCTTCGATCGGATAATGAGATCCGTCAAACATGATGGATGAGAAACCTGCTTCGATGCATTTGTAACATCCTTCGTAGGTTCCGTGGTCCAGATGCAGAGCAACCGGAACAGTGATGTTCAGTTCTTCGATCATAGCTTTTACCATAGCAGCTACAGTTTTGAAACCTGTCATGTATTTTCCTGCACCCTCAGATACACCAAGGATAACCGGAGAATTCATCTCCTGTGCGGTAAGAAGGATGGATTTTGTCCACTCCAGGTTGTTGATGTTAAACTGACCAACTGCATAGTGGCCAGCTTTTGCTTTGTCCAACATTTCTTTTGCTGATACTAACATAGCTCAAATGACCTCCTGTGTCTGTAATTGTGCCGTGTACCGTTTTCAGGCTTACGGCATACTTGTTACTTTCATAACTGGTTTTATTATACAACATCTTTCTGCAAATGCCAAATGATTTTCGTAGCGAAATCCATTTTTTTGCACTTTTTTGTGAAAAACTTATCAAAAAGCCGTGCCTACTTATTGTTCAGAACCAGTTCCATGGCATGTTTGCGCGCTTCGATGCAGACATAGCCGTGATCTCCGCCGTATTCGCCGTCCAGAGTCCAGGAAATCTCCTGGTTGGACTCGATGATGATGCGGTCGGTCTTGAACGAATCGATGAGGTCTGTGTGATCCTCCTGCATCAGCAGGGACGCAATGATCTCATTCAGTTCCAGCGGGTTTTTCGGGCGTTTGATCAGGGTTACCTCGAAGAGTCCGTCATCCAGGCGTACATCCTGTCCCGGCAGGTTTTTGAAGCCGCCGACGGACTTGGCATTCGTCACCATACCGTAGATATACTCTCCCTCAAAGGTTTCCCCGTTTGCCTCGACTTTAATCCAGTACGTCGGCACATTCCAGATCCGTTTGGATCCCTCCAGCAGGTATGCCAGATGGCCGAGAATGTTTTTCATGTGCTGATCTGTCTCATAGGAAACATCCGTGAAAAGGCCGAATGCAGCGATGTAGACAAAGCTGTCGTTGTTGAACGCTCCCACATCACAGGAATACAGGTTTCCCTCGATGATATCCTTTGCCGCCTGTACCATATCTTTCGAAATAGAAAGACTGTTTGCAAAGTCATTGGTGCTTCCGGCCGGAATATAACCGATCGGAACGCGCTGATCCACTTCCATCAGACCGCTGACAACTTCATCCAGTGTTCCGTCGCCCCCGCTGCAGACAACGAGATCCACCTGCGGCGCAAGCTCCTTTGTCTTTTCGAAACCATCTCCGACTGCCTGCGTCGGGTGGACAATGACTTCATATCCGCCTTTTACAAAAACATCGATAATTTCAAACAGTTTACTTTTAATCTGTGCTTTTCCGGAAAACGGATTAAAAATAAACAACATTTTTTTCTTGCTCTCCATGCAAATGCTCTCCTTTGTATCCCATTTTAGCTGTTCTGTATTCTGTATTGTACCTTATTCGCAAAGCAGATGCAACCCCGTACATTGCCACAATTTCGCAATTGTGTCATATAAAATATGATATACAACAAAACAGGAGCCACCTACTAAGAGGCAGCCCCTGCGAATTTCAAAACTATTTACAGATTAAACCAGCTCGATTACAACTTCCATAGCTGCATCACCTTTACGCGGTCCGATCTTGATGATACGGGTATATCCGCCGTTACGGTCTGCATATTTCGGAGCGATCTCATCGAACATTTTCTGTGGCATATCGATGGACTTGGTGTTTTTCTTGCGTCCTGCTGCTTCGGTCGGAACCTCTGTTACAGGATAGAAGAAGCTTGCCATCTGACGTCTAGCGTGAAGTCTGGACGGAAGATCTTTTTTGATCTCTTTCTGAACTTCATCGTATACGGTAACTTTTTTGCCGTCTTTTACTTCTTTCACACGTTTGCCATCAGCATCTTTGCGAGCTACTTTAGCAGTAACGGTAACGGTCTCAAAGTTATCTTTCTCTTTTACAGCCAGTGCGATCATGCTTTCAGCGATCTTGCGGATCTCTTTCGCTTTGGTCTCAGTGGTAACGATTTTTCCGTGATACAGAAGGTTGGTTACCTGGTTTCTTAATAATGCTTTTCTCTGGTCAGATGTTCTGCCAAGTTTTCTATATTTTGCCATTTTAAATTTTCCTCCATTTGTGGAACCCGCAAGTCATGCTGCCTCGGACTTACTGACAGGGGGTTTTCGTCTACAAATCAAACGGAAAGATAAATCGCTGTGATTTATTCTCCGTCCCCAGGACTCAGTGACAGTCCCAGTTCTTTCAGCTTTGCAAGTACCTCTTCCAGAGACTTGCGGCCCAGGTTACGAACCTTCATCATGTCTTCGGAAGTTTTGTTGCACAGCTCTTCTACGGTATTGATACCGGCACGTTTCAAGCAGTTATAGGAACGCACGGAAAGCTCAAGCTCGTCGATGTTCATCTCCAGAACTTTCTCTTTCTCATTGTCCTCTTTCTCGATCATAACTTCTGCTGTCTTCGCATTCTCAGACAGATCGATGAAGAGTTTCAGATGCTCGCTTAAAACCTTAGCTGCCAGGCTGACTGCCTCGTCCGGATCCAGTGTTCCTCTGGTGTAAACATCCAGTGTCAGTTTATCGTAATCGGTAATCTGACCTACACGGGTGTTCTCCACTTTGAGGTTTACACGCTCAACCGGTGTATAGATAGCATCCACAGCGAGAACGCCGATCGGCATGTCATCGCTCTTGCCTTTGTCAGCACTGATATAACCGCGGCCTTTTGTGATCGTCAGCTCCATGTACAGCTTGCTGTCCGGGCCGCCGTTCAGGGTTGCGATTACCTGATCCGGATTCATGATCTCAATATCCTGATCTACCTGAATATCGGATGCTCTTACAACTCCCTCGCCCTCGAACTCAATATAAGCAACTTTTGCTTCGTTGGTTACGCTGTTATTGCGGATTGCAAGGCTCTTCAGGTTCATGATGATTTCTGTAACGTCTTCTTTTACTCCAGGGATGGAGCTGAATTCATGAAGAACGCCCTCGATTTTAACCTGGCTTACTGCTGCTCCAGGGAGGGAAGAAAGCATAATTCTGCGAAGAGAATTACCTAATGTGATACCGTAGCCTCTTTCCAGAGGTTCAACCACAAATCTGCCGTACTTCTTGTCATCAGAAATCTCAGTAATTTCAATTTTCGGTTTGTTAAAATCAAACACTCGAAAGCCCCTCCTTTTAAATTGGTTGGCTCATTACTCATGGGAATAAAGCCTTCCGCGTATGGCGATTCTTTATTTAGAATACAGCTCGACGATCTGCACTTCGTCAACCGGAACATCGATCATTTCGCGGGTAGGACGCTCTTTTACAACACCTTTGAGTGCCTCAAGATCAGCCTCGATCCATTCTGGAGTCAGACGGCCGCCTGTAACCTCTACGATGTCTTTATATCTCTGAGAGGATTTTTTACCCTCTTTGATTTCGATGGTATCACCAGCGCTTACAAGGTAAGACGGGATATTTACCTGTTTGCCGTTAACCAGAACGTGTTTGTGGTCAACGATCTGACGTGCTTCTTTTCTGGTTCTAGCCATTCCCATACGGAACAGAACGTTGTCCAGACGGAGCTCAAGAAGGATCATCAGGTTCTCACCAGTCTGTCCTTCCATTCTGTCAGCCTTTTTGTAATAGTTAACAAAAGGTTTCTCCAGAACGCCGTAGATGAATTTTGCTTTCTGTTTTTCTCTTAACTGAAGACCATACTCAGACATTTTTCTGTTTGCTCTTTTCAGCTGTCTTGTGGACTTCTTATCAATTCCAAGATATACAGGATCCATTCCGAGGGATCTGCATCTTTTCAGGACTGGTACTCTATTTACTGCCATGTTCTTAACCTCCTAATCAGACTCTTCTACGTTTTGGTGGGCGGCATCCGTTGTGCGGAACCGGTGTTACGTCGCGGATGCTTGTAACTTCAAGACCGCATGCCTGAAGGGCACGGATTGCAGCTTCACGACCTGATCCTGGTCCTTTTACCATAACGTCAACAGTCTTTAAGCCATGAACCAGCGCTGCTTTGGTAGCAGTTTCTGCAGCCATCTGAGCTGCGTATGGAGTAGATTTTCTTGAACCTCTAAATCCCAGACCGCCGGCACTTGCCCATGAAAGAGCGTTTCCTTCTGCATCAGTCAGTGTTACGATTGTATTATTGAAGGAAGACTGGATATGTGCCTGTCCGTGTTCAACGTTTTTTCTGACACGACGTTTTGTCGTTTTCTTTGTCACTTTTGCCATTTTAAAACTAACCTACACTTTCTTAATCTTATATTGGACTACTGGTTAAATTATTTCTTCTTATTTGCAACAGTTCTCTTAGGACCTTTGCGGGTTCTTGCGTTGGTCTTTGTTTTCTGACCACGAACCGGAAGGCCTTTACGATGACGGATACCTCTGTAGCATCCGATCTCCTGCAGACGTTTGATGTTCATAGCGATTTCTCTACGAAGATCTCCCTCTACAACCTGAGTCTCATCGATAACTGCGCTGAGTCTCTTTACTTCATCGTCTGTCAAATCTCTGCAGCGTGTATCTGGATTTACTCCAGCCTCTTTTAAGATACGATCTGCACTTGTTCTACCGATTCCGTAGATATAGGTCAGACCAATCTCAACACGTTTGTCTCTTGGTAAGTCTACACCAGCTATACGAGCCATGTACTTTGTCCTCCATTTTTCTAAAACATTAATATTTTCCTAATTGGGATACAGGTATGCGTGTATCCAGCCGTGTTCGCACGACCTTTCTCCTTCTGCCACCTGACAGATGGGAGTATTAAGCAATATTATAAGGGATGTCTGCGCTCCGCGCGTCCATCCGCCGGAGGTGTCCTGGCTGCTTTGTCTGCCAGGTGTCTCACTTTATAATATTAACAGCAAAACAACGCACTCACGCGCATCTTTGCTGCAGCCGCACTTAAAATCTGCACAATTACGATCAAGCCTAATGACGGATTAGCCCTGGCGCTGTTTGTGCTTTGGATTCTCACAAATGATTCTGATGCTACCTTTTCTTTTGATAACTTTGCATTTCTCGCAGATCGGTTTTACAGAAGATCTAACCTTCATGATGAATCCTCCTTTCTTTGCTCCTAGCGCCCCGTGTAGGGGAATTTTCTGTTGTAAACTTTTGGGATGCGCTTTCTTTTTGTGGGTTAGAAAAAAGTCCACGCGCAAAAGTTCGTTTTATAGTATAGCATTTTGTCCCCGGAAATGCAAGGAATTTTTTACATATTTTTTCACTTTTTTTTGCTCCTTTTCTGTGCATTTTTTCATTTCTCCCACCGGTAAGAAAAAAAACAGGCAGGACAGATTTTTTTTCTCTGTCCCGTCTGTTTTTACAGGTAACATCTTTTTTTGCATCATGATCCTGAGTTCAGCGGTTTGTATTTGCTTGCGCATACGGATTCTGATTTTACTACATTTCCGCTTGCATCTTTGTAATCACGATACGTTACATTACTCATTTCATCGATCTGCTTTACCCTTGGCTCAATGGTATAGTCGTTTTCTTTTGTTCCGAGAATTTTTACGGTCAGTGTGTCACTGCTGTCCATATTCATCACAATTTTCACCGGGTACTTATGATTATTTTCAAATTTGAAATCCGGTGAATCCCAGAATACGGTTGCATCCATTCCAGACGGCACATAATGTACCGGCATCGAATGGTTGGCTCTTTCCACCACATCAAGGTCTGTGTACAAAATAGCGGAAAACAGTGTGGAGGACACCTGGCATTCGCCTCCTCCAAGTACCTGGACGACTTTGCCATCCTGATAGCCTGCTGCCTCCTGATATCCTTTTTCCGCCGTTGTATCACCTACGACACCATTAAAAGAGAAGGTTTCTCCCGGCAGAACAATCTGTCCGTTGCATATAGATGCCGTAAGTCCGACGTTGTGAATTCTTCCGCTCGTTCCACCCGCTGCGCTGGAGCTGTAACTTCCAAGCGTGTCTTTAAACAGGTTTGCGTTCATCTTCTCGGTTGTAATCTCCGGCTCGGTAAATGTAAACGGAATCGTGATATCCGTATTTTCTTCTGCACTCTCATACTCGGCTTTCGCATTGTCCGCATTCATTGAGGTTCCGTTTTTCGATGCCACAACGGAATATCCGTTATCCGGATCCAGCGTCGCATTGACGGGATCGGTATAAATCTGGCTTGCAATTCCGGCAAAATCCGGTTCTGTCAGCTGATTTTCTGCCGTCGGGCAGGAAATTACATCCTGGAAATTCATTGCTGTCACATTCGTCTGGATCTGCTGTTTTAAGGCATCCACATCCGGTCTGGTTCCGGAAATGCCTTTATGCACGATCAGGCCGGTATCTGTTACTTCATATGTAGTATCCTGCATGGAGTTGTAATCCTGAATGCCGGATGCCTGTACAATTCCTTCCACCTCATCTGGATGGGTCGCAGTCGGCTGCACATCATAGGAAAGCTTCTCTGCCTTTCCCCATTTCATCTCGACCCACTCCAGACCGCGAACCAGAAGATTTCCATGGCCTTTTTCATATGCTTTTTCAATTTCTGCGGAAGCATCCATCCCCAGCATTGGAAATACGTTCATCGTATACTGCTGACCATCCAGCTCAACGGTAACAGCTGTATCTTTATAATCTTCTTCAAACTTCTGTTCTACTGTCTGCGCAGCTTCTTTTTTGCTCATTCCCTGAATGTTTACTCCGTTAATAGAAGCATCTGCCCAGATTTTGTCATCCTCGATGATCAGACAGAAGATTCCATATGCAGCGGCAAGTAAAACAATCACTGCAACTACGCTCAATGCTGCAACAAGGCCTTTTTTCTTTCCCCTTTTTGTCATTGCACATTTTCCTTTCCTGTTATCTGTAAGGAGCAGCGATGCCATTGCTGCAGATCCGAATTTTTTTCAGACTGCAGCCTGCTGTTTCATAAAATGTTTCCCTGATTTCTGCCGGTACATGGATTTTACCGCACCGCACAGGAGATCCTTCCCGGTAAAATTTCTCCGTAAAGTTTCTCTATTGCATTGTATCACATTATTTTGAGAATTCAACCAAATATTTCAACTTCACACAGAATTCACAAACATATATTCTTCTGTCGCTTTCGAGCCCTCATCTGTCATTTTCACGGTTTTCCGGCCGCTCTTTTCTCCTGTCTTTTCACTTTTTCTTTTTTTTCTGACGGTTTAAAAATTTTGTTTCAAAAGTGCACAAATTCTCCTGGTTTTTACAAAAAGTTTTCATAAAATTTTATACTTTTTTCATTGCTTTTTCTATTAAAATATTGCATAATACATCTGGAAGGTTTCAAAAGGGACTGAAAAGAAATTCAGATGCCCGCCGCCGCGGATGCTGCAGGGTTTGCAGACTGGTGCTTGCTTTGTGGCTGTCAGAAATCTGAAGGCCGGTGATCGAAATCTTTGTTCTGTAGAACGGTTACTGTTATTGGGGATGAATACAGAGAAACACATACAGAGAAAAAGCCATCCGGCATGCCGGATGGCTTTTTTTATCGTATTTCTTATTTATCTCTCCAGATAATACGTCCCTTGTCCAGATCGTATGGGGACAGCTCGATGGTTACTTTGTCTCCCGGAAGAATACGGATAAAGTTCATACGCAGCTTTCCGCTGATATGAGCCAGTACAACGTGTTTATTTTCCAGTTCTACTTTAAACATTGCGTTTGGTAATTTCTCGAGGACAGTTCCCTCTACTTCAATTACATCTGCCTTAGACATTGATTAATCCTCCTTCAACTCTTTGCAACTTTTTTCTTTTAATGCCTTACGGATATCTTCATCACGAACCGCATCCGTCATTTCGTAATCCGGCTGTACGTGAATCAGCTTCTTCTTTTTCGGCCGGTTGGCGGTACGGATTTTTCCGTCCACCAGGAATACGTATGGCTCCTGTACATCCGAAATCACATACAGCTTTCCTTTATCGTGGCCGGCCAGGCTTCTGGCAAACATTCCTTTCACAATCGGTTTCATAAATCCTCCTCCGTATGCGAAAGTGTCAGAATTTCCGGTTCTCCCTCCGTAATCAGAATCGTGTTCTCATAATGTGCGGCAAGAGAGCCGTCTTCTGTCACAACGGTCCAGTCATCATCCAGCCATCTGACTGCATAGCCTCCGGCTGTGATCATCGGCTCGATGGCGAGCGTCATGCCAGGCTGCAGACGGACGCCGCGGCTTGGCTGTGCGAAGTTCGGCACTGCCGGATCTTCGTGCAGGTGCGTTCCGATGCCGTGGCCTACCAGGTCGCGGACAACGCCGTAGCCGAAGCTCTCTGCGTATGCACCGATCGCCGCCGAAATCTCATGAAGATGATGGCCTGCTTTTGCGTATTTGATTCCTTCAAAAAAGGCCTGGCGTGTTACTTCCACCAGTTTTCTTGCCTCCGGCGAGATCTCACCGACCGCGTGTGTGCGGGCTGCGTCGGAATGGTATCCTTCATAGATAAGTCCCGCATCCAGGCTGACAATGTCGCCCTCTTTCAGAATCCGTTTTTTACTTGGGATTCCATGAACCACTTCTTCGTTCACAGAAACGCAGATCGAAGCCGGATACCCATTATAGTTTAAAAAGTTGGGAGTGCATCCGAAGCTGCGGATCATCTCTTCTCCGAGCTTGTTGATTTCCCAGGTTGACATTCCCGGATGGATGGCGCGGCCTAATTCATCGTGTACCTTCTCCAGCAGTTCACCGGCACGGCGCATTTTTTCAATTTCCCGGGCAGTTTTAATTGATATGGACATCCTTTACGCTCCTAAAATCTTTACTATATCCTGAAATACCACGTTGATATCCTGGGTTCCGTCAACTTCCACCAGAACATTGGCTTTCTTATAGTAGTCAATCAGAGGCTGTGTCTGAGCATGGTATACAGACAGTCTCTTCTGTACGGTCTCAGGTTTATCGTCATCACGGAGAACCAGCTCGCCGCCGCAGGTATCGCATACATCTTCTACCTTTGGTGCGTTAAATTCTACATGATAGGTTGCTCCGCATCCGATGCAGGCACGGCGTCCGCCCATACGGTGAACGATATTTTCATCCGGTACTTCTACATTGATTGCGTAGTCAATTTTCTCTCCGCGTGCTTCCAGGGCTTTGGTCAGTGCCTCTGCCTGCGGAATCGTTCTTGGGAAGCCATCCAGCACGTAGCCCTTTGCTGCGTCCGGTTTGGAAATACGGTCTACAACAAGATCGCAGGTCAGCTCGTCTGGAACGAGTTCTCCCTTGTCCATGAATGCTTTCGCTTTCTTTCCAAGCTCGGTTCCCTCTTTGATATTTGCGCGGAAGATATCGCCGGTTGAAATATGAGGAATCTCATATTTTGCAGCGATCTGTTTTGCCTGTGTACCTTTTCCGGCACCAGGTGCCCCCAACATAATAATTTTCATGCGCTTTTCCTCCCATGTTTGAATTTGCAGCAATCCACTGCGTGTAATTTACCCTATTATACCATAAAATAAACCACAATAGCAAAAATTTTCTCTGTTAAAGCCTCTTTAAAAGCGCTTTAAACAAAAGAAAGGGCCTGTCTTATCCAGACAGTCCCTCTTATGCCTTAATCGTTTAAGAATCCTTTGTAATTGCGTACCAGCATCATGGATTCAATCTGTTTTAAGGTTTCCAGAATTACGCTGGCAATAATGATCAGAGAAGTACCTCCAAAGGATACATTCGCTTTGAAAAATCCATTAAAGAAAAATGGAATCACTGCAACAATGGTAAGACCTGCTGCACCGATAAAAATAATATAGCTGAGCAGATTGTTCAGATAATCTACCGTGGATTTACCCGGGCGGATGCCTGGGATAAAGCCGCCCTGTTTTTTCATGTTATCTGCAACTTCCATCGGGTTGAAGGTGATGGAGGTATAGAAATAAGCGAAGAAAATAACAAGGACAATGTAGAGAATCAGGCCCAGCGAAGCAACTGGATTGGTTTTATCAAACCAGTTGTTGGAATTCAGCATCTTGATCAGCGTTCCGCCGATACCTTTGATATCCGACTTTCCGACAAACGACAGGATAATCGATGGGAAAGACATGATGGATGATGCAAAGATGATCGGGATAACGCCCGCTGTATTTACCTTCAGCGGAATATTGGATGACTGTCCGCCAACCATTTTTCTTCCGGCCATTTTCTTGGAATACTGTACCGGAATTCTTCTCTCAGCGCCATTCAGGATCAGTACCAGCACAACAACAGCGATGATCACAACAGCGATGATAATCCACATCAGCAGACCACGCGCGATGGTTTTGCCTTTTACGAAGGTTTCGTAAAGGGTTACCATATCCTGCGGGATTCTGGAAAGGATGTTGATTAACAGGACCATAGAAATACCATTTCCAACGCCCTTGTCGTTGATCTGTTCTCCCACCCACATAAGGAAGGCAGAACCGGCTGTCAGAGCTGCCACTACAACAATCACATTAACTGCGTTAAAAGTGGTGAGGAGTCCCTGGCGTCCAAAGCCTACTGCCATGGCAACAGACTCAAACAATGCAAGACCTACTGTCACATAACGAGTAATCGCAGTCATTTTCTTTCTTCCCTCTTCGCCGTCACGCTGCATTTCCTCAAGTCGTGGAATTGCAATGGTGAGCAGCTGAATAATGATGGAAGAAGTAATGTACGGTGTAATACTCAGAGCAAAGATGGAGAAACGGTCGAAACCGCCGCCCGTGAATGCATTCAGGAAGCTGAATGCCTCATTCGTATTATTTGCAAAATAATTCGCAAAAAAGCTTGTATTGACACCCGGTACAGGCATCTGAGAGCCTAACCGGATGACAACAAGCATCATAAGCACATAAAATATTTTGCGACGAACATCTTTGACCTTAAATGCATTGATAAAGGTCTTAAACATTAGATCACCTCGACTGTTCCACCTGCCGCTTCAATTTTTGCCTTTGCGCTCTCGCTGAAAGCATTTGCTTTTACAGTGAGTTTTTTGGTGACTTCACCGTTTCCAAGGATTTTTACGCCATCTCTCGGATTGGAAACAAGACCAGTCTCAATCATAGTTTCTACGGTTACAACAGCTCCGTCCTCATAACGATTCAGAGCATCTACATTGATTCCAACGATTTCCTTGGAGTTTCTGTTTTTGAAACCTCTCTTCGGAAGACGTCTGTATAAAGGCATCTGACCACCTTCAAATCCCGGTCTCGGTGCTCCGGAACGTGCTTTCTGTCCTTTGTGGCCTTTACCTGCTGTTTTACCATTTCCTGAACCATGTCCACGGCCTCTGCGGAAGTTATCGTTCTGTCTGGAACCTTCAGCCGGCTGTAAATTAGATAAGTCCATTACGGTACCTCCTTATGCTTCTTCTACTTTAACCAGGTAAGAAACCTGATTAACCATGCCGCGAACTGCTGCGTTATCCGGCAGTTCTACCGTCTTGTTAACTTTTTTCAGACCCAGTGCTTCCACGGTTCTTCTGTGTTTCGGAACACATCCGATCGGGGATTTCACCAGTGTTACTTTTAATTTATCTGCCATTTTTCACATCCTCCTTAAGCAAAGATCTCGTTTGTAGATTTGCCGCGAAGTCTTGCTACTTCTTCTGGAGTCTTCAGCTCAGACAGACCAGCGATGGTAGCCAGAACTACGTTCTGCTTATTTCTGGATCCAAGGGATTTTGTACGGATGTTCTTAATACCAGCTAACTCGATTACGGCACGGGCTGGGCCACCAGCGATGACACCAGTACCTTCAGGAGCTTTCTTTAACAGAACCTCTGCGCTTCCGAATTTACCTACGTAGTCATGAGTGATACTTCCGTTCTCATTGATTGCTACGCTTACCAGTTTCTTCATAGCGTCTTCTTTACCTTTGCGGATAGCTTCCGGAATCTCGGCTGCTTTTCCAAGGCCTGCGCCTACGTGTCCATTGCCGTCGCCGACAACTACTAAAGCTGTGAAACGGAAGTTACGACCACCTTTAACAACTTTTGTAACACGCTTAATTGATACGACTTTTTCTTCCAGTTCGAACTGGCTTGCATCAATAATTGTATGCTTCATGTGTTCTTTTCCTTCCTTTCTTAGAATACCAGCCCAGCTTCTCTAGCTGCGTCTGCGAATGCCTGGATTTTTCCCTGGTAGATGAATCCGCCACGGTCAAATACAACTTCAGTAATACCTGCTTCTACAGCTCTCTTTCCAAGAACGGTTCCAAGATATGCTGCTGCATCTACATTGTTGGTTTTCTCAAGCTCTGCTTTAACATCTTTCTGAAGAGTAGAAGCAGAAACTAAAGTATTTCCAATCGTATCGTCGATAATCTGAGCATACATATGGTTATTGCTGCGGAATACACACAGACGCGGACGCTGTGCAGTACCTACGATATGATTACGTAATCTTCTATGCTTTTTCTGGCGCATCTGCGCTCTTGATACTTTACTAATCATGTTCACACTCTCCTTAATTATTTCTTACCAGTCTTACCAACTTTACGTCTGATCACTTCATCAGCATACTTGATTCCCTTGCCCTTGTATGGCTCAGGTCTTCTCTTGTCTCTGATTTCAGCGGCATACTGGCCAACTTTCTCTTTGCTGATACCGGAAACAATGATCTTGTTGCCGTCTACAGCGGAGGAGAGTCCTTCCGGATCGATCATCTCTACCGGATGAGAATATCCAAGAGACAGAACTAATTTGTTGCCCTGTTTTGCAGCTCTGTAACCTACACCGTTTACTTCCAGTGTTTTGGTATAGCCTTCGCTAACACCAATTACCATGTTGTGGATCAGAGTTCTGGTCAGACCATGAAGAGCTTTCATTTTCTTCAGATCGTTCGGTCTTGTAACTACTACGTGTCCGTCTTCCAGTTTGATGGTCATTTCAGACGGGAGAGTTCTCTCTAATGTTCCTTTTGGTCCTTTTACTACAACGTGGTTGTTTTCCTGGATGTCTACTGTTACACCTGCAGGAATTGCCACTGGCAGTCTTCCAATACGTGACATACCAATTTCCTCCTATTAACTTAGATTTTCGGAGAGAGCTTTAAGCTCTCTCTGTTTTCAGTTGCCTTGTTTCGTTTCTATTACCAAACGAATGCCAGAACCTCGCCGCCGACCTGCAGCTTACGAGCTTCTTTATCGGTGATAACACCCTGGTTTGTGGAAAGAATAGCGATTCCAAGTCCGCCAAGTACTCTCGGCAGCTCATCTTTGCCAACATAGATTCTCAGACCCGGTTTGGAGATTCTCTTCAGACCGGTGATGATCTTCTCGTTTTTGTCAGCGCCGTATTTCAGGGTGATGTGCATATTCTGGAATGCACCCTCATCGCTGAGTTCATATTTTGCAATGTATCCCTCGTTTACCAGGATATCAGCGATTGCGATTTTCATTTTGGATGCCGGAACATCTACTGTATCATGTTTTGCAGTGTTAGCGTTACGGATTCTTGTAAGCATATCTGCAATCGGATCACTCATACTCATTTGAATTTGCCTCCTTCTAAAATTTTACCAACTAGCTTTCTTAACGCCAGGAATCTGGCCTTTGTATGCTAATTCACGGAAGCAGATTCTGCAGATTCCGTATTTTCTTAAATATGCGTGTGGACGGCCACAAATTCTGCAACGATTGTATTCTCTTGTAGAGAATTTAGCTTTGCGCTGCTGTTTGATTTTCATTGCTGTTTTAGCCATGAATCAATTCCTCCTATTACTTTGCGAATGGCATGTTGAATAATGTCAGTAATTCACGAGCTTCTTCATCTGTGTTAGCAGTGGTAACGAAGATAATGTCCATACCTCTGACTTTATCAACTTTATCATACTCGATCTCTGGGAAAATCAGCTGCTCTTTGATACCAAGAGCATAGTTTCCTCTGCCATCGAAAGCGTTCGGATTTACGCCGCGGAAGTCACGTACACGAGGCAGTGCCAGGTTGATCAGGCGGTCTGCGAACTCGTACATTTTCTCGCCACGAAGGGTAACTTTGCATCCGATCGGCATACCCTCACGGATTTTAAAGTTTGCTACGGAATTTTTCGCTTTGGTGGTAACTGCTTTCTGTCCGGTGATAGCTTCCATATCACTGATTGCAGCGTCCAGAAGTTTAGCGTTCTCCTTAGCTTCACCAACACCCATGTTGATTACGATTTTGGAGAGCTTCGGCACTTCCATCACGTTTTTGTATCCAAATTTTTTGGTCATTGCATCAACGATCTGCTCGTTGTAAAGATCTTTCAGTCTACTCACGGTTTTGCCTCCTCTCTTCCTTAATCAATTACTGCGCCGTTCAGCTCTTTTGCTTTTGCAACGCGGGTTCTAACAGCTTTTGTTTTGCCGTTTTTCTCAACCATCTCAACTTTGATTCCAACGCGGGTCGGAACTCCTTTTACAACCAGCATTACGTTGGATGCATCGATAGGAGCTTCTTTGTTAACGATTCCGCCCTGCTGATTGCTCATAGACGGTTTCTCATGCTTTGTAATCATGTTTACGCCTTCAACAACAACACGGTTGTTCTTTACGTCAACGCTGACTACTTTGCCGGTTTTGTCTTTATCTTTGCCGGCGATTACCTTTACGGTATCGCCTTTTTTAATCTTCATTGACATAGCTGTCCTCCTATAATACTTCCGGAGCTAAGGAAACAATCTTCATGAACTGTTTCTCACGAAGCTCTCTGGCTACTGGTCCAAAAATACGGGTTCCTTTTGGAGTTTTGTCATCTTTGATAATAACTGCTGCGTTCTCATCAAATTTGATGTAAGAACCGTCTTTACGACGAGCGCCTTTTACGCTTCTTACAACAACAGCTTTTACTACGTCACCTTTTTTAACAACGCCGCCTGGTGTTGCATCTTTGACCGAAGCAACGATTACATCACCAATGTTGGCATATCTTCTTGTAGAACCGCCCATAACACGAATGCATAAGATTTCTTTTGCACCGGTGTTGTCAGCGACTTTCAGTCTAGTTTCCTGCTGAATCATGCTGGTATTCCTCCTTTAGCATTCTGATCTCTTATTTATTTCGCTTTCTCAACGATCTCCACAAGTCTCCATCTCTTATCTTTGGATAAAGGTCTTGTTTCCATAACTCGTACGGTATCACCTACATGGCACTCGTTGTTTGCATCGTGTGCTTTCAGCTTATATGTGCTTTTTACAATTTTCTTGTACAGAGGATGTTTTACATGGTCTTCGATGGCAACCACGATAGTCTTATCCATCTTATCGCTGACAACTTTGCCCACGCGAGTTTTTCTAAGATTTCTTTCTTCCACGATATTTTCCTCCTAATTACTCAGCTGCGTTTGCCTTCTGGGCAATAACAGTCTGGATTCTTGCAATATTTTTGCGAACCTCTTTGATTCGGCTTGTATTGTCAAGCTGGTTGGTTGCATTCTGGAATCTTAAATTGAAGAGTTCCTTTTTAGCAGCTACTAATTCGTCATTCAGCTCAGCTGCGCTCTTTGTATTTAAATCTTTTACAAATTCGTTAGTTTTCACTGTTATCACCGCCTTCTAAGTCTGCACGAGAAACAACTTTGCATTTACATGGTAACTTATGCATGGCAAGACGTAATGCCTCGCGGGCTGTTTCTTCTGGAACACCTGCGATTTCGAACATTACACGGCCTGGTTTTACTACTGCTACCCAGTACTCCAGAGAACCTTTTCCGGAACCCATTCGGGTTTCAGCCGGCTGTGCGGTTACTGGTTTGTCCGGGAAAATTTTGATCCAAACTTTACCACCACGTTTGATGTAACGTGTCATGGCGATACGGGCTGCCTCGATCTGGTTGGATTTGATCCAGCATGGCTCAAGGGCTACGAGACCAAATTCACCGTAGTTAATTTTGTTTCCTCTGAGGGCTTTACCCTTCATGGAACCACGGAACTGTTTACGACGTTTTACTCTCTTCGGCATTAACATAATTAATTCTCGCTCCCTTCCTTTTTAGTTCTGGTTGGAAGTACTTCGCCATTGTAGATCCATGCTTTTACGCCAACTTTACCGTAAGTGGTATCTGCTTCAGCGAATCCATAATCGATATCGGCACGCAGGGTCTGCAGCGGAATAGTTCCCTCGCTGTAGAACTCGGTACGAGCCATATCAGCTCCACCAAGACGTCCGGATACAGATGTTTTGATTCCCTTAGCGCCAGCTCTCATCGTACGCTGCATGGTAGACTTCATAGCACGACGGAAGGAAATACGGTTTTCCAGCTGTAATGCAATGTTCTCAGCTACGAGCTGTGCATCGCGGTCCGGTCTTTTTACTTCTTTGATATCTACGATAAGCTTTTTGTCAGTCAGTTTCTGAACTTCAGCTTTTACTTTCTCGATCTCTGCTCCGCCTTTACCGATAACAACGCCCGGTTTTGCGGTGTAGATGATAACTTTTACTCTGTCAGATGCTCTTTCGATTTCGATCTTGGAAACACCTGCGCTGTACAGTTTCTTCTTCAGGTATGTGCGGATGTTGTAGTCCTCTACGAGGTTATCTGCGAAATCACCCTCGGCATACCATTTGGAATCCCAGTCTTTAATAACACCGACTCTCAGGCCGTGTGGATTAACTTTCTGTCCCATGACATGTCCTCCTTATTTCTCGTCTAACACAATCGTGATGTGGCTGTTTCTCTTCAGGATTCTGTAAGCTCTGCCCTGTGCTCTCGGATGAATTCTCTTCATGGTCGGAGCCTTGTTAGCGAAGCACTCAGCTACATACAGGTTTTCTCTGGAAAGACCGTTGTTGTTCTCAGCGTTTGCGATTGCGGACTCCAGCAGTTTTTTCACTACGCTGGAGGCATATCTCGGGTTATAAGTTACAATACCAAGTGCGGTTGTTACGTCTTTACCGCGGATTGCATCTAAAACAAATCCAGCTTTCTGCGCAGACATTCTAGCGTAGGATAACTTTGCAGACGGTCTGGTATCTTTGTTAGCATTTCTTGCTCTTTTAATCTGACTTCTATGTCCTTTAGCCATTGCTAAAAAACCTCCTCTCTCAAATCATTCTACTTAGCGGACGCCGGATTTCTTCTCGTCCTTGCCGTGACCTCTGTAGGTTCTGGTTGCTACGAACTCACCGAGTTTGTGTCCAACCATATCCTCTGTAACGTATACCGGCACATGTTTTCTTCCGTCATGAACAGCGATTGTGTGTCCAACGAATGACGGGAAGATTGTAGAACGACGTGACCAGGTTTTAATGACTGTTTTATCTCCTGAAGCGTTTGCAGCGTCAACTTTCTTTAACAGGCTTTCATCTGCAAATGGTCCTTTTTTTAATGAACGAGACATCGTTTACCTCCTTATTTCGATAAAGCTTTTCCATCGCGTCTTCTTACGATGTACTTGTTAGACTGCTTGTTCTTTGCTCTGGTCTTCAGGCCAAGAGCCGGTTTTCCCCAAGGAGTAGACGGGCCCGGACGTCCGATACCGGTCTTTCCTTCTCCACCACCATGTGGATGGTCATTCGGGTTCATGACAGAACCACGTACAGTCGGGCGGATACCCATGTTACGTTTCCGTCCTGCTTTACCAATGTTGATCAGGCTGTGCTCGCCATTTCCAACAACACCGATGGATGCACGGCAGTTGATCGGAACCATTCTCATCTCTCCGGATGGAAGACGAAGGGTTGCGTATTTGCCTTCTTTAGCCATCAGCTGAGCGCCATTACCAGCTGCACGAACAAGCTGTCCGCCTTTGCCTGCATGAAGCTCTACGTTGTGAACCATGGTACCAACCGGAATCTCGGACAGCGGCAGGCAGTTTCCAGGTCTTACTTCGGCAGCAGCGCCGCTCATAACCTTCATGCCAACTTTCAGTCCTTCCGGAGCCAGGATGTATGCTTTCTCGCCGTCTGCATAGCAGATCAAAGCGATGTTTGCTGTTCTGTTCGGATCGTACTCGATCGATTTAACAGTTGCCGGAACATCATCTTTTCTTCTCTTAAAGTCGATGATTCTGTATTTTCTTCTGCTTCCGCCTCCGCGGTGTCTTACAGTGATTTTACCCTGGTTGTTACGTCCAGCGTTTTTCTTCAGGGACACTACCAGAGATTTCTCCGGTGTGCTCTTCGTGATTTCGTTGAAATCAGAGGAGGTCATGTGTCTTCTGGAAGGTGTATATGGGTTAAAGCTTTTGATTCCCATTACTTTGTTCTCCTTTCATTTCGTATCGCACTTATGTGTGCATATTTCGAACAGCTGCTAATTAAAGTCCTTCGAAGATCTCGATGTCTTTGCTGTCCTCGGTCAGAGCAACGATTGCTTTCTTGCTCTTTGCAGTTTTTCCAACTACCATTCCACGGCGTTTGTTCTTTCCGTCCATGTTCATGGTGTTTACGCTTTTAACTTTTGTTCCTTCGAACATTTTCTCAACTGCTTCTTTGATCTGAGATTTGTTTGCTTCCGGGTGAACCAGGAATGTGTATTTCTTCTCGCCCATAGCATTCATGCTCTTCTCAGTTACGATTGGTTTCAGGATTACGTCGTAATATCTGATATCTGCCATTATGCGTACACCTCCTCGATAGATGCAACACTTGTTTTGGTTGCGATGATGGTGTTGTATTTCAGCATGTCGAATACGTTGATGGTATTAACAGATGCAGTCTGAACGCCAGCAATGTTTCTTGCGGACAGTGCTACGTTTTCGCTGTCATCTCCGATGATTACCAGTGCGTTGTTTACTTTGAGGTTGTCAAGCACTTTCTTCATCTCTTTTGTTTTAACTTCTGCAAGTTTCAGCTCATCAAGAACGATGAATTTGTTCTCCTGAACTTTGCTTGTCAGAACGGATTTTAATGCAGCTCTTTTCTCTTTCTTGTTCATTTTGAAAGAGTAATCTCTTGGTACTGGAGCGAATACAACTCCGCCGCCTGTCCACTGAGGAGCTCTTGTTGAACCCTGTCTTGCGTGACCTGTTCCTTTCTGTCTCCACGGTTTTCTTCCGCCACCGCTTACTTCGGAACGGGTTTTAGCTTTCTGAGTTCCCTGACGATTATTTGCAAGCTGAAGCACTACAGCCTGATGTACCAGATGCTCGTTGATTTCTACACCGAACACTGCATCATTAAGCTCCATGCTGCCAACTTCTTTGCCTTCCATATTTAATACAGATACGTTAGCCATTACGTGTGTTCCTCCTTTCAACGAACTTATTTACCGCATTTTACTGTCTCTTTGATGGTAACCATGGATTTTTTCGGTCCTGGTACAGCACCTTTGACTAACAGTAAATTGTTCTCTACGTCAACTTTTACGATTTCCAGGTTCTGTACGGTGATTTTCTTTCCACCCATCTGTCCTGGCATTCTTTTTCCTTTGAATACCTTACTCGGATCGGAGCAAGCACCATTGGAACCTGCGTGACGATGATATTTGGAACCATGAGCCATAGGTCCTCTGGACTGACCATGTCTCTTGATGGCACCCTGGAATCCTTTACCTTTGCTTGTTGCAGTAGCGTCGATTTTGTCGCCTGCGCCAAAGATATCGGCCTTGATTTCCTGTCCTAATGTATAGGTTTCGGCATCTTCAAATCTGAACTCTTTCAGATATCTCTTGCAGGAAACACCTGCTTTTGCGAACTGGCCTTTCATCGGTTTGTTCACACGGTTTTCTTTCTTCTCGCCGAAGCCTACCTGAATTGCACTGTACCCGTCGTTGTCTGCGGTTTTCACCTGTGTTACAACACACGGACCTGCCTGCAATACAGTTACCGGTACTAAAACACCGTTTTCGTCGAAGATCTGAGTCATTCCGACTTTTGTAGCTAAAATTGCTTTCTTCATTCCTTTTACCTCCTGTTTTATCTACAGCGGAACTTCCTATTATAAAGAAGTTCATTCTAGCGAACAGTTGATATAAGTGGAACACTATGACCCTTAGGGATGTTGATTCCTTCGAATGAGTGTTGCTTCTATATCATCTATTGCTTACTTAATTGATGGCCGGGGGCTGATCCCGGACTTTTTGCAGCTGATCTTATTTGTTTTTCATCTTGATGTCGATGTAAACACCAGCCGGCATTTCCAGTCTTGATAATGCATCCACTGTTTTCTGGGTAGGTGCGATGATATCAATCAGTCTCTTGTGGGTTCTCTGCTCGAACTGCTCACGGGAATCTTTGTACTTATGAACTGCACGAAGGATAGTTACTACCTCTTTCTTCGTTGGAAGCGGTACTGGTCCGCTCACCGTTGCTCCGTTCTTCTTTACAGTTTCGATAATTTTCTGTGCAGATGCATCTACTAACTGATGATCATACGCTTTCAGTGTAATTCTCATTACTTGACTTGCCATAAAAAAAGTCGCCTCCTTTTCGCACTTTTACGAGTACGACAAGCGGTGACTGTACACTTACCCGTGTGTGTCCTGATGTTTGCACACGGTCGTTTCCACTCTTACAGGTGGACTTAATTGTGGGTACAGTGACTTGTCGCCAGTTTCTTTAACTTGACATTCGCTCCACGGAAAACCCGCTGTTTCTCAGCGGCAACCTCGCGCTTCAACGCTATCAATGTCACAACAGTTGTTAGTATACAAGAAAGCACGCGAAAAATCAAGGTTTTTTTTTATTTTTTTCGATTTATCCGTTTTTATGCAAAAAGAGAAATACAGGGGGGCCGTGTTGTGCACTTTTCCTATATTTCTCTCTTTTTTGACGTTTTCCAACTATTCAGAGCCCCATCTCGATTCCGCTGCGATGCATCTCGATGTGGCTTCTTGCCATATGAACAAAAAGAAAAGAACGTCCATTCATGCAAGCATGATTCGCGTTCTTTTCGTTCGCATGGCTCTGAATAGTTACAGAATGTCGGAATAATCTAAGATTGTGATGCCGGTTGCAGGATCTTCAATGACTTTCGGGTCATCTCCGGCTGCGTGGGCCTTCTGGAGGAGTTCTTCCGCCGTGTAAACCGGCATGGCAAGTTCGATCGGTTCGGACGGTTCCGGTTCCGGCTCTTCTTCCGGCTCTTCGATGGTTTCTTCAAACTCTTCGATTTCTTCCACAGTTTCCGGCTCTGCTGATTCCGTTTCTTCGGTTTCTTCTGTCACTTCTTCCGCTGTTTCTTCTGCGGCAGCTTCTTCGACGATTTCCGTTTCTTCCACGGCTTCCGGAATTTCTTCGGTTTCTTCTCCTCTTACAAGGTTCTGCAGATCGACGGTATTAAAGGACACCTGCTCCGTTTCTTCTTCTTCCAGATCCGGAATTTCAAATTCGTCCTGTTTCTCTTCTTCTGCCGTTTTCTGGTCGGCTGCTCTCAACTGTTCGATCATTTCCTGTTCTTCCCGTTTCTTTTTTTCTTCCAGGGCAGCTTTCTTTCTGCTGCGAAGCTCTTCGGACGCTTTCTCATCGTCCTCGTCTTCGTCTTCTTCCTCTTCTTCCTCATCCTCTTCTTCATCACGTTTCCATACCTCGGAAAGGATGAACAGAATGACCAGAAACAGAATGGCAAGTCCGATGATCATGATTCCCTCTCTGCTCTGCGCCGCCATCGACAGAAAGCCGATCACCGGAATCGTGATGATCACTTTGCTCACGGTTGCTCTCACGGTAATTTCCGTTGTGTCTCCACTGATCACATTTTTTACGGATGCGGTTCCGGCAGCGATGTCGAGGGACTGTATCGTATAGATATACTTTCCGGAATTGTCATCAACCAGGATTTTGTCTCCCGTCGCAACCGATGACGTATCTGTCTTCTTTGCGTACGTAACAGCGCCGCGGGAAATGTTGGTATTTCCCATCCCGTCTGAGACAAGTGTCGTGATGCCGGCAAACGGCGGAATCACCAGTGCGCCTGCTGACAGGATTGCAAGCAGAAGCAGCGTATTCACAATTACCTTCAGTAATTTTGACATATTCAATTCTCCTTGTATTCTCAGTCTTTGCCCCCTATTATAACCCCTTTTCTTCGATTATGCAAGAAAACGTTACGCATCGTGTCCCGGCCGCCCGGTTCCGCGTGTCGAATTTTTCGATTTTTTCTTGAAGATCTGTCCTGTTTCTTCTATACTATATGCATAACCAAAGGGGGAATACTTTCATATGAATACACTGATCAAAACCATCGAAGATCTTTCCCTGAACGCATGGCCGTCTCACCAGATCGAGCTGTACGACGGATGGATTCTTCGTTTTTCTTATTTTTATACACACCGGACCAACAGCGTCGAGCAGATCGGGCCGTCCACGATTCCGGTGGAGGAAAAAGTGCAGTACTGTGAGGAGATCTACCGTCGCTGGGGTACACCGGCAATTTTCAAGATCAGTCCGCTTGTCAATCCCGGCTTTGATGCAATGCTCGCCGACCGCGGCTATGTAGTCCAGCACACGACGCACGTCATGACAATGGATCTGGCGAACTTTGCCAAAAAGGATCCTGCCGTTGCCGTGACCGTCAGCAGCTTTATCCCGCCGAAATGGATTGACAGCCTCTTTGCTTTAAAGAGCACGACGAACGTGATGCACCGCATGGTCGTTCCTTCGATGTACCGCGCTATTCCAAAAGAAACCATCTGTACCTCCATCCAGGATGAAACCGGAACGATCGTTGCCACCGGCCTTGGCATCCGCGACCGCGATTACGTCGGTGTCTATGCCATCCATGTGCATCCTGCGTACCGCCACCGCCACTACGCTTCCTCGATCTGCCGCACAATCCTCTCCGAGGGAATCCGGCTCGGTGCAACGAAAGCATATCTTCAGGTTGTCGAGGGAAACACGCCTGCGATCACACTGTATGAATCGCTCGGTTTTTCCTATTTCTATACCTACTGGTTCCGCGCGAAGAACGTGGTCTGATTTTCGTCTGATTTCACATAAAAAAGCATAGCAAAACGGCATGTCAAAATTTTCTGACATGCCGTTTTGCTCTATGTTCATGCTATAAGTGCAGTAAGATTATTCAGCAAAAGGACTGCTTAAATATTTTTCAACGCCGTCCATGGCTTCGCTCTCGTCTTTTCCGTTTGCGGTCACGGTAACTTCCTCGCCATTGTCCAGACCAAGTGTCATCATACCCATAATGCTCTTCGCATTTACTTTTTTTCTGCCGCTCTCGACGTAGATTTCACTTTCGTACTGGCTCGCTACCTGTACCAGCATGGCAACTGGTCTCGCCTCCAGGCCGCTTGAAAGACGAATTGTGATTGGTTTCTTAATCATAATACTTCTCCTCCTTGTTTCCTTCGCAAATCTTCTGCAATCTCTTTTAGTTTCCTTAATCTATGATTAACTCCGGATTTACCAACAACCGGCGTTAACATCTTGCCCAGTTCCAGAAGCGATGCTTCCGGGTATTGTAAGCGGAGCCTTGCCATCTGCTCCAGCGGTTCCGGCAGAGAAGAAAAGCCTGTGGTTTCTTCGATATACCGGATATCTTCGATCTGGCGGATCGCCGCGCTGACCGTTTTGTTGATGTTGGCAGTTTCACAGTTCACCTTTCGGTTAACACTGCCGCGCATTTCTTTTAAGATCCGCACGTTTTCCAGATTCATAAGTGCGATGTTGGCTTCCATGATGCCAAGCATCTCCACAATCTGTGCGCCTTCTTTCATATAAACCACATGGTGGTTTTTCCGGAGAACGATCCGTGCATCAATTCCAAAGCTTTTCAGAAGTTCCTGCACCTGTTCTGCTCTCGGCGCATCGGGGCAGACAATTTCGAGATGGTAAAACCGGTTGGGATCGCTGATGGAACCGGACGCTAAAAATGCGCCCCGCAGAAATGCCCGTTTGCAGCACTGACGCTGTACCACAACAGCCGGAATCGGCATTGCTAACTGCCGGTCTGTCTCGTGTAACTTCACTGCCTGCAGAATCTGACGGGTTTCTTCCCTGTCATTTACGCGGATCAGATACGTATTTTCCTTCTGATTCAGCTTAACTGCAAGCTCTGCCTCTATATTAAATGTTTTTTTCAATAAAGTAAAGTACTTTCTTGCCACATACGCATTCTCTGTCTGAATCCGTATCGTCCCATCCTTCTCGGAAATCTGTCCGCAGAGTGACAGGATCGCCGCTGTTTCCGCAATCTGGCAGTGGCGTGCCGTCGGAAGATGTCTCGATAATTCCTCTTTTACCTCGCTTGAGAATGACATCCTTCCACCTCTAAATTCCTTTTCGGATGGCGTCTTTTTCCAGATCCCGGTGCTCAATCCGGATTCCATAGTCCTTCGCGTTGGAAAGACGCCGGTACAGCTCGTTGGCAAGGGTTACGGAACGGTGTTTTCCACCGGTACAGCCGATGCTGATAATGAGCTGATGCTTGCCCTCGGAAATATAATTCGGAATCAGAAAACGGATCATATCCTCTAATTTTTCCGCAAACACCTGCGCTGTCTCAAATCCCATCACATAATCCCGCACCGGAGCATCGTTGCCGGAGAGCGGGCGCATGCCTTCTACGTAGTAGGGATTCGGCAGGAACCGCACATCGAAAACAAGGTCCGAATCCGCCGGGATTCCGTATTTGAATCCAAATGAGAGCACGGTAATCATCAGATTTTTGAATTTCTGATCCTGCACGAAAATCTTATCGAGCTCCGCTTTCAGCTCTCTTGTGAGAAGCTGGCTCGTATCGAGAATGTAGTCCGCATCTTTTTTCAGGAACTCAAGTGCTTTGCGCTCTTTTCTAATTCCCTCATCCACCCGTCCAAGGCCTGCCAGCGGGTGCGTTCTTCTCGTCTCTTTGTATCGTTTGACCAGCACGTCATCGGACGCGTCCAGAAACAGGATCTCATAGCAGATTCCGTTGATGCTCATCCACTCCAGAACATTCTGCAGGTCCGGGAGCGCCTGGCCGCTTCGGATATCGATTCCGACTGCCACTTTCTGGATTTCTCCGGAAGTACCGTCGGCGGTAAGCTGTGCAAATTTTTCAACCAGCGGGATCGGAAGGTTATCGACGCAGAAATATTCCGCGTCCTCCAGCATTTTCAACGCTGTACTTTTTCCCGCACCGGACATGCCGGTCACAATTACAAAACGCATGTTTTTTCTCCTTTGGTGAATAACGAAAATCAGAATTCCCCGAGGAACTGGATTTCCGGCTCAAGCTGTACGCCAAACTGTTCTTTTACTTTTGCCTGGATCTGACGGATCAGTTCCATCACATCCGATGCGGTTGCACCACCTGCATTGATCAGAAAGCCGCAGTGTTTTTCCGATACTTTTGCACCGCCGACTGCGTAGCCGGAAAATCCGGCATCCATCACAAGCTTGCCTGCAAAATAGCCTTCCGGCCGCTTGAATGCGCTGCCGGCGCTCGGATACTCGAGCGGCTGTTTCTCTACCCGCTTGTTTTTCAATTCCTGCATGCGGGCAAGAATTTCTTCTTTATCTCCCGGAACAAGCATAAGTTCTGCTCCAAGTACGACGTAGCCTCTGTCTTTGATGACGCTGGCACGGTAGCCGAAGCCGAGCTCTTCTTTTTCCAGTTTCCGGATCTCACCTTCTCTTGTGAGTACAGTGACATTCTGTACAATATCCTTCATCTCTCCGCCGTAGGCTCCCGCGTTCATACGGACGCCGCCGCCTAAAGTTCCAGGGATTCCGGAGGCAAACTCCATACCGGAAAGACCGGCTTCTCTTGCCGCCCGGCTGATGGATACGAGCATGCTTCCGGCTTTCGCCCGGATTCTGTTTCCTTCCACTTCGATTCCCTGAAAGTTTTTGTAAACCGAAAGAATCACACCGTGGTAGCCCTCGTCACTTACAACGAGATTGCTGCCGTTTCCGGTGACGAACCACGGGATCTCTTTTTCTTCGCAGAGAGCCACGATTTTTCTAATTTCTTCTTCTGTATGAGGAGCGACGAAATAATCTGCCGGACCGCCCACACGGAAGGTCGTATGATTTTTCATCGGTTCTGCGGTCTGTACCGCATCTTCCCCTGCAATTGCATAAAGTTCTCTGACAATCTCTTCTTTGATCACGATTTTTACCCTTTGCCGCATCTGCGGCCGAACATTTCATTACGAATTACTACGAATTACAGATTATACTTTTTTTAGACGCGAAAGCAGCCGACATCCCTCACTTCTTCGTTCGTTCTGCCAGCCGCTGTTTTTCTTCTTCGTCTGCCCGCCTTTTTGCAGGCTCACGGGGTATTCTACCACGAACCCTCAAAAAGTGCAACGAACTTTTTCGTTCCGGCTCTTTTTTCTATCAGATCTTCCGGATCAGTATCATTTCCTACATCAGACAGTCTTTTCCATGGATTCTCGCCGGGGTGACAAGCACCATCTGATTCATGAGATTTTCTTCTGAAAGAACGGCAACGCGCAGATATTCTCTCGTGTGTCCCGTCCAGTAATGGACGCCGTCGATCTCGACTTCTTCTTCCATGAGCACTTCCAGCTCTTTTCCGAGGAAGCCTTCCATATATTCCTGTCTCCGTCTCTCGTCCAGTTCCAGCAGAACGTGGCTGCGCTTCGTCTTCTCCTGCTCCGGAATCTGGCCTGTCATCGCTGCGGCGCGGGTGCCTTCTCTTCTCGAATACTTGAAGATGTGAGTCTCGAAGAAATGAATGTCCTCGACAAAGGCGCGCGACTCTTCAAACTCCTCCTCACTCTCCTGCGGGAAACCGACAATCACATCGGTCGTCAGCGCCGGATTTCCATATACCTTACGCAGAAGATCGCATTTGTGTTTGTATTCTTCTGCGGTATATTTCCGGTTCATCCGCTTCAGTGTTCCATTGCTTCCGCTCTGCAGCGAAAGATGGAAATGCGGGCACACCTTCGGCATTGCGGCGATCGCCTCTGCAAACTCTTCGGTGATGATGCCCGGCTCCAGGGATCCGAGACGGATTCTTCTGATGCCGTCCACTGCATCAACAGCACGGATGAGGTCGAGCAGCGTCTCTTTTTCGCCCTCCGGGAAATCGAGTCCGTAGGAGGAAAGGTGGATACCCGTCAGCACTACTTCCTGATAACCGGCCTCTGCCAGACGTTTTACTTCTTCTACCACATCACTCTGGCGGCGGCTTCTGACTCTGCCGCGCGCGTACGGGATAATACAATAAGTACAGAACTGATTGCATCCATCCTGTACTTTCAGGAATGCGCGGGTGTGCTCCGCCGTTTTGCTGATCGAGAGTGTCTCGTACTCACGGTTGTGTGTCATATCCACGAGGAAGCTCTTACACTCCGCGTCGGATGGTTTTCCACCATCCTCACGTTCTGCCAGAAAGTTTTCCAGAATATCCACAAGATCTTTCTTCTTATTATTTCCGATGATCAGATCAATCGCCGTATCCTCTTCGAGTTTTTCCCCAGCCGCCTGCACATAACAGCCGCAGGCCACGACAACCGCATCGGGATTCATCTTTTTCGCTTTGTGCAGCATCTGCCGCGATTTCCGGTCCGCAATGTTCGTCACAGTACACGTATTGATAATGTAAACATCCGCTCCCGGTGCAAAAGGCACGATCTCGTACCCTCTGTCTTCGAGGAGCTGCTGGATGGCTTCCAGCTCATATGCGTTCACTTTACACCCAAGATTATGCAAAGCTACCGTTTTTTTCATGCCATACTCCTTTCTTCTTCATCTTTATTATTAAAAATCACGAAGATTCCACTTTATCTTTGTATGTTTTCGCATTGACTTTTTCCCCTCCAGACGGTAAGATAAAGCTGTTAAATGAGGGTAATAAATAATGTTAACCAAATAACAGGGAGGATTACAAACATGAAAACAGTACAGATTTCTCTTAATTCTATCGACAAAGTAAAATCTTTCGTCAACGACATTTCCAAATTCGATTTTGATTTCGATCTGGTATCCGGAAGATACGTAATCGACGCAAAATCCATCATGGGAATCTTCAGCCTCGACCTTTCCAAACCGATCGACCTGAACGTCCATGCTGATGGAGATGCTCTTCAGACCGTACTTGATGTTCTTGCTCCGTACATTGTATAATTACGATAGAACATAAGGGCCGCGCACTCGCCGCGGCTCTTTTTTTGTCTTTGTTTATCATCAGGACCGGATCTTGTTTTTCAGAACCCCCAAAACAAGATCCGGCCTTTTTGTTCTTTAAAGCAAGTTTTCCTTAGCAGACCTCGATCGTCTCTGCGGTAGAAACTGCGCGTTCCATCATCTCGTCGATCACGTCGTCCAGATGGCGCTCGGAGCATTTGATGACATTCAGGTTCGGTTTTGTCACCGGATGCTTTGCAACGAAGATCGTGCAGCAGTCCTCATACGGCAGAACAGATGTCTCGTACGTACCGATTTTTTCGGAAATATCGACGATCTCCTGTTTGTCGAAACCGATCAGCGGACGGAAGACCGGCATGGTGCAGACTTCGTTGGTAACGGCGAGGGAATGCATCGTCTGGCTTGCCACCTGTCCGATACTCTCTCCGGTGATCAGGCCAAGGCATTTGTCCTGACGTGCAAACGCTTCTGCGATCTTCATCATATAACGGCGCATGATGATGGTCAGCTCGTCGTGCGGGCATTTTTCGTAGATTGCAAGCTGGATCTCGGTGAAGTTGACCACATGCAGACGGATCGGGCCGCTGTAGCGTGCAACGAGTTTTGCAAGATCCACAACCTTCTGTTTGGCTCTCTCGCTGGTGTACGGCGGAGCGTGGAAGTAAACGGCATCAATCTTAACACCGCGTTTTGCGATCATGTATCCGGCAACCGGACTGTCGATACCGCCGGAAAGCAGCAGCATGGCCTGTCCGTTTGTGCCGACCGGCATACCGCCAGGGCCTGCGATGCTCTCGCAGTACAGATAAATCTTCTGACGCAGCTCGACGTTCAGATAGATATCCGGCTCGTGAACGTCTACTTTGAGGTTCGGGCAGACATCGAGGATGCGGCCGCCCAGCTCGCAGTTGACTTCCATTGTGTGCATCGGATAGTTTTTGTTCGCACGGCGTGCGCATACCTTAAAGGTTTTCTCCTCGGTCGGGTACAGCTCTTTCACGTAGGAAACCACTGCCTCTGCCAGATCTTCAAAGCCGGTGTCCTCTAAAATGACAACCGGGCAGATCTCGGCGATACCGAAAACTCTTGTCAGCGCATCGACAGCGCCCTCGTAATCAAAGTCTCCTTCGGTGTTGACATAGATTCGTCCCATCTCACGGGTGACCTGGAAATTTCCGTCTACCGGGGCAAGCGCGTGCTCCATCTGTACGCAGAGCGCTTTCTCGAACAGATGACGGTTCTTTCCTTTAATGCCGATCTCGGCATATTTTACCAGAAATGCTTTGTACATCATCGTTTTTTATTCTCCTTTTTTCTCAGCCAGATCACGGAAGAACAGAGGATATTCCTCAGAAAATTTCTTCAGGATCAGGTCAGATACCTGACGCATCTGCGGATGTGCGGCGTTGGCGCTTCGAAGCCGGATAAAGTGGCGCCACTCTCTTAAGTTCATGGTCATGACGATCTCGGTTTTCAGGGAGTTCGGAAGAATGCTTCTTGCCTCCTCCGGCTTTGCTCCGAGTTCGAGCATCTGGAAGTAATACTGCTCTGCAGCTTCCATTGCTTTCTGCCATACCTCGTATTTTTTACGGTCGTTCTCGTCGTCCAGATCATAGGAAAATCCGGTTGCCAGATCGATACAGGTGATCTGGTTTCCAAATTTATCTTTCGAATAGTTGCAGTAGCGGGTGCTCTCCTGGCTGTAGCTTGCGATACGGTGGCGGACGATCTCATGGGTCACGCCGCGGTCGCACGTTACTTTTACGGTGATGGAGCCGTGCTCAATGACGGATTCATGGCCGCGTTTGATGATGCCTGCGATGAATTTCTCTGCAGTGCCTTCTCCAATGCGCTCCTCGCTCTTGTAGCAGACTCTTCCGATTTTCTCGATCCGGCGCAGCATATCCTCGTAGGATTCGGTGCTCAGGATTTCAATTTCCGGCTGTATTGTAATCATAATTTTCCTCTTTCTATTATTTCCTGGTAAATCTGCGCAGCATCGGCAGTACCTCGCGCAGCGTATCCAGGGTGTAATCAATCTGTTCCAGTGTCGTAAATTCGCTGAAGCTGAACCGCACGGCAGACTCCATCTCGGCTTTCGATGCGCCGATGGCAGTCAGCGTCGGGCTTCCGGCTCTCTTGTGTGATGAGCAGGCGCTTCCGGCGGAAACGTAGATCTGGCGGTCCTCCATCGTGTGCAGCAGCACTTCACTACGCACATTTAAGAATGATGCATTGACAATCTGCGGCGCACCCTCTTCTTCCGGCATGCCATGGATGACCACATCGTCCAGCTCCCGTAAGCCTTCGATCAGACGGTGTTTGCAGGCACGCATCTGCGCGGTCTGCTCGTCAAAATGCCTGTAAACGATCTCAGCGGATTTCGCAAGGCCTGCGATGCCCGGCACATTGTCGGTTCCGGAACGCATGCCGTTCTGCTGGCCGCCGCCTAAGATCAGCGGACGGATTTTTACTTTCTCATCAATATATAAAAAGCCGCTTCCCTTCGGTCCGTGGATCTTGTGGCCGCTCACGGAGAGCATGTCGATGCCCATCCGTTTCGGATAAATCCGGTATTTGCCGAACGCCTGGATCGCATCGACATGAAAATACGTTTTCGGATTTTTCGCCTTAATTCTGCGTCCGATCTCCCCGATTGGCTCAACAGCACCGATCTCATTGTTGACATACATAATCGAAACGAGAATCGTCTCCGGCGTGATCGCTTCTTCGAGTTCGTTCACATCCACAAGGCCTTCTTTATTTACCGGCAGGCGCGTAATACGGAATCCCTGCTCCTCCAGAAATGCCAGCGGTGCCGACACGGCCGGGTGCTCGATCGCGCTTGTGATGATGTGGTTTCCCGTTCTCTTATTTGCCATTGCTGTTCCGACGAGCGCCCAGTTGTCGGACTCTGTGCCACCGGAGGTAAAGAAAATTTCTTTTTCTTTGACTTTCAGAATCTTTGCCAGCGTTTCCTGGGCGGTTCTGATATATTGTTCTGCTTCTACCCCTTTTTGATGCATCGCAGACGGATTTCCATAATGATTTACCATCAGATCACAGACGAGATCTGCGGTTTCCTGATAAACACAGGTGGTTGCGGAATTGTCCAGATATGCTTCCATTATCTTGTTCGTTCCCTTCCTTCTAAAAGATACACCAGAATGGAAAGCACGGTCATTCCGGCCGTTTCCGTGCGCAGAATGCGCTTTCCGAGCGTAATCGGCTCTACCTTTTCCTTCATGGCCATTTCCACTTCCGCTTCGTCGATGCCGCCCTCCGGTCCGATCAGGATCGCAATAGATTCACCCGGTTCAATGGATTCCAGAATTCTTCTCGTTCCTTCCATCCCCTCTGCGTTCTCATACGGCATCAGGCGGACGTCTGATTCTGCCATCATTGCAAGCGCCTGCTGAAATGTAACAGGCATGTGTACCGTCGGAATCTGCATCCGTTTGGACTGCTTTGCAGCACCAAGCGCGATCGTCTGCCAACGCTCTGCTTTCTTTTCCGCCTTTTTCCGGTCCAGCTTCACAACGCAGCGTTTCATCTCCACCGGAACAATTTCCGTCGCACCAAGTTCCACTGCTTTTTGGATGATCAGTTCCATTTTGTCACCTTTTGGCAGACCCTGAAACAGTACAATTCCGGACGGGAGTTCTCTGTCTGCTGCTGTGACTTCTTCTACTGCGGCAAGAACCTCACCTTCCGGGAAATCCGAAACGGCACAATGATATTCCTTTTCGCCTCCGGTACTGACCAGTATTTTTTCGCCCGGCCGCATGCGGAGCACATTTTTGATGTGATTAACGTCACTGCCCGTGATGTGGACAGTGCCGTCATAAATCTGACTTTCTTCTACAAAAAAACGGTACATGAATCTGTTCTCTTTCTCTTCTGGTGTTTCGCTTTTCTTAATTTACATCGGTTTTCTTGCTGTAACAGAAACCCATTCGCCCTGATGTGTAACTTCAACTACTTCAAGTCCCGCTGCAACGACTGCCTCTTTGACAACTTTCTCTTTCACATCGAGAATGCCGGATGTGATATAAACAGCGCCCGGCTTCATCTGGTGTACGATTACCGGCGTCAGCGGAACGAGAACATCTGCAAGAATATTGGCGGTAACGATATCGTATTTCTCGTATCCGACTCTGTCCTGTACTTCTTTGTCATCAATGATATTTCCGATCATCATATCAAAAGCTTCTACCGGAATTCCATTGACTTCTTTGTTTTCCTCAACCGCAGGAACCGCACACGGATCGAGGTCTGTTCCGACCGCATGACGCGCACCAAGCTTCAGTGCAATAATCGAAAGAATACCGCTTCCGGTTCCGACATCAAGCAGCTCGGTATCCTTTGTCACATATTTCTTTAACTGACGGATGCAAAGCTGTGTTGTCTCATGCATACCCGTTCCAAAGGCTGTGCCCGGATCGATATGGATGATCATTTTATCCCGGTCTTCCGGCTTTACTTCCTCCCAGGACGGGATGATCAGAATGTCGTCCACATAGAACTGTTTGAAATACTGTTTCCAGTTGTTGATCCAGTCCTTGTCCTCTGTCTCAGACTCTGTGATGGTGCACTCTCCAAGGTCCAGGAACTCCTGCATTTCTGCAAGTGCCGCGCGGACATCTGCAAGAACCTTCTCCTTGTCCTCGTCTACATCAAGGTAAAAATTCAGGTAGGCAATGCCGTCGTCATCCGGAATATCCGGCATGATATCCACGAACATCTGCTGTTTGTCGCTCTCGGTCAAAGGCTGTTTGTCCTGAATTTCCACGCCTTCGATTCCCACATCGGCCAGAGTGGAGATCACAATGTCTTCCACTTCCGATCTTGTTTTTAATGTAAATTTATTCCATTTCATTGTTTAAACTCCTTTTTGCGCTTCTCTTTTCCATACGTGCAAAGAAAGCCACATTTATCATACACGATATCGTTCCTGTTGTAAATGTTATTTTCGGCTTTTACGGCCCGTCTCAATCCGAAATCTTTGTCAGAAAGCCATCTTTTTTCGCCTTCTGATAACGCCATACCAGCCCGAGTGTGGATAAAATGCGAACCCCAAGATCTATCAGATTGAACCGGTACAGTGCCGTAAGGTCTGCCCCAAGTGCCGTATACAGACGGACACCGAGCAGCGGCAGAACACTGTTGGTCAGCGTTGTAATCATCGTAAAGAGGCTGATCAAAAGCGAACGGTTCTTTTCCGGCGCGGCATTTAAGAGAATCTGTATCGTACAAAGTGCAACGGCACACTGCGGAGCATTCAGAACCGTCATCAAAACAATAAAAGCAACCCCGCGGTACGCCAGGGGCAGATGAGGAGCCAGAATCATGATAACCGGGCAGAAGCAAAGACCGATCCCGGCGAAAATCAGTGCAAAATCCGGCGATTTTTTCCGGACAACCTTCGCGATTATTCCAACTGCCGCAAGCTGACCGATATTGAAAACACCGTTGCAGATGGAAAGTGTCATCTCCGACATTTTACAGTATTTGACCTGTCCTAAATACCACATGCTCCAGTCAAGCTGCCAGGTGATATAGAAAAAGACCACCGGCACGAAAAACCAGCGCAATGCTTTATTTTTCCCCACGCTTGTGATCGCCTCCAGCAGATCAGAAACAGAAAAACGTGAGGATGCCTTCCCTGCTTCTGCCGGAGCTTTGCCCTCCTCCTGCTGTTTCACCGGAATTTTTTTGATTGCAGCGGCCTGCAACAGAACGCAGACAGCACACAGATAAAAGAAGCTTCGGAGTACCAGAAGTTTTCCATCGGCCGTGTGGCATCTTCCCATCAGAATCCCGCAGATCACCGGTGCAAGAATGCCAATCACAAACATGAACTGATTCCGAAAGGCATAGACATCGTTTCGCTGCCGCAGTGAAACCGCAGCACCGAACATTGCCTGCCACTGCGCATTGTAAATAGCAAGTGCCCCCGCAGTAAATGCCAGTGATACAAAAAACAGCTCCATACGTCTCTCGCCGAGTGCCGGTACACTTCCAAGAAATGCATAGCCGGCACACATCACAAGAAGCGTAAGCATCGGTATCGTCTTTGTCGACTTCAGACGATCCGCCAGAATTCCAAGCGGCAGCAATGCTGCACACGCTACAATGTTCGGCACCATCTGGATAATGCCGATCTGACTGTCGGTTGCACCCATGTTTGTCGCATACAGATTCAGGCCGAAACCGTTGATCGATGTGATATATTGCAGAAATACACCCTCGACGGCAAACAGCAGCATGATCTGCGCAGATGGCGGCATCTTCTTTGCCCGGTAAAACAGACTCTTTTTCATTGCTTCATCCCCCATGCCTTCTTCTGTTGGCTTCACGTTCCTGCCCCCTGCCGGATACGTAAAGATTCTGCTTTCATAATGGCAATTTCATGTTCAAATGTCAACAGAAATACCCGGATCCAATGTGAGAATTTCAACGGCATTTTCTGTCAATATTCACAAAAGAAAAAAGGGCATTCTCCCTGTTGAATGCATGAGTTTGGCATAAGAAAAAGGAGCCCCCGTTTTACCTGGGGCTCCGCCTATTGGAAATGTTTATAGCAATCTCAGAAACTTGCGTTATTTTCGGGGTTTGCTATCAGAATTCGATCTCGCGCAGATATCTGTGCAGCGCATCCTGCCAGGTCGGCAGTTTTTCGAATCCGTTCTCGGTCAGTTTCTCTTTGCTCATGCGGCTGTTGGACGGACGTTTTGCTTTTGCCGGGTACTGGTCAGAGCTTACCGGTGATACACTTACTTTTCCGTAAGCCGGATCGATCTCAGCGGCCTGTTTGAAAATCTCGCAGGCGAACTCATACCAGGAGCAGAGTCCCTCGTTTGTTGCATGGTAGCGGCCGTAGTTCTCTTTCTCTGCCATGTCGACAAGCAGGCGGGACAGATCGTAGGTGTAGGTCGGGCTTCCTACCTGATCATCTACAACAGTCAGATGATCGTGTGTCTTTCCAAGGTTCAGCATGGTCTTGATGAAGTTCTTTCCGTTCACGCCGAATACCCATGCGATGCGGACGATGTAGAATTTTTTCACCCATTTCTCTACCGCGAGCTCTCCCTCGTATTTCGTCTGGCCGTATACGTTCAGCGGATGACGCTCATCATCCGGCTCCCACGGGCGGGTACCCTGGCCGTCGAATACGTAGTCGGTGGAGATGTAGATCATTTTGCAGTCAAGGTCATGGCAGACTTTTGCGATGTTCTCGGTTCCGACTGCATTGACCTGATGTACTTTTTCTTTTTTGTCATCATCCTCAGCAAGGTCTACAGCGGTCCATGCTGCACAGTGGATTACGACATCCGGGTTTGCTTCGGTAATGACTTTTCTTACGCTTTCTGCATCGGTGATATCCATTTCTTCAATATCAACGCCGATTCCTTCATGACCGCGTTTTGCAAGTTCATTCATGACGTCATGGCCGAGCTGGCCTTTTACACCTGTTACAAATACTCTCATAATGGTTCTCCTTTTTTCTGATTTTGTTATCGTTATGTTTTGTCTGTCTCTTGTTTTTCAGTCTGATTTTCTGTTTGTACCATGAGTATAAAGGATGACGTTATGTCATGGTCAAGCACTTTTTTCAAAAACTGCCCCGGATTTTTCTTCCGGGGCAGTTTTCTTCAACGCTGTTCGCTTTTATTTGTCGATATATTTTCCGTTCATCACATCCATCAAGTACTGGCCGTACTGGTTTTTCTTCAGTGGCTCGATGTCGGTCAGAAGCTGGTCTTTGCCGATCCAGCCGTTCAGGTAACCGATCTCCTCGAGGCACGCAATCTTGCGGTGCTGATGCGTCTCGATGGTTTTTACGAAGTTGGTTGCCTCTACCAGACTCTCATGTGTACCGGTATCCAGCCAGGTAAAGCCCTGTCCGAGAAGCTCAACGTTCAGGCTGCCGTCTTCCAGATAGATCCGGTTCAGGTCGGTGATCTCAAGTTCTCCGCGCGGTGACGGTTTCAGGTTCTTTGCATACTCTACGACTTTGTTGTCATAGAAGTACAGACCTGTAACACAATAGTTTGATTTCGGTTTCTCCGGTTTCTCTTCGATGGAGATGGCTTTTCCCTCGGAGTCAAATTCTACGATCCCGAAACGCTCCGGATCATCTACATAATAGCCGAATACGGTTGCGCCTTTTCCGGTCTCAGCGTTTTCTACTGCTGCTTTCAGGCGTTTGTTCAGACCGTGTCCGAAGAAGATGTTGTCGCCGAGCACCATGGCAACGGAATCATCCCCGATGAACTCCTCGCCGATGATGAAGGCCTGTGCCAGTCCGTCCGGGCTTGGCTGTACCTTGTAGGAAAGCTGTACACCGAACTGATGGCCGTCACCGAGCAGTGCCTCGAAACGCGGGGTGTCCTGCGGGGTGGAGATGATCAGGATGTCGCGGATGCCTGCATTCATAAGAACAGACAGCGGATAATAGATCATCGGCTTGTCATAGATCGGGAGAAGCTGTTTCGATGTTACCATAGTTAACGGATAAAGACGTGTGCCGGAACCTCCGGCAAGTACGATACCTTTCATAATTCGTTACTCCTTTTTCGTATATGATACTTCTAGTATAACCTCATTCCCGGAAACGCGTCAACCCGTATCGTAACGTAACCGTTACTGTTCACTCAGCAGTGAAACACTTGCTGTTTCGCTGCGTAAGAACATGTTTCAGGTGTGAGCAACCCTCCTTTTGCGAAGCAAAACTTTAAATGAGGGTTGCGAATGTTACAGTTCGCTGGGCACCAGTGAACTGTAACACGTAACGGTGTGTGATAACTTTGTGACGTTTCTGTTATCAGCAGCTGTATTTCGTCAGTTTCTGGCGGGAATAGATCGAGCTGTTGCGGTTGAATACGTAGGCCGCGGTGCAGACAATAAAGAAATATGGCAGATAATCGTAGCCAAAAATCTCGCCGCCGATGAAAATAGCCGCCAGTAAGGTGTTGGTTCCGCCGCCAAAAACCGCCGCATAGCCAAGCGCCGCGGAAAGCTCCACCGGAATACCGAACAGATTGCCAAGGACTGCTCCCAGGGTTGCTCCGATGGTAAACAGCGGTGTTACCTCGCCGCCCTGAAACCCGGCGGACAGCGTCAGAATTGTCAGGATAAATTTCAGCGCCCAGTCATATGCATATACCTTTTCCCCATGAAATACCGCTTCCACCAGATTCGTTCCAAAGCCGCAATACCGTCCGCGGTACAGAAGCAGGAACAGAATGCTAAGGATAACACCGATGGAGAAAACACGTACCAGCGGATTTTTGATTTTTTCGCCGAGATATTTTTTCGTGTGCTTTAAGCACCAGGCGAAGAGGCCGCCTGTGATTCCAAAAATAATACCAAGTGTAATCAGACGCACCAGCAGGAACGGTGTCAGGCTTTCGCTGATGTGGACAGCCAGATTTTCTTTGCGGATTCCAAGCAGGGAAGCTACAGCGCTCGCAGAGAAAGATGCGGTAAACGCCGGAAGCAGTGCCTCGTACCGCATTTCACCCGCAGCGAGCACCTCTACCGCAAAGATCACAGCTGCAATCGGCGTTCCGAACATGCCCGCAAAGCCGGCGGCCATACCGGTTACCAGAAAGATACCGGGCGCGTTTTTAAACGGTAATTTTTTGCCGGCAAAATAGGAAAACACAGCACCGATCTGAACGGCAACGCCCTCGCGGCCGGCACTTCCACCGAACAGATGCGTCAACGCCGTTGAGAGCATTACCAGCGGAATCATGCGAAGCGGAAGCTCTGTCTCCTCCTCATACGCTACATCAAAAATCAGACTCATGCCTCCTTTTCCCCTGCCACCGAATTTCTGATTGACTGCCACGATCACAAGACCTGCCATAGCGAGAAACGGCAGACACCAGAAAAGATGTGCCACGCGAACAGCCGTGACTTTCAAAAGCAGACGGCAGAACAGCGCCTCAATCAGACCGACTGCCGCACCGAGCGGAACGCCGGTCACACCGAGCAGCAGCAGGGCGCCGTAGGTGCGAAGGGATTTCTTCAGTTCTTCTTTCATTCTCTTTCTCTCCTTTTCGAATTCTGCTGTTATCATATCACGAAGCGGACAGATTGTGAACTATGGATACCTTTTCCTCCATACTCTTTGCCAGTGCATCGGCAAATTTTTCCTGCATCCGGATTACTTTTGTCATCTCCTGCTCCGTAAACTGCGCCGCAGCTTCCTCCTCGGACTGAAACAGCGGAAGAACCAGCTCTCTCGCATACTGTTTTCCCGTTTCAGTCAGACTGATGATTTTTTCCCGCCGGTTTGCCGGATTGACTTCCATTTCGATATATCCTGTTTTCGTTTTTAGTCCGTTTTCGTACTTTTTGTTTTAGTGTTTTTTTCTTCCTTTGTCAAGATTTCCAAAAGCCTCTTTTTTCCGTATATTTTCCGGCATTTTTCAAATACTAGCAACTGTCCAGACACTGTTAGGGAAAGGAGATTTTGAAGATGAGAAAAATCAGAAGAGTGTGTATGACGCTGGCATTGGCGGTATTACTGGCCGGGATGACGGCCTGTGGAAACAACACCACGAATGACACCGGAAATGGCAATACCAACACGGAGAGCGACATGGGACAGACGGATAACAGAAACGATGTCAATACGACAGAGATGCCGTCAAACGACAATGTAAATGATGTGACGGAGGGCACCGATGGGAATGCCAACGGTACGAACGGTACAAATACCGGGGATAGAAATACCCTTGGAGATGATGTCGGCGACGCCGCTGAAGATGTGACCCGTGGTGTCGGCGAGGGCGTTGAGGATGTCGGCCGCGCGGTGGACGATGTGGTAAGCGGCGGCGACAATGAGACGCAGAATCCGCAGGAAAACGGAGCAACTACACAGAATGGAGCGGGGATGGCACAGTAAATATGCACTTCTGCTGCTCCCGTATCTAAAAAACTTCCCTTGGCGAACGATATATGCAGGTTCGCCGGGAAGTTTTTTTACTGCCAGGCACATCAGCACCTGGTTTGATCCGTCACTTTTGATTTTTTCTTTTACAGACCGCATCTGAATTTTCTGCCCTTCGCGCCAAGAATGCTGGCCATCTGATCGCCCCACGCTGCACGCTCTGCATAAATATCAACCCGTTCCAGATCTCCGCTCCGGTCCACAAAGGCAGGGAACAGAAATCCACAGATAGGATTTCCCGGCTCGTATTCTCCAACCAACGGGCAGACAGCGCAGATCAGATAGGGGAACATCTCCTCGGATTCCCCCAGGCGCTCTTTATCGGAAGCCTTTGCAGGAATATCATACCGGTCATAAAACATGTAAATGGCATAAGCCCCGTGAATCTGCAATCCTTCGATCAGGATATCATAGAACGTTTCCAACAGCGCATCGTTCTTCAGTCCGCATTCCCGCAGCGCCATCAGCATCTGCCAGATACTGCCCGGCCCCTGGGATGTTTCCGGAAAACGGTATTCCCGCAGCTTCTCATTCGATTCCGCAAACGGAATTTTCTTGGCAATCGCCAGATTCCTGGCCTTTTCCGAACCGGACAGTTTCAGAAAATGAATGTTGAAACTGCCGTCATACTCCCCATCCGAATCCGTATAGCAACCCGCCATCCGCACAAACGAAGTCCGCGCCGGCGTCATCCTCCTCGTCAGCTCCAGCATGTCTTCCCGATTAATCATACATTCCCTCCGACAGTAAATATATTCGAAACTCTCTGCCTTTGATCTTATCATAACATGCTTTTTCTGTCAGCAGGTTTTTCGGAATCAGATGGGATACTTATTGACCAGCTTCTTAAATTCCGCCACAGACACTGCCATACAGTCGGCGGCATCCTGAATGCTGATCGTTCCTTTTTTTAATAAATTTGATAACACCTCAAGTTTGCCTTTTTCAATGCCTTCCGTTTTGCTGTCTTCCATCATTTCATCAATTGCCTGGCTTATATTTTTATAAATTGCGTTCCTTCTCACCATTTGATAAAATCAAGACAGTATCTCGCATTTTATGATTTTGACATAGAAAGGAAAACACATGAAATTAGCAGTAATCAGTGATCTTCATGGGAATTATTATGCACTCTCGGAGGTGATGGAGTTTCTTCGCAGGCAGCAAATTGACGGTATCATCGGGCTGGGGGATTTTGTGACGGATGGGCCGTTTCCGCAGAGGATGATGGGGGTGCTCCGCGAAATGCAGGAGGAGTTTCCATGCTATCTGGTGCGCGGCAACCGGGAGGAATATCTGCTTGAGAATCTCTGGCAGCCGCAGAACTGGAAGGCGGGTTCTTCGACGAGCGGGCTTCTGGATTACACGTTTCGGAATCTTACCGAGCAGGATCTAAAATTTTTTGAGCAGCTGCCGACAGACGGTGTTCTGATTGGAAAGCTGGATGAAGCCGGGAAACTGGTTCCCGTTTTTGTGCCGCAGGAAGAAGTTACACCGGACACCTGCCGTGAATCCCTTTTCCCGGCACTTCGGCTCTGCCACGGCGCACCTGGTGAAATCCGAGGGAATTTCGGGCTGCATCCGGAGCTCCTGCTTTCTCATCTGGAAAATCTCGATGCCTCCATCCTGCTTGGCGGCCACAGCCACAAGCAGGAACAGAAAGAATACGCAGGAAAAACGTATCTGAATCCAGGATCCCTTGGGCTTGCGCTTGATGATGTCGGCGGCCATGCGCACTTCGCAATTCTGACGTTGGAAAACAGCACATGGCAGATCGAATGTTTTCAGATCCCCTATGATCTCGAGGGCTATCTCGCCGAGTTCGACCGTGCCGAACTGGAAACCCACGGCAGTGTACTTGCCCGCTCCTTAAAGCGGACGCTGACCTGCGGTATCAATTACTTTTATCTCACGGTAAAACGGGTGCGGGAACTTGCGGATGCACTGGCGCTGACTGATCTTGACGAAGAGCTCTGGGAAAAAGCGGAACGGGAGCTGAAATAGATTTTTTGACAGAGGAACGTATTCCTATTACGCTGCATAAGTGAAAAAACTCATTGGCTAAAACAGAAAAGCAGCTCGAAAGAAGGCAGGCTGTGCAACTGCACACAGCCTGCCTTCTTTTTTATCTTTTCTATTTCCTGCTTCTGCCTTACTTCGCGGCAATCACATCCTGCATATCATACATACCGGCTGGCTTTCCAGCCAGGAATTTTGCGGCCTCTACAGCACCTTTTCCAAAAACTCCCTTGGAATATGCCCTGTGGGACAGAGTAACAACTTCATCCGGTCCCGCGAAGATGACGTCGTGATCTCCGACGATGGTGCCGCCGCGTACAGCAGAGATTCCGATTTCTTTCGGGTCACGCTGCTCGTGGCGCTGGCTTCTGTCGTATACGTAGTGGTACTGGTTGTCCATTGCCGCGTTCAGGCTGTCTGCCAGGGCGATGGCGGTTCCGCTTGGAGCGTCGCATTTCAGTTTGTGGTGTTTCTCCACGATCTCCATATCAAAGCCTGCTTCGGCAAGCACTTTTGCAGCTGCCTGTACCAGTTTCATCAGCGTATTCACACCAAGGGACATATTTGCAGAGCGGAGAACCGGGATTTCTTTGCTGGTCTCCTGCACTTTTTTGAGCTGATCCTCGGTGAGGCCTGTGGTGCAGAGGACGAGTGGAAGTTTTTTCTCCTTGCAGGCATCGAGCAGTGCGTCGGCTGCCTTGTAGGAAGAAAAGTCAACGACTACGTCTGCCGGAACATCGCATTCTGCCAGGCTTTTGAATACCGGGTAATCGTTCTGGCCGTTGTCGTTCATATCGATTCCAGCTATGATTTCTGCATTTGCATCTTCTTTTACCAGGCCGGTGATGACCTGTCCCATATGGCCGTTGCAGCCATGCATAATAATTTTAACCATTGTCTTTTTCCTTCTTTACTTCGTGTATTCTTAACTTAAGCCAGTTTGATTCCAAAATCTTTCATAGCCTTTGCCAGGCGCTCCTGGTTCTGCGGCTCCATCTCGGTCAGCGGCAGACGAAGCGGTCCAACCTCTTTGCCCATCAGGTTCAGCGCTGCTTTTACCGGAATTGGGTTTACTTCGCAGAACAGCGCATCGATGAGCGGCAGTGCTCTCAGCTGGATTTCTCTGGATCCGGCCACATCGCCGTCGAGGAATTTCTGTACCATGTCGTGGGTCTCACGCGGTGCTACGTTGGAAAGAACGGAGATTACACCGCTTCCGCCAAGGGAAAGGATCGGCACAACCTGATCGTCGTTTCCGGAGTACAGATCGATCTTTCCATCGGTCAGCTGCATAATTTTTGCGACCTGGGAAATGTTTCCGGAAGCCTCTTTGACTGCAACGATATTCTCAACGTTGTTGAACAGATAGACGATCGTTTCCGGTGCAATGTTTACGCCGGTTCTGCCCTGAATGTTGTAAAGGATGACCGGCACTTTGACGCTGTCTGCGATTGCGGTAAAGTGTGCAATCAGACCCTTCTGTGTTGCTTTATTGTAATACGGAGAAACGAGAAGAAGTCCGTCCACGCCGTATTTTTCTGCTTCCTGAGACAGATAAATTGCTGTCTCCGTGCTGTTGGAGCCGGTTCCTGCAATTACCGGGATTCTGTGATTTACTTTTTCCACGGTATATTTGATGGCATCCAGATGCTCCTCATGGGACAGGGTCGAAGCCTCACCGGTGGTTCCGCAGATAACGATGGCGTCGGTTCCGCCGGCGATCTGCTCCTCAATCAGTTCTCCGAGTTTTTCGTAATTCACTTCCTGTGTTTCGGTCATCGGTGTGATAATTGCAACAGCTGCACCTTTAAAAATAGACATTCTCTTTTCCTCCTGTATGTTGTGTCAGATAAAACCATAAGAAATCAGTCGCCGGAGCTTATCTCCCACGGAAAATTTCACTTTCCGTTAAAAAAAGAGGCGCCTCATCCCAGATAAGATCGCCTCCAAATTCACACATACGCAGTATCTATGATCAGATAGCTCTCCATCTCTCGATGACAGTCGCAGATTTTTTCAACCTGCGCCCAGGAGCATACCGGTTCAGCGCCGGATGTCCTTCGGCATTCTTCCCTTTTCCTCTTCTTCTTTTGCTGCTGAGGCATCCGAAAAGGTACTCTTGAAGTAATGCGACCTCTATCCACTTCAGTTCTGCTTTTACTATAGCATCATTAAATTTTCTTGTCAACAGCGGATCGCGCTTTAACTCTCACTATATTCCAGCTTGCTCACCGAAACCTCATATGCGGTCCGCTTTTCCATTTCCGTCTCGCTCAGCCGCTTCATATATTCCCGGCTCTGGATCCGTCCCCAGATGAGAACGTGGCCGCCCACGGCAAACGCAGAGGCATACCGCGCATTCCGTCCCCAGCAGATGCACGGGATATAATCTGATTTTCCATACGGACGGTTGACCGCGATCAGAAGGTCGGCGATCTCTCTTCCCAGAGGTGTTTTCCGGTAGACCGGCGGTTTACATATGTATCCATCGAGGTAAATCTGGTTGGATTTGACGGAATCGTCCTCTTCCTCCACGAAGCTTAATTCCCGCGCAAATACGGAGAGTACCAGACGGTTCTTCTTCTCCTCGTGGCGGTTGTAGGACCGGAACTGACCGCTGATGCAGATCCACTCACCCTGGTAATCCTGTGATACATCCACCAGCCGCTCGGAGACCATCACCGGAATGATGTCCTGCGATTCACTCAACCGCTTGACCATCACATCGACGAGGTAAAAGCCCTCTCCGAATACCTGATGGCTGAATGTAAACGGGGAGACAATCTCTCCCATGATAACCACCTGATTGTTTTCAATCATCTTGTCTGCCATAATGAAAATCCCCTTCCTTTGTCTTTTCTTTCTGAATATTGATTTCTGATCGGTACTTTGCTGATCTATAATCCTAATGTATGAACCACATTTCTTTTTCAGAACCACTTTTTTCCAGATTTTTTTATTTCTATTCAAATCAGCATTCTGCCCAATTTTTTGTATATGTTTCTGTAAAAACCGCACCACATGCTTCGTATTTTCTACCATTGCAATACAAAAAATGTCACATCTTCCCTGTTTTTTTTCTCTGTTCTGTGCTATAATAATTCAGATAGGCAGGCATCCAGCAGAGACAAAACGGCAAGGCACCTGCCTTTGTGCTGTGATAAACATTCCCGGCCGGCTTGAAATTTTGAAAAATTGAACCCGGCAGGGTCAACTCATAGGAAGAGGAATGAAGAAATGAAAACAACGAGAGAAGATGTAAGAAACGTTGCCATCATCGCCCATGTCGATCATGGTAAAACTACACTGGTAGACGAGCTTCTGAAACAGAGCGGCGTTTTCCGTGCCAATCAGGAGGTTCAGGAACGTGTCATGGACTCGAACGATATCGAGCGTGAGCGTGGAATCACCATTCTTTCCAAAAATACAGCAGTTTACTACAAAGGAACGAAAATCAACATCATCGACACCCCAGGCCATGCGGACTTCGGCGGCGAGGTTGAGCGAGTTCTGAAAATGGTAGACGGCGTTATTCTGGTTGTAGACGCATTCGAGGGCGCTATGCCGCAGACCAAATTCGTGCTGAAAAAAGCACTCGAGCTGGATCTGTCCGTTATCGTCTGCATCAACAAGATCGACCGCCCGGAAGCCCGCCCGGATGAAGTTATCGACGAAGTGCTCGAGCTTCTGATGGACCTCGATGCATCTGACGAACAGCTTGACTGTCCGTTTCTGTACGCATCCGCAAAGATGGGTCATGCGGTACTCGATCTGAACGATACCCCGAAGGATATGACTCCTCTGTTCGAGACCATCCTGAAATACATCCCGGCTCCGACCGGCGATCCGGAAGCTGGCACACAGCTTCTGATCAGTACCATCGACTACAACGAATACGTTGGACGTATCGGTGTCGGCAAAGTTGAAAACGGAACGATCCGCGTGAACCAGGACGTTATGCTGGTCAACCACCACGATCTGACCAAGAAGAAAAAAGTAAAGGTCAGCAAACTGTATGAATTTGACGGACTGAAAAAAGTAGAGGTTACTGAGGCAGGCATCGGTTCTATCGTTGCTGTTTCCGGTATCCCGGATATCCACATCGGAGATACTCTCTGCGGCGATCTGGACAACCCGGTTTCCATCCCGTTCCAGAAAATCTCCGAGCCGACCATTTCCATGAACTTCATCGTAAACGACAGCCCGCTGGCAGGTAAAGAAGGTAAATACGTTACCTCCCGCCACCTGCGCGACCGTCTGATGCGTGAGCTGAACACCGACGTTTCCCTGCGTGTCGAGGAGACTGATTCCGCAGACTGCTTCAAGGTTTCCGGCCGTGGTGAGCTGCATCTGTCCGTCCTGATCGAAAACATGCGCCGTGAGGGATATGAGTTCGCAGTAAGTAAGGCAGAGGTTATCTACAAAGAGGACGAGCGCGGACGCAAACTCGAGCCAATGGAAATCGCATACGTTGACGTTCCGGACGAGTTCTCCGGTACTATCATCCAGCTCCTCAGCGAGCGTAAAGGCGAGCTTCACGGCATGAGCCGCGCAAGCGATGGTTCCACCCGTCTGGAGTTCGAAATCCCGGCACGAGGCCTGATTGGTTTCCGTGGAATCTTCATGACCTCCACCAAAGGAACTGGTATCCTGAACACCGAGTTTGAAGATTACGCACCGTACAAGGGCGACATTGAATACCGCAAACAGGGTTCCCTGATCGCTTTCGAGGCAGGCGAGTCCGTTACCTACGGTCTGTACTCCGCACAAGAGCGCGGTACTCTGTTCATCGGACCTGGCGAGAAGGTTTACGCCGGTATGGTTATCGGACAGAACGGTAAGGCCGAGGATATCGAGCTGAACGTCTGCAAGACGAAGCACCTGACCAACACCCGTACTTCTTCCTCCGACGAGGCACTGCGTCTGACTCCGCCGAGAATCCTTTCCCTGGAGCAGGCTCTGGACTTCATCGACAAGGACGAGCTTCTTGAGGTTACTCCGGTTTCCTTACGTATCCGTAAGAAAGAGCTGGATTCCAGACTTCGTAAGAGAGCGGCAATGAAATAAATTCTTATCATAAAAGTACCCCGCCGGTTCCCTTCTGTTTGAAAGGTGAACCCGCGGGGTTTCTTTTTTCTGCTTTCTCTTCTATTCATTTGTTGTTCCGCCGTGGAAGCCGTAATACGTCTCTCCGGCGGCAAGATCTACGCCATTGGCCGCGGCAAGGGTATGAACCGTGACAAGCTCATAGCCGCGGTTCATCAGCTCCGGCACGATCGTCGCACATGATTCTACGGTTGTTTCGTGGATATCGTGCATCAGAATAATGTCCCCCGGGCTCACGTTATCGAGAACGGCACTGATATTCGCCTGGACATTTTTCGTCTGCCAGTCGAGCGTATCGACATCCCACATGATGCTCGGGCGGCCGATAGATGCGAGCAGTTCATCGGTGCTGTTTCCATACGGGAAACGGATGACAGTTGCACCCTGTCCGTTGTTGTACTGGGCGATCAGATCATCCGTCATCTGGAACTGGGCAAGGCCGTCGTCGGTGCTCAGTTCTTTCATATTCGGATGCGCATAGGAGTGGTTTCCAAGCTCACAGCCGATCGCCGCCATGCGCGGGATCACATCTGCACCGTATTTTTCCACATTGCTGCCGAGCATAAAGAACGTCGCCTGTGCCCCGTACTGCTCCAGCGTATCGAGAAGCGTGCTGGTATAGACGCCTGGGCCGTCATCAAAGGTCAGGGCTACCATCATCGAGCCGTTGCGGTCTGGCTGGTAAACACCCTGGTCATCAAAGTAACAGCCTTTTCCGCCGATCGCTTTCCAGCCGGTCGCCATGTAACCATTGGAATCAAAATGGTACTGGTTTCCGTCGATATCTGCCCAGCCGTTGACGTAGTACGTTGTGGCATCCGTTGCGTACCACCAGCCCGACGAGCTGTACTGCCATCCCGGCGTCTCATTCGGCGGCGTGGTCTCCGCAAGCTTCTTAATTCCCGCATTTCCCGATCCGTCCTCCGCCTCTGGCGCCGTCTCGCTCACCGTCTTTGCGGCTGTGTCATTACTCAGTACAATTCCTTTTTTCGCAAGCTGCGCTCCCGCAAATTTCCAGATAAGCGCAAGAAAAAGAAGGCCGATTACCACACACAGGGAAATCCGTGATACTTTCTGCATCATCTGTCTGCGGCGCATCTGCTTTCTTCTCTGTTTCAATGATTTTCTTTCCATATGATCTGTTTATACTCCATCGTCCCGCCCCTTTGCGGAACTTTCTTCCATCGTAACACAAACGTTTTTCGACATTTTTCTACTTACTATCATAACGTGATCTGACCTAAGATGCAAGGCACAAATTCTTACATTTTTCCACTTCTGGTAAATTAATGTTTATCGTTTCTTAACATCTTGTCACAAAAAAAGAGTGACTCTGCACCCATGGTAAAAGCGGATACAAAATCACTCTTTGTCACTCTCTTTTAAAAAACCTGGTTTCTTTCTGGTGCTTTGCCACCAAATCACAGGTCTTTCACCTGTCCAGCCTGATTATCCTCTCTGCTTAAGAGTAACTGCAAAGTTTTAACGTTGCCAGAACAACGGAAGCAAACACCTTATGCCTCATGTCCTATTTTAGTCAGGAAATCGCTGCCCATCACCCATTTTTCGTTTTCCAGCGTCACAACGGACTCGAGTTTCCAGGTGACGGTCTCTATTTTGGTTTTGCGGAAGAAATGGAGGAAACGGGTTCGTCGCTCGATCGCAGCGGTCACGTTGGTTTCGATCTTCATCTGGTTGGATTCGTTGGTTACGGTTGTGGAGACGCTGCTCACGGTGATGCTGATGATTCCGGTGTTGGTGTCGCTGTTCAGGTAGGCATCGCAGAGCTGCTGGTACTGTTCTTTGGCGGTTTTCTGTACGGCGGTGTCGGCGGAAAATTCATTTTTGATGGTGCTGAAGGATTTTCCGGCGGCTGCGGCTGTGAATACCTTGTCCAGGGACTCTTCTGCGCGGTCGGCGATGGTTTTGCCGGTGGAATCGTTGAGTTTTAAATCCGGCAGGAATTCCATGCTGCTGTTGTCCTGCACGAGGACGATCTCGCGGTATGGGTCTTTCTGTTTTTCGGTCAGTTCAATGGTGTGGCCGCCGAGGAAGAGATACGGGATTTTGTAGATGCTGACGTTATCTGCTGTCTCTTTTAAATACTTTTTCCCGACCTGCACGCCGTCCAGATAGAACGAGGCATCCGCCGGGACGGTGATTTCGACATCCGTCACGCAGCTGTCTTTCGGCACAACGTACCACTCTTTGAAGTTCCATTTTACGGTATCCCCGGCGGCGATCTCCAATGTTTCTTCCTGCGAGTCGCTCATGCCTTTTAACGTGTACCGCACAGTATAAATCCTGTTTTCCCCGGTCTCAAGATTCTGTTTTCTGCGCATGAAAAAGCTCTTGATCTCCGGTGTTTCCTGCCCGTCAGTGCCGTCCTGTTTTGCTTTCCAGGTCATTGCATTGACGTAGTTCTTCCGCGACAGAAACGTGCTGTCCGGGAACTGGCATACATCGTATGCACTGTTCCAGTCTCCTGCCAGGCATGCTTCCACGTAATTCCGTCCTGCCGCCTGCGGCGCATACAGATACGCGCCTGCCATAAAAAATACGGCGCACAGAATCAGAAACAGACTGAGATTCACGATCAGAATCCGCAGACTCATCGGCAGATCACGAAATTTTGCCGCCTGTATTTTCACAGAAAGCTCCGTCGTCTCTTCTCCGTCTTTTTCCACATGGCGGAATCTTTTTCCTTTTCTTTTCCACTTCTGGAGCATAGTTTACCTCATCTTTTCCTCTTATTTAGACTGTTCTTTCACCGCATACGTATGCACCCGGTCGCTCTTCTGGCTGTATGCCTCTCCCTCGGAATAATACTCCTCCGATGTCGTGGAAAAACGCGTAATCGTCTCTTTCACACGCTCTCCCGCCGTTTGCTGGTGGAGAAACAGCGCTGCAATCATCAGAATCACAAATATATCCAGAATCAGTACCGCCGCATTTGCCACGATGCCAGGTAATTTTTTTATCCACATAGGCTTCCCTCTTTTCTGTCTCCATTGTAACAAAATGCTCCCGAAAACACAAGGAAAGCAGAGACCCCGGCGAACCGAAAATTCTCTGCTTTTCACAAATGACATATTTATTTTTTAACCTTGTTTCAATCCACAGTCGGTAATTTCACAGAGTCTGACATGTCAGCAGAATGCTGACTGTGGTTTGCCTCATGTCAGTGGGGGATACCGATTTCTCTCCGCCCGCCACTGCCGTTAACTTTCTTATTTGCAATTCATCTCACCACCTATAGAGGTGGGAGAATCCTTGCTATTATTTGTTGAAGGGTTTACTCCTCGGTATCATCCTTTGACGGAATCATTTCCTCAAAGTCGAAGTCGAGCATCGGCTCTTCCTCTTCAGCTGACGGCTCTTCAACCGGAGCTTCTGCCATCGGAGCTGCCGGAGCATCGTCCTCAAGATCTTCGGTCAGAATCAGATCCTCGTCCTCTTCTTCCTCGATCATGCTGTCGGTATTCAGATGAATGTTGCTGTAGCACTTCATACCGGTACCGGCCGGGATCGGTTTACCGATGATAACGTTCTCTTTCAGGCCTACCAGATGGTCAACCTTACCCTTGATAGCAGCGTCGGTCAGAACCTTGGTGGTCTCCTGGAAGGATGCTGCGGACAGGAAGGAATCGGATGCCAGGGATGCTTTGGTGATACCAAGCAGTACCTGTTTTCCTTCTGCCGGCTCTTTGCCTTCTGCGATCAGAGCTTTGTTGGTCTCGTCGTAATCCAGGAAGTCTACCATGTCGCCCGGAAGGAATTCGGTATCTCCGTTTTCCTCGATGCGGATCTTCTTCAGCATCTGGCGAACGATAACCTCGATATGCTTATCGTTGATTTCTACACCCTGCAGACGGTAAACTCGCTGTACCTCGCGGATCATGTAATCCTGAACGGCACGTACACCTTTGATCTTCAGGATATCATGCGGGTTGACAGAACCCTCGGTCAGCTCGTCTCCGGCTTCCAGAACTGTTCCGTCTGCGATCTTAATACGGGATCCGTAAGGGATCAGGTATGTCTTGGATACGCCGTCTTCCGGATTGGTAACAACGATTTCGCGTTTCTTCTTGGTGTCTTTGATCTGTGCAACACCGGCGATTTCGGTGATGATGGCAAGTCCTTTCGGCTTTCTTGCCTCGAAAAGCTCCTCGACACGAGGAAGACCCTGTGTGATATCTCCACCGGCAACACCACCGGTATGGAAGGTACGCATGGTCAGCTGTGTACCAGGCTCACCGATCGACTGTGCTGCGATAATTCCGACAGACTCACCAACCTGTACTGCCTCGCCGGTTGCCATGTTGGCACCATAGCATTTTGCGCAGATTCCGTTACCGGAACGGCAGGTAAGAATGGTACGGATTTTTACTTTTGTATAATGCTCACCGTTCTCGTTGATGCCGTCTTTGATGACACGGGCAGCACGTTTCGGGGTGATCATATGGTTTGCTTTTACAATGACGTTGCCGTCCTTGTCTTTGATCGTCTCGCAGGAGAAACGGCCTGTGATACGATCCTGCAGACTCTCGATCTGCTCTTTTCCGTCTGTGAACTCGCTGACCCACATACCCGGAATTTCGTCCTTGCCCTCGGCACAGTCGATTTCACGGATGATCAGGTCCTGAGAAACGTCTACCAGACGACGGGTCAGGTAACCAGAGTCGGCGGTACGAAGCGCGGTATCGGACATACCTTTTCGTGCTCCATGTGCGGACATGAAGTATTCCAGTACCTGAAGACCTTCACGGAAGTTTGACTTGATCGGCAGCTCGATGGTGTGTCCGGTTGTATCGGCCATCAGTCCTCGCATACCAGCCAGCTGTTTGATCTGCTTATCGGAACCACGGGCTCCGGAGTCAGCCATCATGAAGATGTTATTGTATTTATCCAGTCCGTCGAGCAATGCTTTTGTCAGCGCATCGTCGGTCTTCTTCCAGGTATCTACAACCTCTTTGTAACGCTCTTCGTCTGTAATCAGACCACGTTTGAAGTTTCTTGTAATCTTGTCTACCGTTGCCTGTGCTTCGGCGAGCATCTCCGGCTTCTGCGGCGGCACGGTCATATCGGAAATGGATACGGTCATGGCTGCACGGGTGGAGTATTTATATCCGGTTGCCTTGATATAGTCCAGAACCTCTGCGGTTTTGGTAGCTCCGTGTGTATTGATGACTTTTTCCAGAATCTGTTTCAGCTGTTTCTTTGCAACGAGGAAATCAACCTCAAGCGCAAGCTCGTTACCCGGAACCGTACGGTCTACGTATCCCAGATCCTGCGGCAGAATCTCATTGAAGAGGAATCTTCCGAGTGTGGAGCTTACGTTCTGCTGCATTACAGTACCATCTTCCATCTCTTTTTCGCAGCGGATGGTAATCTTGGTCTGCAGGGTAATATATCCGTTCTCGTATGCCAGGATGGCTTCGTTCATATCGCGGAAGAAGCTTCCTTCGCCCTTCTCGCCCGGACGCTCCTGTGTCAGATAGTAGATACCAAGAACCATATCCTGGGAAGGAACGGCTACCGGACCACCATCGGACGGTTTCAGCAGGTTGTTCGGAGAAAGAAGCATGAAACGGCACTCTGCCTGCGCTTCTACAGACAGCGGCAGATGGACAGCCATCTGGTCACCGTCGAAGTCGGCGTTGAATGCGGTACAAACCAGCGGGTGCAGCTTAATCGCTTTACCTTCTACCAGAATCGGCTCGAACGCCTGGATACCCAGACGATGCAGGGTAGGGGCACGGTTCAGCATAACCGGATGCTCTTTGATGACGTCCTCGAGAACGTCCCATACCTGCGGCTCGAGTTTCTCGACCATTTTCTTTGCATTTTTGATGTTATGTGCAGTGCCGTTGGAAACCAGCTCTTTCATAACGAACGGTTTAAACAGCTCGATTGCCATTTCTTTCGGCAGACCGCACTGGTAAATCTTCAGTTCCGGTCCTACGACGATAACAGAACGGCCGGAGTAGTCAACACGTTTACCAAGAAGGTTCTGACGGAAACGGCCGGATTTACCTTTCAGCATGTCGGACAGAGATTTCAGAGGACGGTTTCCAGGACCGGTTACCGGACGGCCGCGGCGGCCGTTGTCGATCAGGGCATCAACTGCCTCCTGGAGCATACGTTTCTCGTTGCGCACGATGATATCCGGTGCACCGAGCTCCAGCAGTCTCTTCAGACGGTTGTTACGGTTGATGATACGGCGGTACAGGTCATTCAGGTCAGATGTTGCAAAACGTCCTCCGTCAAGCTGTACCATAGGACGCAGATCCGGCGGAATAACCGGAACCGCATCAAGAATCATCCACTCCGGACGGTTTCCGGACTCACGGAATGCCTCAACAACCTCAAGTCTCTTGATGATGCGGGCTCTCTTCTGTCCGGTAGAATCTTTAAGACCTGCCTTTAATTCAGCAGACTCTTTTTCCAGATCGATTGCCATCAGAAGCTCTTTGATGGATTCCGCACCCATACCTGCACGGAAGCTGTTTCCGAACTCCTCTCTGGCATCCTGGTATTCTTTCTCGGTCAGAACCTGTTTGTACTGTAATTTGGTATCGCCTGCATCAAGAACGATGTAGTTTGCGAAATACAGAACCTTTTCCAGAGTTCTCGGAGACAGATCCAGGATCAGTCCCATACGGGACGGAATTCCTTTGAAATACCAGATGTGGGATACCGGAGCTGCCAGCTCAATGTGTCCCATACGCTCACGGCGCACACTGGATTTTGTTACTTCTACGCCGCATCGGTCGCAGATTACGCCTTTGTAGCGAATTTTCTTATATTTACCGCAATGGCACTCCCAGTCTTTGCTTGGTCCGAAGATTCTTTCACAGAACAGACCGTCTTTTTCCGGTTTCAGCGTTCTGTAGTTGATGGTCTCCGGTTTTTTTACCTCGCCATGGGACCACTCCCGGATTTTCTCCGGGGAGGCAAGTCCTATTTTGATGGCATCAAAGCTCATCTGGTAATTTTCTTTTTTTGCTGTTTCTGGCATTTGATTACCCCTTTCCTCGCAAAGCGAAGATCTACAAGTTACATGTCATCATCTGAACTTTCATCCAGATCAAGATAAGAGTCTTCTTCTTCATCCTCTTCCACATCTACCATTTCTTCTCCGTCAAATTCTTTCTTGGAGAATCCATAGTCACCAAATCTCTCGTCCTCTCTGTCAGAGTAACGGTCTCCCTCGATGATGTGGTTCAGGTTGGTATCACCGTAATCAACTGATTCCATAATTTTAACTTCGGTATTGTCATCACGCAGTACGCGGACATCGAGTGCCAGGGACTGCAGCTCTTTCAACAATACTTTGAAGGATTCCGGAATACCAGGCTCCGGAATATTGTCGCCCTTGATGATGGCTTCGTATGTCTTCACACGGCCAACCACATCGTCAGACTTCACAGTCAGGATCTCCTGCAGCGTGTAGGATGCACCGTACGCCTCAAGCGCCCAAACCTCCATCTCTCCGAAACGTTGTCCACCGAACTGAGCTTTACCACCCAGAGGCTGCTGTGTAACGAGGGAGTATGGGCCGGTAGAACGGGCATGAATCTTATCGTCTACCAGGTGATGCAGTTTCAGGTAATGCATGTGTCCGATTGTCGTTCTTCCATCGAACGGCTCACCGGTACGTCCGTCGCGGAGCTGTACCTTACCGTCTCTTGCGATATCAACACCCTTCCACAGTTCTCTGTGATCCAGATGCTCTTCCAGATACTGATATACTTCCGGAAGCAGAATATCTTTATATTTCTCGGAGAATGCATCCCATTCCATGTTTACATAATCGTTTGCCAGTTCCAGGGTATCCTGAATATCTTTCTCGTTTGCGCCGTCGAAGATCGGAGTGGAAACGTTGAATCCAAGAGCTGCTGCTGCAAGGCTCAGGTGGATCTCAAGCACCTGTCCGATGTTCATACGGGACGGCACACCCAGAGGGTTCAGCACGATGTCCAGCGGACGTCCGTTCGGCAGGAACGGCATATCCTCTACAGGAAGTACACGGGAAACGACACCCTTGTTTCCGTGACGACCAGCCATCTTATCGCCGACAGAGATTTTTCTCTTCTGTGCGATGTAGATGCGGACTGCCTGGTTTACTCCAGGAGAAAGTTCGTCGCCGTTTTCACGGGTAAATACTTTGGCGTCCACGATGATACCATACTCACCGTGCGGTACTTTCAGGGAAGTATCACGTACTTCTCTTGCTTTCTCGCCAAAGATGGCACGGAGCAGACGCTCCTCTGCGGTCAGCTCGGTTTCTCCCTTCGGAGTTACTTTTCCGACCAGAATATCACCGGCACGTACCTCTGCACCGATGCGGATGATTCCACGCTCGTCCAGGTCTTTTAAGGCTTCATCGCCGACGCCCGGAACGTCTTTTGTGATCTCTTCCGGTCCAAGCTTGGTGTCACGGGCCTCTGCCTCGTACTCCTCGATGTGGATGGAAGTGTAAACATCATCCTGTACCAGACGCTCGCTAAGAAGAACGGCGTCCTCGTAGTTATATCCTTCCCAGGTCATAAATCCGATCAGCGGGTTTTTACCAAGAGCAAGCTCGCCCTGGTAGGTAGACGGACCGTCTGCGATTACTTCGCCGGCCTCTACATGGTCACCTTTAAATACGATCGGTTTCTGGTTGTAGCAGTTGCTCTGGTTGCTTCGCATGAATTTGGTCAGATGGTAAACATCTTTTGTTCCGTCATCATTGTTCATGCGGATCTCGTTGGAGCAGGAATAGGAAATGGTTCCTGCTTTTTTTGCAACGACGCAGACACCGGAGTCTACGGCTGCTTTTGCTTCGATACCGGTTCCTACAACAGGAGCATCGGTGATCATCAGCGGTACGGCCTGACGCTGCATGTTGGATCCCATCAGCGCACGGTTCGCATCGTCGTTCTGAAGGAACGGGATCAGCGCCGTAGCAACGGAGAATACCATCTTCGGAGACACGTCCATGTAATCAAACATGTGCGGCTCGTAGGACTGGGTCTCATCCAGATAACGTCCGGAAACGTTCTTGTTGAGGAAGTGTCCTTCTGCATCCAGCGGCTCATTTGCCTGTGCTACATGGTAATTATCCTCTTCATCTGCGGTCATGTAGACTACTTCGTCGGTAACACGCGGATTTTTCGGATCTGATTTGTCAATTCTTCTGTATGGAGCCTCAACGAAGCCATACTCGTTGATGCGCGCATACGATGCCAGAGAGTTGATAAGACCGATGTTCGGTCCCTCAGGAGTCTCGATCGGGCACATTCTTCCGTAATGGGAGTAGTGTACGTCTCGAACCTCGAATCCGGCACGGTCACGGGACAGACCGCCAGGTCCAAGGGCGGAAAGACGTCTCTTGTGCGTCAGCTCTCCAAGCGGGTTATTCTGATCCATGAACTGGGACAGCTGGGAAGATCCGAAGAACTCTTTGATTGCAGCTGTAACCGGTTTGATATTGATCAGGGACTGCGGAGAAATTCCGTCGATGTCCTGTGTTGTCATACGCTCACGTACCACACGCTCCATACGGGACAGACCGATGCGGTACTGGTTCTGAAGCAGCTCACCTACGGCACGGATTCTACGGTTGCCCAGGTGGTCGATATCATCGGCATTTCCTGCGCCGTATTCCAGATGCATGTTGTAGTTGATGGAAGCGAAAATATCTTCCTTTGTGATATGTTTCGGAATCAGGTCGTGAATGTCACGTTTGATCGCCTGTTTGATCTCTTCGATATCGGTATTTTCCTCCAGGATCTTTTCCAGAACCGGATAGTATACTTTCTCGTTGATGCCAAGTTCTTCCTCGTCAACATCTACCCATGCTTTCAGATCTACCATTAAGTTGGAAAGAACTTTTACGTTTCTCTCCTCTGTCTGAATCCATACATACGGTACTGCTGCGTTCTGAATCTTGTCTGCGAGTTCCAGAGTAACGGTGGTGCCTTTTTCTGCAAGGATTTCACCGGTTGACGGATCTACAACATCCTCAGCGAGGATCTGGTTGCGGATACGGCTGCGCAGTGCAAGTTTCTTGTTGAATTTATAACGGCCTACCTTTGCCAGGTCATAGCGACGCGGGTCAAAGAACATGCTCATGATGAGGCTCTCTGCATTTTCTACTGCGAGAGGCTCGCCCGGACGAATTTTCTTGTACAGCTCGAGAAGACCTTCCTGATAGTTGGTGGAAGTATCTTTGGTGAAGCTTGCAAGAATCTTCGGCTCTTCACCGAACAGCTCTACGATCTCTGCATTGGAGCTTACTCCAAGTGCACGGATGAGGACTGTAATCGGAACTTTTCTGGTACGGTCTACGCGGACATAGAAGACGTCGTTGGAATCGGTCTCGTACTCCAGCCATGCTCCACGGTTCGGGATTACGGTACAGGAGAACAGTCTCTTTCCGAGCTTATCATGTGCGATGCCGTAATAAATACCAGGGGAACGTACCAGCTGGCTGACGATTACTCGCTCTGCACCATTGATAACGAATGTTCCTGTTGCTGTCATCAACGGCAGATCACCCATGAAAATTTCGTGCTCTGTGATCTCGTCTTTTTCCTTATTATATAATCTTACTTTTACCTTTAACGGTGCCGCATAAGTAGCGTCACGCTGTTTACACTCTTCGATTGAGTATTTTACGTCATCTTCACACAGTGTAAAGTCTACGAATTCAAGGCTCAGCCGTCCGCCGTAGTCGGAGATTGGTGAAATGTCATCAAAGACTTCCTTGAGTCCGCTTCTCAGGAACCAGTCATAGGAATCCTTCTGGACTTCAATCAAGTTGGGCATTTCCAATACTTCTTTTTGTCTCTGGTAACTCATTCGCATACTTTTTCCGGTAGGTATCGGACGTATTCTGTTTTTCTCCATTGACGTTGTCACCCCTTGTGTTATAATATATTTATTACCGCTCATGCCTGAACAAAAGGTTTTAGGCATATCTTGCCATAATAGTGCATTTTCTAGATTATCATGTTTTTTCAAGTGTGTCAACAAAACAGATTGTATTTTTTTCAGTACAATCTGTTTTTTACTGGTTTTTCTTCCGTGACCCTGTTAGAATAATACTTTAGATGTGATTGAAAGCACCGAATTTTCAGAAAAAAACCGCCTGTTTGATTTTTTTATTTTTCAAATCAAACAGGCGGTTTTTTTATTCTAATTTTTTAATATTTCAGAGCTCCATCCCGATTTCGCTTATGCCGCGTCGAATCGTTCTTTTTAATGCTGAATATTGTCAGCCATCATGTCCATAAAGCTCCATGGTTTCAGAACTTTGTTGATCTCTGCAAACACTTTATCATCGTAGTTGTGTTTTACTTCAGTCTTTCTGTCAAATACCATGGTATCCGCATCCTCTGCTTCTGCTTCCGGCCAGTGCGGGAGCCCCTCGTGGTCCGGATTTCCGTTCTTTGCGAAGGCGAGAAGTGCTCCGAAGATTTCGCTTTCCAGTTTATCGCTGACATCCGGGATGCCACAAATTTCTACGAGATCTGCGTTTCCGAAGAAATACGGGATATCGGAGCAGTGCCATGCCGGCTTGCCGTGCTGGAACGGGAATTCCAGAGCGAAGTTGTAGAGATATGCTTTGCCGCCGCCTTTTGCGAACAGTTTGGCAAGTTTTACGGTCGGCTCACGCATTGCGCGGTCGATCGCAAGAACATCTACGCCGTTCTTCTCCGGATATGCTTCTTTGAAAGCGTCCAGAACCTTTTCGGCATTGTCTCCATAAACCTTTTTGAGGATTTCCAGAATCTCTTCCGCTGTCAGTTTGTTCTTATCATAAGCTGCCGGTGCAAACGTTGCGAACTCGCCGTATACGGTTCCGATCATCATCGGAATCTGATGTGCATGCTCACGGAAGCCTGCGTCGAATGGATTTCCGCAGAAGTAATCGCCCTTTTTCGGGCCGCCGCCGATGTAGCCGCCATTCTGTGCGATAGCCGGGGATACCTTTGCATATGCTGCGGCAAGCTGCGGATACGGTACGGTTTCCAGCTGCGCCACATCATCAAAGCCAAGCTCTTTCATCATTGCCGTGACAATCTCTGTTCCATCTTTTTCTCCTGCGCCGAGCGGATCCCCTTCCATCACACCGCTCATGACAAGGCCTTTCTGGAACAGGCCGTCTGCTGATGGAATCTGCATCAGGTCAATCACCTTCATTCCGCCGCCGGACTGGCCAAAAATGGTTACATTCTCCGGATCGCCGCCGAACAGGGCGATATTGTCATGTACCCACTGCAGGGCTGCCACCATATCGGCGTGGCCTGCGTTTGCGGAATTTTTGTATTTTTCCCCAAACGGAGACAGATCCAGATACCCTAAAATATTCAGTCTGTGGTTGACAGAAACAAGAATCGAATCACCTTTCTTTGCGATGCTGACGCCGTCATACGCAACCTGCTCGATGGAAGATCCCGCTGCGTATCCACCGCCGTGGAACCATACGAGAACCGGTTTTTTGGCTTCCGGATCAAGTTTGTTTGTCCAGATATTTAAGGACTGGCAGTGCTCATCCTGCGGCCAGTAGCGGTGCGGAACCATAAGCTCGCCGTTCGGTGTATCCTGATTCTGGAGCGGGCATACAAAACCATAGTTTGTTGCGTCTTTTACGCCATTCCATTTGGACGGAACCGGCATCTGGAAACGGTCTGCGTATGCATACGGAATTCCTTTGTAAATGTAAACACCGTCATAAAAATAACCTTTTAAATCGCCGGATGTGGTATGCAGCACCGGCACGCCATCGTAATCAAATATTTTCCCCATTTTGAAATACCTCTTTTCTGTAGAATTTAGCATTTATGTTGTTTTCAGTATAAACAATATTTTCGTCCTTTTCTACTCGAATTGCCGCAAGATCTTCTTATATTGTTGCTTTTTTTCCACTCTTTCTCTGTATTCTCCCACCGCGAGTGCAATTTTTTGAAGATTTTACAGAATCTGCTCCACCTCAATCAGCGCCGTCTCGTGCGGCTCCAGGCGTTCCTGCACCGTGAGGCTGCCTTCCGGGTCGGTTTCCTGCTCCCAGACACGGTATTCCGGGTCCGCACTGTGGCACAGCATCGCGCGCTCCATCCGGTTCATCCGCTCCGGAGCTCCCATCCGCACCCACGCATCGTAGCTGCTGCCGTGCTCTTTCGTCACTTTATACAGCCGCAGGCAATATTTTCCCGGTTCCAGTCCGGTCAACTTCACTGAAAAGGTCCGGATTTCCCCCATATTGAATACGCGGTAACGATCCGTGCGGGAAATATTCACGGCATGGCGGTAGCGGTACAGCATATCGTAGTGAACATAATTGTACAGGTAAATCTGGCTTTGGTTTTTCTCCGGCTCCGTGCTGATAAAATAGCCGTCCCCACGCTTCACCAGACGAGATCCCATTCTGCCGAGCAGCCGCAGCGCAGTGCAGACCGCCTTTGGAATGCCGTTCATCGTGAACAGCCCAAAACCTCCATGATACGTTTCCCGCGCCGGAAATACTTCATCCAAACGGTCATTGACCGAGAAATACGCAATTCCCTGCAGCGCCTCTTCATTTTCCAGAAGATTTTTAAACAGCCATGCCGCTTTATAACAGGTATCGTTGCACAGATCCCTCTGCCAAATGTTGCTGCTGCACTCATCCACCAGAACCGGCAGTGCACCAAGCCCAGCCTTCTGCAGCAGACCTTTTACCTTCTCCCCGCGGTTCCGCAGAAAATCCGGGTCGCGGCTCACAATCATATTGACGCTCTCGTTGTTCTGGATCAGATTCATTTTCTCCTCTTCCTCTCCATAGATCACCGTGCCAAACGAGCGGAATGCAAAAATTTCCGGCACACATTCCTTTTCCTTCATAGTTTCGATAAAGGCTTTGAGATGTTCCTCCGGTCCAAGACCAAAGGAAAGACATGTTACAAGATCCGGGCTCACACGTTTCATCTCCTCGTACGATGCTTTCCACGTCTCAAAGAACTCATCTCCTCCATCAATCGTGATCACGTCTCCGCTGATCCACGGGTTGAAAATCCAGCGCCGCATCTGGTTGATTCCATACCGTTCCCTTAGATGTTCCATCAGGTTTTTGATCAGCATGCGCCACTCAGCCAGATCTCGCGGAGAGCTGCTTAGCGCCGGACGCATCGTTCTTCCCGGGTCTGTTTTTGCCAGTAGCAACGGCATATGGCCGAATTCCAGCAACGGCTTCGCTCCCGTAGAAAGGATGAAATCGATCACCTCATCAATATAGTTCCAGCAGAACTGAACCTCGCCCCACATATTCCGCCGAAGTACGCACATATCATCATCAAGAATTCCTTTTACGCGGATCAGCTCATAGCCGAGCTCCTGCACCAGCTGTTCCAGCTCATCCTGCACCTCGCGGTTCAGCACACTTGCCGCATAGCCGGCATTGATCACGCGCTTCCAGTGGCCTGCCACTCTTGGTTTCCGTCCGTTTACTGCCGCTGTCACGGAAACGGCACTCTCATTTGTCGTCTCAACCTCCTGCTCCGTGACCGCTGCATACTGCAGGAGACTCTGGAAAATATCATGGTCTCCCGCCGCCTCTTCCCGCTCTTTTCCTTTCTTTTCACTCTGTTCTGCCGTATGTTTCATCTGCTTCCGGTATTCGCTCGGTGTCATACCGCGGTATTTGCGGAATGCGCGGATCATCGCCGTCTCATTGACAAATCCATTGTGATAGGCAATCTCCGTCAGCGTTGCGCCGCTGTGCATTTCCTGTACGGCATGCGCCAGGCGCACCTGCGTCACGTACTCCCGAAATGATACACCGAAATACTGCGGAAAGCTCCGTGAAATATAGGCACGGCTCAGATAAAGATGATCCGCCAGATCCTCCAGCGTAATCTCTTCCCGGCAATGCTGCAGAATATAGTCCGATGCCCGCTGAAGGCGTTCCCGTCCGCTCCGGCCCTGTTCCACCTTTTTCTTGGATGTAAAGTAAGAAAGCAGATCCTCCAGAAGCGCCGTCACACGGCTTTTCATATAGACCGGTTGTTCCTCATTATTTTTGTACATTTCAAGAAAGATTCGTGCCATATCCCGCCGGATCAGGTCAAATTTTTCCTGCTGATCTTCCATATAAAAAAACGACTGACATTTGACTTCACATTTCAGCAGCTTAATGTGAAATGAAGCAATTGTCTCCGCTGAAATGCAGAGCGACAGGGCCAGTCCGTCTTCGTCCAGATCCAGATCACAGATCTGAAACCGGTTGATCGCAAAGACAGATCCCACCGGGAGACTGTGAACTTCTCCGTCCTCGTAGCTGACTCTTCCCGTCCCACGAAGCAGAAATAAAAGTTCAAAATCCGGATTCCACAGTTCCCGTTTCTCCTCCGACCGGAGTAGCCGAAAATAGAATCCCGGCATTTCCTGTTTTGTTCCTTTCAGCATCATGTCTTCGTCTCTGTTTTCTCTTTCCATTTCACACCTCATGATAGATTTTTTTGTTGTATTGTACCACAAAAAAGGTCCCGCAAAAAGATCTTCTCCTTTTGTGGGACCGATTTTTCGGTTTTTGTTTTAGTGTTTTTGTTTTAGTGTTTTTCTTTTGCTGCCTCTCTTGCCTTCAGGTCTTCCATTACCTGCGGATAAATTTTGTCAAGTTTATAAAATACATAGAAGAGAATCATAATTGCATAGAACGGAATCGGAATCCACAGATACAGGGCTTTGATTGCAGAAAGTGCACTTGCGGTCTGGGTTGCGGCAAGTCCGTTATAACCAGCTGCGGAGATGACCCACAAAGCAACGGCACTTGCGAAGCCACTTCCTACTTTCGCACCGAAGGTTGTGGTGGAATACAGCATACCTTCGACACGTGTTCCATTTTTCCACTCGCCGTACTCAATCGTATCGGCTACCATTGCGAAGATGGTTCCGGTCAGGGTTGCTGAGCCGACACCTTTGATCAGCGAGCATACCAGAAGCCAGGTAGCATTGGTCGGATTGATGACCATCAGGAGCTGGCCGGCAAGGCTGAAGAAAGTTCCGACAAGGGCTACGTTTCGTTTTCCGTATTTCAGACTGAGCGGTACACAGAACGGCATCAGAACCAGAACCGGAATGATAGAAACAGATGAGATAAATCCTGCCATGTTCTCATTCATCAGAATATATTTTGCATAGTAAGTTCCAACCGCACCGCTGGCGCCCATGCCAAGGCACATAGTAATCCAGATGCCGCAGAGCAGCAGCCACTGGCTGTTTTTGAAGATCAATTTCAGAGACTGTACAAAGTTGACATCTTCTTTCTGCTCGGAAGATACGGTAACACGCTCTTTGGTGTTTTTGAAACATACTAAGAACAGAATTGCTGCGATGACTGCATAAATCGCAGATACGATGATCCAGCTCTTCTGGTTGCTGCTTCCACCCATTTTATTTACCAGCGGAAGGGTAGATGCATTGATGATAAGGGAACCAACCTGTGCCATAAACATGCGGAATACGTTGATGACAGTTCTCTGTCCCTGATCACGGCTCATTAAGGATGTCAGTGCGCCGTAAGGAATGTTGATCATCGTGTAAAGGAATGTGGTAACGAGGTTATACGTAATCGTTACGTAAACATACTTTCCAACGGTTCCGGTATTCGGAACGAGGAATACAAGTACACATGCTACTGCAATCGGTATTGCCAGCCATAACAGCCATGGTCTTGCCTTTCCATATTTCGTTTTGACGCGGTCCATGACATATCCCATGAGCATGTCGGTGACACCGTCTGCAAAACGGGAAAACATCATGATGCTTCCGATGATTGCTGCATTTAATCCCAGTGCATCGGTGTAGAAATACGCTACAAATGTGGATGTCAGCACGAGAATCAGGTTACTGGCCAGATCTCCGCATCCGTAGCTGACCTTCTCTTTCGTGCTGATCTTTTCGGTAAGGCTCTGCTTTGCCGAAGCTTGTTCTTTTGCTGCCATTGTTTTTTCCTCCATACATTTTTGAGGCTGCGGATGAATCTCCTTCTCTCTTCCGCCCTCTTTGTGGCCGTACCATGCGCCTACGACCTTTGTTCTGTTTCTCAGTATAAGGATTTTTTTGGCAATTTTCTACTCACTTTCCACACGCTATTTCTCATTTTCTTGTCTTTTTCTGTTTTATTATTATGTTTTCATATTTTTTAGTGCAATTCTCGATAATGATTCAGGCAAATTATCTCTATACATGCAACCTCATGTACCTTCAAATGTTCCTGAACAGAAAGAATCTGTTCCTCTCCCACCGTTTCCCGCCAGACACGGTACTCCGGATCTGCACTGTGGCATATCATTTCCTTCTCTTCCGATGTCATTGCCTCCGGCGCACCCATCGCCGCCCAGCAGTCATATGGGCTGCCCTGTTCGCGCGTAATCTTATAGCACTGGATACGGTATTCTCCCCCTGGCACTTTTTGGAGCTGCACAGAAAATGTCAGATTTTCTCCCGCCTGAAAAACACGATATCGATCTGTCCGTGAAATATTGACGGTATGGCGATGACGGTACAGCATGTCATAATGCACATAATTGTAGAGATAAATCTGTATTTTCTCTTCTCTTTCTTCGGTGCTGATAAAATACCCTTTTCCCGATGCAACAAAACGCGTCCCCATCTTTCCGAGAAGTTTTGCCGCACCATAAACTGCTTTAGGTATCCCATCATCCGTAAACATTCCGAATCCTCCATGGAAAGAATCGTGTACCGGAAAGATCTCATCCAGACGGTCATTGATGGAAAAATATGCAAGGCCATTTGCCTCATTCTCGTTTTCCAGCATGTTTTTAAACAGCCATGCCGCTTTATAGCAGGTATCATTGCACAGATCTCTCTGCCATACATTATTGCTGCACTCGTCCACAATGATCGGTGTTCCCTGAAATCCCATTTTCTGCAGCCTCTTTCTGATTTTCCGAAGATAGTTTTGCAAATAATCCATATCCCGGCTGACTGCAAAATCAAAGCTGTCACTATTGACAATCAGGTTCAGGTCTTCCTGCTCTTCCCATGACATAACTGCGCCAAAGCTGCGTACTCCGTAAATTTCCGGAAGGCAGCCCGCCTCCTCCATTTTCAAAAGCAGCTCTTTTATCCCATGTTCTCCCATCGTTCCATAAGAAAGACAGGTCAGAAAATCCGGGCAGATTCTTTTAATCTCCTGATGGGAAATCCGGTAAACCTCTATATACCGATCCATCCCGCAGTTCTCAAAGAAATCCGCGTTCACCCAAGGAACCCAAATCCAGTTGCGCATCCGTTCCACTCCATACCGGGTGCGCAGATGATCCATAATCCCGCCGATCAGTCTTTTCCATGCTTCCAGATCCTTCGGCGCGGCATTTTGCACCGGACGCATGGTAATCTGACTCGGCTGCTCTGCCAGCAGCCCCGGCATATGACCGAATTCTATCATGGGCTTCGCTCCAATGGAAAGAATAAAATCAAGAACCGCATCAATATATTGATATCCGACCCGTATTTCTCCTTTCATATCTCTCCGCAGCACGCACATATCATCGTCCAGAATTCCCTTTACCCGAATAAATTCATATCCGATATCACGAATCGCCTGCGCCAGTTCCTCCTGCACACGTGCATCCAGAACAGATCTTGCATAGCCGCCATTGATGATACGCCTCCAATGCCCTGCTATTCTCTGTTTTCTTCCTCCCAGTGCAGCCAGAATCTGAACTGAATTTTCTTTTTCCGCATCAAATTCCTGTTCTCGGAATCCCGCATACTGCAAAAGTACCCGGTATACATCGTTGTCTTTCTCATAGTCCTCTGTTGTTCTGTCGATATACTTAATGAGCCCGCAATTCTTTTCTTCTTCTCTTACGGCAGTCTGAACTATGCTTTTCCGATATTCTCCCGGTGTCATGCCGAAATATTTTCGGAATGCGCGGATCATCACATTTTCGTTAGAAAATCCGTTATTGTATGCAATCTCCGTCAGCGTCGCATCTCCATGCATATCAAGAATTGCATGCGCCAGACGTACCTGAGTTATGTATTCCAGAAACGAAACACCAAAATACCGCGGGAAGCTCCTTGAAATATACGTCCGGCTCAGATAAATATGGTCCGCCAAATCCTCTAGCGTGATTGCTTCTTTATAATGCTGCAGAATATAATCCGACGCCATCTGAATCCGTTCACGGCCGCTCCTGGAATGTTTCATCCGTTCACCGGCAGCAAAATACCTCGAAAGATCCTCAAGAAGCGCCGTTATCCGACTGCGCGCATTGACAGGCTGCATCATATCGTTTTTGTATGCTTCCTGAAAAACCCGTGCCAGATCACTGCGTATTACATCAAATGCTTCCTGCTGCTCCTCCGTGAACAAAAAGGATCTGCATTCTATCTCATATTTTAAAAATTCAATATGAACGGACGCAATCGCATCTGCACTCATTTTCAACGACAGCAGAATCCCCTGCTCATTCAGATCAATCGAACAAATCTGAAACCCATTCACAACAAAAAGATCCTTCTCTTGAACCCGATACACAACACCGTCTTCATAACTGACTCTTCCATCACCTTTCAGCAGAAACAGAATCTCAAAATCTGCATTCCATAGTGATCTCTTGTCTTCCGCCCGATAGATCTGAAACTGAAATCCCGGCAGCGTCTCCTGACCCCCTTTCAGGATTTCTTTCAGACCTGTTTTTTTCTCCTGTTTTTTCATCCTCTTTTCCTTTTGCTCTCCCACACCTTTTAATTCTATTTTTACGTTTCCCAAGGAGTATGTCAAGGGGAAATTTTAATTCTCTATCTGCGAAAAACTGCGGTTCCGCAAAGCATATGCATCCGCAGAACCGCAGTTTTTGTTTCCGTTTTTTGTCTATTTATTTACCTTCAGCACCAGACACTGATACGGCTGCAGACGGATCGTTCCCTCGCCCGCCTCGCAGGTGTCATAGTTATTCAGAAGTACTTCTTCGATTGTATCTGTAAATGGCAATGTAATGCCATCCGCAAGAGAAGTAGTAAGGATCAGAATATTATTCTTCTCATCCTTCCTGCGGTACGCCAGAACGCCGCTTACCGTCTCGTATTCCGGAATCAGCATTCCGTAGAGGAAGGTTTCTTCCAGATCTTCACGTCGTCTTACTGCCACCATTTTGCGGTAAAACCACAGCAGCGAATCAGAATCCTTTTCTTCAGCCTCATAGTTCAGCTCCGCATAGTTTTTATTCACCGGGAACCACGGCGTACCTGTTGTGAATCCCGCCTCGGCAGATGCATCCCACTGCATCGGAGTTCTGCTGTGCTCGCGGCTCTCGCGGTTAATCTGCTCGAGCGCTTCCGCATCCGTTTTTCCTTCGGCAATCAGGCGGTCGTAAATAGCAAAGGTCGGTTTATCGACAAATCCCTGAATGGACTGTTTCGGGTCGTCGCGCATGCCGATTTCCTGTCCCTGATACAGGAACACAATACCCGGCAGGAAGAAATTAGTGACCGGAAGCATTTTTTCGCTGTAGAGGTTCTGATCCTCCGGCATCAGGAACCGGTCGATGATGCGCGTTTTGTCATGGTTTTCGAGGAAGTTGCAGAGCATGCCGCGGCCATCCACGATTTTCTGCGCCGCAAAAAGCTGATCGCGATAATCGTCAAACAACGCCACGGTATTGCCCCATTTCGGGTTACGCACATTGTCGAGGGTGTGACAAAAATCGAAAACGGACGAGAAACTGCCGTTTTCCCCAATCACATCCTCCACATCCTCCGGTCCCATGTGATCGTACTCTCCGATCGTCAGCGCATCGGTCGGCGCAAAGGTGCGCTCCTTCATTTCACGCAGAATGTCGGCAAGACCGTCTACGTTGTTAAAATACTCGAACGCCATATTGTACTCGTCCGGTCCATCCGGCGGGAGGTTGGTGTACTGATAATTCTTTTTCAGATGGCTGATCGCATCAAGACGGAATCCGCCAAGTCCCATATCCATCCATTTTAAAATCATCTCATAAATTTCTTCCCGCAGCTCCTGGTTCTCCCAGTTGAGATCCGGCTGCTCTTTTGTGAAGATGTGGAGGTAATACAGGTTATCATATCTCGGTACTTTCTCCCATGCGCTGCCGCCAAAAATCGACCGCCAGTTGTTCGGCTCTTTGCCGTCTTTTCCTTCCCGGAACACATAATACTTTCCGTACTTTCCAAACGGATCTTTGAGTGCCGCCTGAAACCACGCGTGCCGATCAGAGGAATGATTCACGACAAGATCCATCAGAATGCGGATGCCGCGTTTTTTTGCCTCCGCGATCAGCTCCTTCATGTCCTCCATCGTTCCAAACGACGGGTCGATATCCATGTAATCGGAAATATCGTATCCGTTATCCACCATTGGGGATGCAAACACCGGGCAGAGCCAGATGACATTGGCTCCCAGCTTTTCTATCTGGTCAAGATGACGGATCACACCTTTGAGATCTCCTATGCCGTCCCCGTTGGTATCCTGAAAGCTCTTCGGATAAATCTGGTACCCGACCGTTTTGTGCCACCACTTTTTCTCCATCGCTTTTCTCCTGTTCTTTTGTTTTCGTGATGCGTACTGCTCTTTAGGTTTACCGCAAAACTTATAGTGTTTTCACTATATCACAAAAGAATGGATTGTGCTACTTTTTCTTTCTGATTTTTCCCGGACGCCTGCCTTATCGTTACACTTTACTGTTTTTTCATCAGCGGCAGGATCACACAGGATGCAGCTTTTCCACCCATATGAATGGTCTGATGAGCAATTTTATTCTCCGTCTTTTCCGACCACAGCCCTTTCTGATTGCTGTGGACATGGTACTGCGGAAAGTCGGAAGAGGAAATATCTACACGAATGCGGGAACCCTTTGGAATCGTGTATACAATATTCCACATAGTAATCTGTACCTCTGTCACGCTGCCCGGTTCATAGGCTCCGGCCTCCGTTTTTCCCTGCTCCAATGTTGCAATCGAGGAACGAATGTTGTACGCTTTTCCTTCCGGCGTTACCTCCATGATTTTAGCGGTAAATGCCGTATCCTCGCAATCACTTTCCACGAACAGACGGACGGAAGCTTTTCCGTTCAGCGTGAAAGTTTCTTCCAGCGGTTCTGATACAAAACTCAGGACATCCTCACGATAGTCCGGTTCCGGCTGAAGATGGCTGCCGATCTGCGGCATCGTATGCAGAAGGGCTTCTCCGCCGATGCTCTCGACGGGAGTGGCCGGGTCAAACGTGTAGTTTCTCGTTTTTTCCCGTTCCGGCGCGTCTTCCCGCAGTGTTTTCTCATCCAGATACAGCGTCATGCTTCCCGCAGTTCCTTCTTCTCCCAGTCCGTCGGACACGATGTCAATCCAACGGTCTGAGCCGATCTCATAGGCACGGATCCGCTGTGTTGGGATTTCTTTTTGTTTCAGCGTCAGCTCAAACCATTCCAGCATCTTTGGAATTTCTTCATTCTGCGGGTGCAGCACCTCTTTGCCCTCGAGGCAGATCTGGAAAAAGTGGTTCCAGGCGCCGATTTCGAGCCAGCTGTGCTGTTTTGTTTCCTCGTTCAGCCGCTCCCACGTTTTCATACTGCTGCCGTGGTGATGATCGTACCAGCCGCTTAAAAGATAAATCGGAACCTTCGTTTTTGATGGAATTTCCCGCAACTGTTTCCACCAGCCCGTCTGCCAGAGTTCCGCATCCGGGCTCGGGCTTGTGATGTATTCGCGGTAGGACGGAACACGCTGTCCCCACAGCGCCTCGTCCACTTCAATCTGCGGCAGATAACGGCAGCTTTCGCGATAGTCAGCATTCACTGGTTTTTCCGCATTTTCCATCGACCATGCGGTCAGGATATCGTGGCGGAAGCAGCCCTTCTCGTAGGCTGATACAAAACGATCCGTTCCATAGTCCTCCAGAAACATTGCGGCAACTTTCCCCTCCGCGGCATCAGCGAACGCCCAGCCGGTCATGCTTGTGTAGGAATGGCCCCAGTAGCCTAAGATTTCGCACCATGGCTGCTCCACAAGGTAATCCATGGTGTCAATGCCATCGTTCCGCTCATTAATGTTTGGCTCCCATTTTCCTTCCGACTGCTCTCTGCCGCGGCAATACTGGTAGACATACACATAACCCCTGCGCGCCAGTCCCTCGCCGTAGGCACGGTGAATACGGTCGTTGCCCGGATAGCAGGTACGAGTCAGGATGACGGGATATTTCTTGTTTTCTCCTGATCCGCCTTCCCTTGGAAAATAATAGATTGTATGCAGCTTCACACCATCGCGCATCTCGATCTGGCTGTCTTTTCTTTCAAATGCTGCACAGCTTTCGGAAACGCCGCTTTTCGCAAATTGTGCTTCTACGCGTTTTACCGCAGCCGCCATAAAATCTTCTGCCATTGCCCTAAACCTCCATTTCCAGCAGTGCCATACCGAGTGTCTTTCCATGTTTGTCCAGCGCCAGCGATCTTGTGACACCGCCGCCGAGTGTCTTGTCGAGGACAAAGTTCAGCGCATGGATTCCGTTCAGTTCGTAGCGGGTTACTTTTCCGTGACAGATTTCGCGGAAGTATTCTGCTACGCGTGCTTCTGTTACTTTTTCTTTCAGCATTTCATAATTGTTCTCATCATATGGGATCACCGAAATATTGGAGATCTCGCCTTTATCGCCTGTTCTTGCATGTGCAATCTCTTTTAATTTCATCGCCTTATACCTCCCGGAATGTAACTTTTGCTTCTACTGCATCGCGCGGCACAAAAATTGAGCAGACCGAGACAATCTCGGACACCCGTTTCACTGCTCCGCCGCCTCCTGCGGGACCGTTGGTATAGAGAGCCTCCACCTCGTTTGCCAGCAGAACGGCATTTTTCCGGTCTTTCGTTCTGCCTGCGGCGCGGAGACGCACTTCACACGGAGTTCCACTTCCGATCTCCTTGGAAATTGCATCACGATACAGGGAATTGCATCCGATAAAATCAGTACGGTACTCTTCCAGCTCGATGTCTGTCAGTTCAATCCGCTTCTCCAGAATCTCCGCCGCCAGCTCCGCCCGTACCATACAGTTGCTTCCGCCGTAGGAAATTTCACCCTCACCGATGAAGCAGTCCTTGTAGCCGACACTCACTTTCAAAGTTTCCGGTCTTCCATGCGTTGTCGCATGCTCGGCGCGAACCTGGTTTTCCCCGATCTGCCGGAACGTCACCTTTGAAAAGTCCGCTGTTGCATCCGGGGTCAGGTAAGCCTTTGGGTTGTGGATTTCGTAGATCATCTGCTCTTTACAGGTATCCACGCTCACCAGTCCGCCACTTCCCTCGACTTTTGTCACGGTAAATGCGCCTGTCCCGTCGATCTCAATGAGCGGGAATCCAAGTTTCCACAGATCCGGCACATCCTTGTAGCCCGGATCCGCAAAATAGCCGCCTGTCACCTGTCCGGCACACTCCAGCAGATGGCCTGCCAGAACCGCCTGTCCCATCTGATCCGGGTTGTCGTCAATGTTCCATCCGAACTCATATACCAGCGGTCCGATCGTCAGTGCAGGATCGGAAACGCGACCGGTAATGACAAGATTGGCGCCCTCTTTCAACGCTTTTGTGATGCCTTCTGCGCCCATATAGACATTTGCGGAAATCAGAACATCTTTTTTCTCTTTTAACAGCGTGCCATCCTCCAGCACCTTCTCATTTTCATATTTGTCCAGCTCTTCTGTAATATCATCGCCGGTCACACAGGCAATTTTCAATCCTCCGACACCCAGTTTTCTGGCAATTTCACACGTCCGTTCTGCAGCAGATACCGGGTTGGCAGCTCCCATATTGGTAATAACTTTTACTTTGTTTTTCGCCATCAGCGGGAGAATTTTTTCCATTCGGTAGTCGAGCAGCTGGTTGTAACCCTTCGACGGATCTTTCTCTTTGTCCTGCTGCCCGATCGCAACGGTGCGTTCCGCCAGACACTCGAAAATAATGTAGTCCAGATTTCCTTTTTCCATCAGCTCCACTGCCGGCTCAATGCGGTCTCCCGCATAGCCTGCGCCGCTTCCGATTCTGATTTTTTTCATGTTCTATGGCCTCGCTTTCTTTGATCTGAGATCATTGTAATGCGATATCCGGGCAGATACTACAAAAGGGATCGTAATTTCTAAAATTTTAGAAATCATGATCCCTCTTTTATGTGAGTTCTGTTACAGCAAAGACAGAAAATACCACAAAGCCCCAAAGCTGCAGAAATTCCGGCATTTCATTCTCCTTCTGTCTTATTCTTTGATTTTATTATATAACGTTGCCAGCGAAATTCCGAGTTCCTTTGCCGCTTTTTGCTTCCCTTCCATATCCCGTCCGTACAGCAACAACGTATTTTGGATCTCCTGCCGTTCAAAGCGGCGCACCCGCTCTTCCAGCGTCATGTGAGCCTCTGATTCCCGTTTTTCAAACTGTACGAGACTCGTCACAATTGAGATGCTTCCGCGGATCTGATGCTCTTCCCAGATCGGATAAACACTTGCAAAGTATTCCTGCGTTCCCTCTCTCCGCACCATTCCCTCGACCGGGATGCCGCTCCAAATGACTTCCGGAGCAATGGCAGATTTGCGGTAATCCGTGATTTTATGACCTTTCGCGGTTTCAAGCGGAACGCCGATGAAATCGCTGTAGACTTGATTGAAGAACACAATCCTGCTGTGCTGATCGCAGATCAGGATTCCCTGCTGTAAAGATTCCAGAACGGAATGTACCTGCATTTTTCGTTCCTCCCGTTTTCTTTTTCTGTACTCTCGGAGTCTTTCTGTCATGGGGATATTTAGCCCTTATACTCCTCCGTAAATGTCTTGTATAAATAGATCACATTCTCAATTTTATCTCCACGGTCGCAATTACATTTTGATACCACATGGCATCACCATACCTTCCGGCAATTTTTAACTTTATTGCCACAAAGTATGGACTCAGGTGAACCTCACATGACTAAAGCCACGTGCTTCCGGCCGCTTTAAGCGGCAGA